>JBEIHT010000088.1:0-10026 GCA_040381155.1 Aphanothece sp.
CAACGCCGAAACCCTGCTGCGGGTGGGCGGCAACCGCCTGGAGGTGCTGCGGCCCCTGCGGCGTCCGCCGGGGGCTTGAGCCATGGCCATCGCGCTGCGCATCGCCCACCTCCACACCCAGCTGCAGCTGCCCGCCGACACCCCGCCGGAGGGCGCGACGGAGGACTGGTTGCGGGAGCTGAGCCAACGCCCCCTGGCCGCTGCCCTGGCCGGTGTGGCGGAGCGGGCCCTCGCGCGGGCGGGATTGCCGCCGGAAGCGGTGGTGGCCGTGCGGCGGCTGGATCTGCGCCTGAAGCTGGCCGAGGGCGCCAGCGATGGGGCCCTGCTCCAGGCCTGGAGCCAGGCCCTGGAGCAGGCCCTGGTGTTGGCCCTTGGCAGGACGCCCCTGGCCCAGGGCGCTGGAAACGGTGGCGACGACGCGACGGCCCCGGCGGTGGCCTTTGCCGATGCCTGGGCGGCGGAGACGGCCCACCTGGGCCAGCTGCTGCGGTGGGGCGAGCCCGCCTGGTGGGCGCAGCGGCTGCTGGATGGCCGCGGCGAGCCCCTGGATCTGGCCCCGGCGGCGATCCTGCGGCGCTGGATCGAGCGTCACCCGGCCCGGGCGGCGGCCAGCATGGCCGCGTTGGCGGAGCGGCCCGCCACCCGTTGGGGCGTGGGCGCGCTGTTGACGGACGAAGAGGCGCGGCCGCTGGCCCAGGCCCTGGCCCTGCGGCTCTCCCAGCGGCCGGCCGAAGGGCTGGCTCCGCCGGAACCAGGTACGGCCCTGCGGGCCCTGCTGGAAGCGCAGCGGGAGCGTCTGGGCCGCCACCCCCAGCTCGGCTGCGGCGCCAGCGCCCCAGCGGCGCGTCTGGAGCCCTGGCGTCTGGCGGCCCTGCTGCATGCCCAGCCCTCGCTCGCGCAGCTCAGCGCCGCCACCCTGCGGGCCTTGGCCGAGGGGCTGGAGAACCCCGCCGCTCCAGCGCCAGCTGAGGCCCCAGCTCCAACCCCCAGGCGCGAGCCCGCACCGTCATCCCCCGCCGGCGCCAGGGTCCTGGAAAGCCACTCCGAGGAGTCCGCCCGTCAGACCGCCTGGATCCACGCCGGCGGCCTGCTGCTCCTGCTCAACCACCCCGCGCTCCCGGCCCCCTCCAGCGATGAGCCCCCTCAGGGGTCCCCCGCCGGCGACCTGGCCCTGCTGGCCCTGCAGCGCCTGCTCGCCCCCCTGGGGGCGGGGGAGCGGGCGGCGGCGCTGCAACGGGAACGGCCCCTGCTGGCCCTGCTGGCGCCGGATCGGGCCTGGCCCGAGCGGCTGGACCTGGCCGAACCCCTGGAGCCGGCGGCGGCCGAGCGACACCTGGCGCTGCTGCTCGGCGCCATCCCGGACGCGATCGGCTTCGCCCCAGGCGCCCTGCGGCAGGTGTATGGCCCCGCCCATGGCGCCACGCCACCCCTACCGGATCAGGCCAGCCACCGGCTGGCGGCCCTGCTCTGGCGGCCGGGCCTGCTGGCCTGGGACGCCTGGGAGATCCGCCTGAGCTGGCCCCTGGCGAGCGTGGATGGGGCGCTGCGCCGGGAGGGGTGGGATCTCGACCCCGGCTGGCAACCCGCCCTGCGGCGGGTGGTGCGCTTCCACTACGGCGCCGAACCGCTGGGGCCCGGGGAGGAGACGCCATGAGCAACGCCGAGCTGCTCGCCCTCTGGCTGGCCCTGGCGGCGGGGCGCCTGCTGCTGCGCCTGCCGACCCACACCGGCCTGCGGCGCCACTGTTCCCCCCTGCTCGATCCGGAGCAGGCGGCGGCGGAAAGCCTGGATCCGGTGGCCCTGGCGGCGGCGATCGAGGCCAGCGGCGAGCGCCTCTATGGCGAGCTGGAGGCCCACCCCACGGCCAGCCCCCTGGCGCGGATCGCCGCGGCCACCCGGCTGTCGCCCTTTGATCTGGAGCTGCTGGCCCTGGCCACCCTGCCCAGCCTGGAGGAGGACGGCGCCACGGCGGTGGCGAGCCTCCAGGGCGGCCAGGAGCGGCGGCTGCGGCTGGGCATCGCCCTGAAGCTGCTGCTGGGCGATGGGGGCGATCCGGCGATGGTGCGCTGGGCCCTGCGCCAATCGCCCCTCTGGCGGCTCGGCCTGCTGCGCCTGGTGGCGGGCGGCACCGTCTGTCTCGAGAGCCGCCTGGAACCCAGCGCCACCCTGCTGGCCGGCCTCGATGGGGCGGCGGCGCCCGAACTGGAGGAGGGCTGGAGCAGTCGCCCGCTGCCGCTCGCCAGCGCCGGCGGGACCTCCGGCCAGCGGGGACGCCAGGCCCAGCGCCTGCGGGAGATGGCCGCCCAGGGCATCGTGCATCTGGTGGGCAGCGCCGGGGCGGTGGAGACCGTGCTGGCCCTGGCCGCCGCCGAGGCGGGAGCCCTGCTGATCGAGGCGCCCGCGGCGGAGCCGGCGGCGCCACCCCCCTGGATCGCGGCCTGGCTGGCGGGGGTGGCCACGGGCCATTGGGTGGCCCTGCGCAGCGAGGCCACGGCGCTGCCGGCCCCACCCGCGGCGCTGCGGGCCGTCGCCGCTCGGCTGCCGCTGCTGGTGGCGCCGGCGACGGCCCACCTCACAGGCGGCGATGGCGCCCTGAGCCGCCTGGAGCTGGGCGGCAGCGACCCGCTGGAGCTGGCGGCGGCCTGGCGGCAGGCGCTCAACCTGCCCGAGGAGGAAGCCGATGAACTGGCGGGCCGCACCTGGCTGAGCCCGGCCCAGGTGCCGGCCCTGGCGGCGGGCTTGGCGGACGCCGCCGCGGGCCAGCAGCGGCTGGAGGGGGCCCTCGATCGCCTGCGGGATCAGGTGCCGCCGCGGGCGGCGGGGCTGGCCCGGCGGCGGCTGCCCCAAGTGGAGTGGCAGGAGCTGGTGCTGGCCCCCGACACGGAAGAGGAACTGGAGGATCTGGTGCGGCGGGTGCGGCAGCGGGTGCGGGTGCAGGCGCGCTGGGGGCTGGGCCACGGCGAGCGGGGCAACGGCGTGGTGGGCCTGCTGCACGGCCCGTCGGGCACGGGCAAGACCCTGGCGGCCGACGCCATCGCCCACCGCCTGCGGCTGCCGCTGCTGGCGGTGGATCTGTCGCTGGTGGTGTCGAAGTACATCGGCGAAACCGAGAAGAATCTCTCCCAGGTGTTCGATGCCGCCGAGGGCTTCGCGGCGCTGCTCTTGTTCGATGAGGCCGATGCGCTGTTCGGCAAGCGCACCGGCGTGCAGGACGCCCACGACCGCTACGCCAACATCGAGGTGAACTACCTGCTGCAGCGGCTGGAGGCCTTCGAGGGTCTGGCCCTGCTCTCCACCAACCTGTTGCATGGCATGGATGAGGCGTTCCTGCGGCGCTTCGACCAGCTCGTGGCCTTCCGTCGGCCGGGCATCGCCGAGCGGCGGGCGATCTGGCAGCTGCACCTGCCCAGAGACCAACTGAGCGGCGAGGTCGACACGGCCGACCTGGCCCGCCTGTTCGACCTCAGCGGCGGCGAGATCCGCAACGCCGCCCTCACGGCCGCCTACGGCGCCGCAGCGGCCGGCGAACCGATCAGCCGCGAGCGGCTCTGGGACGCGGTGCGCCGCGAATACGCCAAGAGCGGCACGCCGATGCCTGATCCAACGGTGTTTCCATCCTTCACCCCAAGCCAACCATGACCGTCACTCCTGCTCCCTCCCCCGGCGTCTGGCCCGTCGATGACGAGGTGGCTGCCATCGAACAGAAGATCGCCGAGCTGCAGCGAGCGGCCGATCAAGCCCAGGCCAGCAGCAGCCTGGCCGCCAGCGAAGTGGCCATCGCCCAGAAGGCCATCCGCGACCTCACCACCGCCAAGGCCGAGATCCAGGAGAAGGGAAGGCTGTGGGACCGTGAAGCGCAGTTGCAACGAGCCTTGGCCGAACGCAAGGCGGTGGCGGATCGGGTGCGCTTGGCTCTGGCGGCGGGAGGGGGCCTGGCCGCCCAGCGGAAAACGGATCTGGAAACAGCGCTCAAGGCCAAGGCCGGCATCGCCGAGAGTGGAAACCTGGATGCCGTGTTCCAGGCTGCTGACGGGATCGACAAGGCGAGCAGCACCGCTGACCAGACGGCGGAGAGCGCTCTCAAAACCGCCAGGGAGGCGCTCGAACAGGCGGAACTGGACTACACGCGCAAAGCCAGAGCCGCGGAGGCCCGCTGGAGCGAGCTGCAACACAGTGCCCGAATCCTTGAGGAGCTCTTCAACAGGGCTCAGCAACGGCTCACTGCGGCCAACGCCCTCACGGCAGGGCTGTCCGCGCCAACAGGTTCCCCCCCGCCACTCAATCCCTCCGCGGCGGAAGCGGGGCTGGCTTGGAAGGATTTCACAGATGCCTTTGATGCCTTGACCAAATCCACGGAAATTCCCGCGGGTGCCAGCCAGGACAGGGGCCACACCGCAGCCGTCGGGGCCTGGGAAACGGCGCGGGATGCCGCCCGCAATGCCTTGGCGGTGCTGTTGAAGGCCCAGCAATCGCTTGCGGAAGCGCAGCGGCTGCAGGAGCAACGCCAGGTTCCCCGGCCTGATCGCAGCGCGAGTGAACGGCAGGCGGCCCTCGCGAAGGTGCGCGAGGCGCTCACGCCACCATCAACGCCGGCCCCAGCCCCCGCCCCGTCTCCAGGGCCTGCGCCCGCCCCAGGCCCCTGACCCATGGCCTCCCTCGCCCCCGCCGAGAAGGCCCCAGCCGGCAAGCCCCTCAAGGTGGGCTCCCCCCACGATCCCGCCGAACGGGAAGCCGACCGCATCGCCGACCTCCTCACCGCCCCCGAGGAGCCGGCGATGCCGGTGTGCGCGGCTTGCGCTGCTGGGGGGGCGCCGTGTGCGGCTTGCGGGGGTGGTGACGGGGGTGGGGTCCTTCGGCGGCAGGTGGCGGGGGGTGGGGACGGTGGTTCAGGCGGGGAGATGGTGGCGCCGCCGTCGGTGCATCGGGTGCTGAGCGAGCCGGGGGAGCCGTTGCCTGCGGGGATTCGCGGGAAGTTTGAGCGAAGGTTGGGGGTGGATTTGGGGGCGGTGATAGTTCACACCGAAGGTTCTGCTTTCTCCTCAGGGCACGAAATTCAAGCTCGGGCATTCGCCGCCGGCAACGACATCGGCTTTGCCAAGGGCGAGTTCAGTCCGCACACCAACGCTGGGCGCCACCTGTTGGCGCACGAAATCAGCCATGTCGTGCTGGGGCACGGCGGGGTTCGGCGGATGTACGACAATTGGGACTCAAATGGGGATTCGGCGGCGGATGCCTGGTCCCCTCGTGAGCACATCGATGCGGCTCTCCGTGGCGATGGGTCTCACCATATCAACGCCCTTTATGATTTCAGTTCAGCGACTACGCCAGAAAAGCTTAAGTTAATCGCTATCGTCCTCAAGCTCAGATGGGTTGGGCCGAGTGATGAATCGGCGCTGGAGCGCATCTGGGAGTCGTTCGACGATCAGCTGGTTGCGGTGGCGACAAGCAAGGCGGAGACCACCAAACTCTGGATGGACAGCATCGATGTCGGCGCCGAGCTTGGCAATCTGCCCCCGGTCCTCGCCTTTGCCCGCAAGGTCGAAGAGCGCGCGGTGCCGGTCGCCAAATCGCTCTTGAAGCAGAGCGAAACCAGTTTGAACTCCGAACGAATTCGCTACGGCCTCAATCGTGTGTCACGGCAAAGATCGGACTGCCTGGCGGGGAGCTGCGTCGACAACATTGACACCATGGCCAGCGGCGTCGATTCTGCCGGTCTGGCAGCGGCGGCGAAGCGCCTGGCGGTCGCGTTGCGCGAGATCAAGGGCCTCGAATCACGCCGCAATCAGGCCTTGCAAGAAAGTTGCGACCGGGAAGGCAATTGCTTCGAGAGAGACCCGAGACTTGCCGCTGAAATGGAGGCAGAACTCCGGTACAAGTATCCATCCTATAACGAGGCGAGAAACGAGGCCGAGAAGCAATTCCCGATCCTAATACCCTATACCCAGACGGCCGACCTGTCGGCGCTCGAAAGCATCGCGACAGGTTCGGGAGACAAGACGGCCGAAACGCTGAACGATGTCCTGTTCGAGAAGCTGGCGAACGTCACCAAGGTCCGGAACGAACTCGAGGAGGATCCGGCGCTGGTCTGGAAGCTCACCCCGGTTCTGGAAGCGACCCTTGTCGATCTCGGTTACTCCAAGGAGTCGATCCAGTCCGGCTTCATCAAGGCTCGCGTTGATGCAATCGAGCGCGACAAGAGCCTGATCGAAATGGGGCTGGGCCTTATCGCACTTGGGCTCGGACTGTTGGCAGCGATACCGACGGGCGGCCTGAGTTTGGTGGCCACCGCAGGTGTCGTAGCGGCCGGCGCCGGTGCCGCGGGAATAAGCGGGTATCTCGCCTACGAGCATCTGCAGGAATATCAATTCCTCCATGCAGCGGCCGGTAGCGACTTTGACAATCCGCGGGCCATTTCGTCCGAGGATCCTTCGCTGTTCTGGCTGGCGCTCGACATCGTGGGTGCGGTGCTCGACTTTGCCGCCGCCAAGAGCGCGCTCAAGGCCTTTGCCACTTCCGCAAGAGAGCTGCGAGCCGCCAAAGACGCTGCGGAAGTGGCAAAGGCATCGCAAGCCGTCCGGGATGCAGCCGCGGCAGCAGGGCAGTCCAAGGAGTTGGCGGAAAAGATCATCTCCACGGCTGAACGTGCGCGAGGCGCCGAAACCGTCGAGCAGAACCTGAAACGAGAGGTGGATGCGGCTGTCCAAAGCGCGACCAAGGAGCTGAACGCCGCCGAAGATGTCGGCCGCGCGGTGCCCGCGGTCGAAGCGGGAGGGGTCCATGAAGTCAAGACTCTTCGAGGCGGCAAGTTCGCGGTTTGCAGTGACCCCTGCCATCTTGTGCGCGGATTTTTCGCACGGGAGCTGGCGGAGAACCCCGAGTTTGAAAAGCGTCTGGTGGACCTTGAACGAAGGTCGGCCGAAGCGCAGGTCCCGATCGTCAACAAGATCGATCTCGATAAGGTGAGAGCGGAAGCGGCAACGTTGACCGGCGACATGCGTAATGCCCGCGAGGTCCGGGAACTCACCGCAGTGTCGGCGGAGCAGGTGGCGCGCATCGCGGCGATGGACCGCGAAATGGTGGCGCGCCTTGCGAAGCTCGAACCGGCAATGGCCAAGCATATGTTGGCGCTCGCGCCGGATCAGCTGTCCAAACTCGGCGCACTGAGCGCCGAGGAATTCGGCCGGGTGGCCAAGCTCGGCGAGGGAGCTGTCACCAAGCTCGCGCAACTCGAGCCGCCAGCGCTGGCCAAGTTCGTGAAGCTGGAGCCCGAAAAACTCGCCTACGTCACCAGCCTGTCCGCCGACGCGGTCGACTGGTTGGCGACGCTGCCGCCGAAAGCCTTGGACAAGATCGCGGCTGCCGAGATCGGATCGCCGTTCTCGCTGCGCAAGATGGCGGAGAAGATCAATGCCAAGACGTCGATGAAAGACATCGACAATGCAATCAAGCGGGCAAAACGGCATGAAGCCCAGGTGGCTGCAGCCTTTGAGGCCGAGAAAACGGGCGACTGGAGCAAAATCCCCGACAAGGCGAGTGTCGGTCGACACTTAGGCTACGAGATCGAGGAGATCGTCAGGGCGTTCGGCGCGAGTGGGTTCGCCGACAAGGTCATGCATTATTCGCAGCTGACGAAGAAGGCCGTTGCAGATCTGCAAAAAGTAGGTGGACGGGTGCTGATCACCCAAGGCCAGCTAAAGGGCGGCAAGCTCAGGTTTGATATCGCCCTGATCGATTTCGACAAGAAGTCGTTCGAGCTGATCGACCTGGTGACGATGGCGCATAGTGCCCACGCCGAAAAGACCAGACAATATATGGACGAACTTCAGAAGTTGCTGGGCAAGGAATTCAAGCCCTCCTCCAAGGAGTTGCGCTACGTCGACGCCGAAGGAAAAGTCGTCGACACGCTAGAGGAAAGCGTTGTCACCAAGTGACGTGCAGCTGTGCGCAGGATGCACGCGGGGCATCAGTGGATTGCGATGCAGCGTTGCAGCACTTCGGTTTCAATCGCCTGGAGCCGAGAGCGAGGCTGCCGGGCCGCGACGCCGCCGAGGCGCAGGCCCTTGCGGCCGGCATCTCACTCCCCGACGACTACGTGTATTTCTGCAGTGCGCACGGCGCCGGCGCGTTCGACAAGCACGCAATGCTCACGCTCCTGCCGGGTTGTGCGCTTGGGCGGGATTTCCGACTCGACACCCTCTATTCCGTCGGGGCGGGCGAAGACTGGGACCCTATCACGTTGCTCGAGGACACCTTTCCTGAAAGTCACCGCCTCTCGGAGGGCTTGCTACCCATCGCGTCCGACCACGGAGAAAGCCTGCTGCTACTAGCCACCGCGGATCTGGCCGGCGCATACGTATGGGACCACGAGCATCGCGGGCTCACCGATGGCCAGCTCGAGCGCTGCGTCGGGGACCTCAAGTACGCGATGGTTGACACAGAGCAACTCGACATCGACCAGATTCTGCTTCTCTGGGACGAAATGTTTCCAACGCGTGTCGTCAATCCCAGTGGATACAGCAATTTGTACAGAGTGGCCGACTCTTTTACAGATGCGTTAATGGTGTTGCGCGAAGTGCCTATCAACTAGTCGCCATCACATGGATCGAGTGTTTCTTGACCAGGCACTCTCCGCCAGCGAGGAGCTGTTGGTGAGCGGCGACGCGGATCTGTTTGCCCTTCGGGATCAATCGAAGCTGCCAGCTATTCTCGATCCAGCTCGCCTCAGGGTCTGGCTGCAGCTGCATCCGCTGGCCTGACAAGGGCCACGGACATGGGCAAGGTCTTCACCCACGTTCTGTCTCATCCCCAGGCCGCAGTGCCAGCCGGTGGATTGATCGAGCTGGAGGCGTTTCCTCCCAGGCAGACAGCAAACAGTGGGGCCTGAACATCCGTGCGCTTCACCCCATCAGCCTTCGCCATGCCTCGGTCAGCACTGCGGCCACCCCGCCATCGCTCAGGAAGTACCCCTGCTCGCGTAAGGCGAGCTGCAGAGGGCCGCAGGCAGGGATCAGATTCCGTTCCCTGGCCAGCACCAACACGGCGGCGGTGCCGATGATGGCAACCCCCTGGCTTCGGCCCGGCCGCAGCGGTCGTCCACGATCACAAGAACTCTCTCCCAAGTCGCCTGCCAGTGCAGGGCCAGGGAAGTCGTGCTGCAGTCCCCGGCGTCGACGCCAGGGTTGAGCGGCTGAAGCCTCACCTCGGCGTTAAGGTCGCTGATGGTGAGCCAACCCGCAGCCAGCGGCGAGCGTTGGCGAGATCCTCCTGGCGGTCGGCCGCATCACCCTCCACCACGGGGATCTTCAGGTAGGAGAGGATCTCGAGGAAGTGGGGCAGGGGCAGCCCCGCCACCTGGGCAGCACTGCCCGCGGAGATGGATCCGGTGCGAAACAGGGAGAGCGCCAGGCCGGAGCGCACCGCCGCTGTGTGGGGCACGCCGTAGCCCTGAGCAGAGTGGAGGGGTTGCCCTTGGGTTGGCGGA
Organism: Aphanothece sp.; assembly: GCA_040381155.1. Lineage (GTDB taxonomy): Bacteria > Cyanobacteriota > Cyanobacteriia > PCC-6307 > Cyanobiaceae > Cyanobium. The sequence goes on from JBEIHT010000088.1 coordinate 9,482, forward strand.
TCGAAAAGGCCTGCATGGTCTTCCCACACCCTGAAACCCGAGCCGCGCTCCAGAGATCCCAGAGGCTGAGGCCCTCACCCCCGCTGCAGCAACACCCCAACCCGGGCGATGTGGTCGCACAGTCCTTCATGCCGCAGGCTCTCCCAGTGGGTCACATCCACCAGGTAGGGGGTGGGCAGCTCCTCGAAGGCGGCGGCCAGCTCGGCGCTGCAATCCTCCTCGCTGCTGAAGGCCAGGTCGATGTCGGAACCGGGCCGCTGCCGGCCCAGCGCCCGGGAGCCATAGAGCTTCAGCCAGCGGATCTGGGGGAACTGCCGCCACACCCCCTGGATCTGCTCCAGGGTGCGTGTGGGCAGACCTCCCAAGGTTTCAGCCGCTTCCACTGCTGAAGCAGGATCACTTTGCTGCGTCATGGCCGCTGCTCCAGATCTGCGGCAAGGGTGCGCAGCGCCGGCGCGAATCGTTCCCGGATCAGGGCCAGGGCCAGTTGGGCACGGGTCACGTTGTAGGTATGGGCCATCAGGTTGCGTTGCTCCAGCATGTCG
>JBEIHT010000089.1:0-9771 GCA_040381155.1 Aphanothece sp.
GGCGGATCCCGGCCGCGGCGATCCGCGCAGGGCTGGCGGCCGCCCGCTGGCCGGGGCGGCTGGAGCGGCGTTTCTACCGCGGCCGGCCGCTGCTGGTGGACGGCGCCCACAACCCCCCGGCGGCCGAGGCCCTGCGCCGCGAGATCGACCGTCTGGAGCCGGGGCTGCCGCGCCGCTGGCTGCTCGGGGTGCAGGCCCACAAGCAGGGGGCGGAGATGCTGGCGGCGCTGCTGCGCCCCGGTGATCAGGCCGCGATCGTGCCGATCCCCGACCACGCCAGCTGGAGCGCCGCCGCCCTCGCGGCGGCCTGCCCGGAGCTGGCGGAGCAGTTGGTCGCCGCGGCCTGCGGGGCGGAGGGCCTGGCCTGGCTGCTGGCGCCGGGGCGGGAAGCGCCGGGGCAGCCGGCGGGCCTGCCCGTGGTGGCGGGGTCGCTCTACCTGCTCGGCGCCCTGCTGCCCCAGCTCGATGGCGCACGCTGACGGATTGGCGCGGCCTGGCCACAGTGCAGGAGGGCGCCGAGCGCGACCCTCCGTGTCCTTCCCCTGCCCGAGCGATGACGATCGAGCTCAGCGCCGACGAGCGCAACCGCCTGTTCGGTGCCCCCCTGGCCGCCGCCCTGGCGGTGATGACCGTGGACCTGGGGCTCTTCTCCAGCGCCCAGGAGGCGCTCGCCCTCGGCCGCGAACTGGCGGGCGCCGCCCAACGCTATGCCGAAAACCCCCTGATCACCAGCCTGTTCGACGAGGAGGCCCTGCGGCAGGGGATCCACCCCGAGACCCTGCAGGTGAGCGCCGAGGACGTGCGCGAGGGCCGCGTGCTCGATCGAGCCCTGGCCGAGGTGGACGACGCCATGGCCCTGGCCCGCAGCAAGGCCGATGAGACCAGCGTGAAGCAATACGCGGAACTGATCGTCGACGGCTGCGTAGCCGTGGCCGAGGCCGCCGGCAAGGGGCTGTTCGGCTCCGGCGAAAAGGTGTCGGTGGAGGAGAAGGCCGCCCTCGAGCGCATCCGCACCCACCTCGGCCTGAACCCGGCGGCCGCCTGAGCCCGCCTCTCCCCCACCCCCGATGCCCATCCCGCCCCTCCTCCGGCCGCTCCGCACTCCCCGGCCCCGCCGGGGGGACGCCCCCCTGGCCCTCGCCCTGGCCCTGTTGATCGCCCTGCTGACGCTGGCGCCGCCGCCCGGGGGCTGGGCGGCGGCGGCGCGGGCGGAGTTCTCCGGGATCGACTACACGCTCACCAACCAGAACGGCAAGGATTTCAGCGGCGAACATCTCGCCAACACCTCCTTCGCCGGCGCCCAGGGCCGCTCCGCCCGCTTCGCCGGCGCCAACCTGCACGGCGCGATCCTCACCCAGGCCGCCTTCCCGGAGGCCGACTTCTCCGGCGCCGACCTCAGCGACGCCCTGCTCGACAAGGTGGACTTCAGCGGCGCCGACTTCCGCGGGGCGGTGCTGCGGGGCGCGATCGCCACCGGCAGCAACTTCCGCGGCGCCCGCATCACCGACGCCGACTTCAGCGATGCCCTGATCGACCGGGCCGACCAGCGGGCCCTGTGCCTGGAGGCGGAGGGCACCAACCCGGTCACCGGCGTCGACACCCGCCTCAGCCTGGAGTGCGGCTGAGCCAGCCCCGCAGCTTGCCGGGGTTGAGCAGGCCGGCCGGGTCGTAGGCGCCCTTGGCCGCCACCTGATCGGCGTCGATCACCCCCAGGCCACCGTCCTCGACGGTGAGCACATGGGGATCAAACAGCAGGGCCCCCAGGTCGCGGCACTGACCCATCAGCGCCTCCAGATCGGCGCGGCCCCGCCAGCGCAGCAGCGGCAGGGCCGCCAGCCGCGCCGCCCCCTTCTGGCGCACCGCTTCGAGGTGCCAGAGCACATCCTCCCCCCAGCGCTGGCGCACCGCCTGCAGCAGCGGCGCCGGCTCGGCGGGCAGCAGCATCTGCAGGTACGTCCAGCCGCTCACCTGGGCGCGCCAGTGCAGGGTGGTGTGATTCCAGCCCAGCTCCCGCAGCGGCACCCCGCGGCTTTGCCCCTGGGACTCCTGCCAGAGCAGCCGCCCGCCGCGGGCCGCCAGCCAGGGGGCCAGCGGCGCCAGGCTGTCGGGGGCGGCGAGCAGCAGCAGCCGGTGCTCCCCGGAGGCGGGGGGCGGGCAGCCCTGGGGCCAGGGCAGCCGGGCGGCGATCGGCGCCTCCAGCAGGGTCAGGGCCTGGAGCAGCAGGGCGGTGGCGGGCAGCTCCCGGGCCACGGCCAGGGCCGCTGGCCAGTCGGCGAAGCCCACCACCAGCTGCCGCCAGGCCACCGCGGCGGCAGTGGCCAACCGCACCGCCGTGAGGATGCCGTTGGTGCCATAGGCGTGGTTCAGGGGCGCTGCGGCGGCCGCGTCCAGCTCCAGCAGCCGGGGCTCGGGCTCCAGGCTCACCACCTCCAGGCCGAGCAGGTTGCCGGGATCGCGCAGGAAGCCCCAGCGCAGCGAGCCGATGCCCCCCGAGCCGCCGGCGATGAAGCCCCCCAGCGTGGCGCTGCGCACCGTGCTGGGCACCAGCCGCAGCTCCCGCCCGCCCGCCGCCAGGGCCGTTTCCAGGGATCCGAGCAGGCAGCCCGCCTCGGCGGTGAGCACTCCCGTCTCCGGGTCGAGCTGGCGCAGCCGGTCGAGGCCGCTCAGATCCAGCACCAACCCTCCGACCAGGGGCACGCACTGGCCGTAGTTGCCGGTGCCGGCGCCCCGCACGGTGAGCGGCACGCCGAGGTGAGCGCAGGCCCCGGCCGCCGCCATCACCTCCGCCACCGACCGCGGCCGCGCCGCCAGCTGGGCCCGGCACCCGGCCAGCAGGGGGGTGAGCACGGGGGAGTAGTCGTGGAAATCCCGGGAGAGGCGGGCCAGCTCCCCCGGCTCCCGCACCAGGGCAAGGGCGGGAGCCCGCTGGCGCAGGGCCGCCGCCAGTGCCTCGATCCTCTCGGCGTCGACGGGGGCGGGCAGGGGGGGAAGCGCGGTGGCAGGCATGGCGCGGCGGGCGGCTCAGGGGGGAGGGGGATCCTGCCCCAGGCCGGCCAGCAGTGGCGCCGGCGCCTGCCACTCCGGCGGGGGCAGCCAGCGGCCCTGCCGCAGCACCCGCCGCTGGGGATCGCGCACCAGCAGCTCCGCCCACGAGCCGGCGGCCAACACCACCAGATCCGCCGGTCCGCCGACCCGCAGCACCCCGTCCCAGGGAAGGCCCAGCAGCCGGGCCCCCTCCCGGCCGAAGGGGGCCAGCCCCTGCCGCTGCCAGGGGGCCAGGTGGCTGGCGATCGCGGCGAAGCGCAGCAGCGCCAGCGGGTCGAAGTCCCCGCCGGGGTACCAGGGGTCCTGGACGTTGTCGCCCCCCACCGCCACCCTCACGCCGGCCGCCTGCAGCTGGCGGATCGGCGCCTGGGCCCGCAGGCGCGGCGTAGCGCCCCGACGGCGGCCCAGCAGCCAGAGGTTGGTGGTGGGCAGGGCCACCACGCTCAGCTCCAGGGCGGCCATCGCCTCCGCCAGACGCTGGCCCTCGCCCTCGGGCAGGAGGCCCATGCTGGCGGCGTGGCTGCAGGTGACCGGCGGCCCGCCACCCCGCCGCCGCAGGCGGCGCACCAGCAGGCGCATCCCCTCGCCATGCTGGACGTCGCTCTCATCGATGTGCAGATCGATGCCGCAGCCATGGCGCTCCGCCAGGGTGAGCAACACCTCCAGATCGTCGTCGTCCGCAGCGCCGAGCGGGAACGGACCGCCCAGCACCCCGCCGAGCAGTCCACCGGCGGCCACCGCCCGCTCCGCCAGCGCCCGCCCCTCGGGCGTGCGCCAGTGGGCCAGCGGCACCAGCGCCACCAGCTCCAGCTCCACCCGGCCCGCCCAGCGGCGGCGCAGCTCCCCCAGGGCCTCCCAGCTGGGCGCGGCGCCGGGCCCGCCACTGTCGATATGGGAGCGGATGGCGCGCAGGCCCTGGCGCCAGGCGCGCTCCAGGGCCTGCTCCCCCCGGGCCAGCACCGTCTCCCGATCGCGCTGCTCGGCCTCCCGCAGGTTCGCCCGCAGGGCCCCGGCCAGAGTCCCCTCCCGGTTGGGATGGAGCAGACCGCTGTAGGCCTTGTCGAGGTGGGCATGGGGCTCCACCAGGGGGGTGAGGGCCAGGGGCAGGGGGCCGGCGGCCTCGGCGGCGTCGCAGGGCCGGATCGCCGTCAGACAGCCCCCCCGCTGCTGGAGACGCACCGGCACCAGGCCATCGGCGTCGGCGGCGGGCAGCTCCGCCCGCGGATCGAGCAGGCAGCGGGGCAGGCGCAGGGCGGGGAGGTCGGTGGCCTCCCCACGGGCGGCGGAGCTCACGGGCGGATCTCCCGGTCGCGACTCTCCTCGCTGTGGAGGATCAGGAAGCGGCCGGCCATCCCCAGGGTGATGGCGCTGTACTCAGGCACCGGCAGGAGGCCGAAGAGCGCCTGGCCCCCCAGCTCGGTGCGGTAAAGACTCAGCAGGCCGAGGTTGCGGCGGCGGGTGTGGGCCAGGGCGATCTGCCCCAGGGCGACCCGCTGGGAGGCCACCAGGGCGGGGCAATCGCGGATCATCAGCCGCGCGAGCATCGGCAGGCCGTTGGTGCCGCACAGCTCCTCGCTGAGCAGGGCCGTCAGGCGCTCGGCCGCAAAGGCCTCGAACGCCTGCCGATCCGGATTGGTGACCGTCAGGCCCGCCAGGGCGCCCACCACCAGGGACGCCAGCAGCACCATGGAGAGGGGCGGCCGCAACGGAGATCGGGGCGGACAGGGCCCACAATCGCAGAGATTCCAACCGCTCCGGCGCCGTGGTGTAGGGTCTGGAAACCACGGCGGGCGTCGCCAAGTGGTTAAGGCAGCGGCTTGTGGCGCCGCTACTCGGGGGTTCGAATCCCCTCGCTCGCCCTCCCATTCCTCCGTTCCCTGGTCACCAGGCCAGGATTCAACGTCCGAGGATCAACTTCAGCCTTCAAGCGATGGCCTGCAGGTGCGCCAGCAGGCCATCGCCCCCCTGGCGCACCGGATCGAAGCAGGCCAGCCCCGTGGCCGCCGCCACCGCGTCGAGGGCGGCGGCGGCCGCGCTGGCTTCCAGGTGGCCGGTGTTGAGGGCGATCGCCCGCAGCCGCGGCGGCGCCATCCCGGCGGGACGGCCCAGGGCCGCCACCCCCTCCAGGGTGACGATCAGCTCCGGCAGGGGCGGCAGCGGAATGGCGCTCTGGTTGCGGATCGCGGTCTGGCCCGCCCGGTGCACCAGCAGCAGATCCGTGGGCTGGGCGCCCCGCAGCAGCGGCAGGGTGGCGGTCGACCCGGGATGACAGAACGAGCCCTGACCCTCCACCAGCAGCCAGCTGGCGGGGCCGGCGCCGACCGCCGCGGCCAGCACCGCCTCCTCCACCGCGCCGGCCGCGTAATCCACCCGCACCGCGTCGAGGGCCACGCCGGCACCGGCGATCAGGATGCCCGCCTGACCGGTGGCCACGAAGCGGGCGTCCAGGTGGGCCCGGCGGGCGGCGGCGAGCAGCTCCAGGCAGGCACTCATCTTCCCCACCGACATGTCCGTGCCCACCGCCAGCAGGCGGCGGGCGCTCAGGGCGGCGGCCCGGGCGGAGGCCACCGGCAGATCCGGAGGCTCCTGGCGCAGGTCCCAGATCCAGCGGCCGGGCCGCACCAGAGCCGCCAGCTCCGGATCGTCCCCCAGGCGGCTGTGCAGGCCGCTGGCCACCGACAGGCCTGCGGCCAGGGCCGCCGCCACATCGGCGCGCACCGCCGCCGACAGCCGCCCGCCGGAGGGAGCGAGCCCCAGCACCGCCACCACCCCCTCCCCAGCGGCCGGTAGCAGGGGCAGCGCCTCCGCCAGCGAGGCCACGATCGGCGCCGGGTGGGGGATGCCGGTGACCCGCTCCAGGGAGGCGCCGGCATGGTCCGGGTCGATCACCGCCAGCACCGGCGCGCGGCGGTAGCGCAGCAGGGTGAGGCCGGTCTTGCCGCCGAGGTTGTCGAGACCGTGGTGCTGCAGCAGAACCACCGGGGCGTCGGGGGGCAGCATCAGCCCGCCCCCGTGGCCGACTCCGCCGCCAGGGTCACCCCCAGGCCAGAGCCCTCCCCGGGCAGCACCCGCTCCCCCTCCAGCCGCGGCCCGCGGAAGGGGTCGTCGATCAGGTTGAGATGGCTGTCCAGGTCGGGCCAGTCCACCAGGGGCAGCAGCTGGGCGGCGGCACCGTTGAGCAACCGGGAATCGGAATAGCAGCCGAGCATCACCCCCAGCCCCAGGCGGGTGCAGGCCTGGGCCATCAGCAGCGCCTCCGTCAGCCCACCGCTCTTGAGCAGCTTGATGTTCACCCCGTCCACATAGGGGGCCAGCCGGATCACGTCGGCCAGGTTCCAGCAGCTTTCATCGGCCACCAGGGGGATCGGGCAATCCAGCTCCAGGTCCGCGAAGGCGGCCGCATCCGCCTCCGGATCCTCCAGGGGCGGCAGGGGTTGCTCCACCAGCACCACCCCCCGCTCCGCCAGCCAGCCGAGCATCGCCCGCGCCCCATCCCGGTCCCAGCCGCCGTTGGCGTCCACCTGCAGCTCCAACGCCGAACCGGTGACCTGGCTCCGCTCCTCCAGCGCCGCCAGCACCTCCTGCACCAGGGCCCGGTCGTGGGCCAGTCCCTCCGGCGAGCCCAGCTTGAGCTTCACCCGGCTGGCCGGCAGCCGCTCCCACCAGCGCTCCAGCCTCGGCCGCACCCCGGACACCGGCCCGAGACCGACGGTGACGCTGGTGGGCAGCACCGCCGCCGTATCGAGGCCCCAGAGGCGATGGAGCGGCTGGCCGAGCCGCTGGCCCCACCAGTCGTGCAGGGCCAGGTCGACGGCGCAGCGGGCCGGGGGTGAGAGGGGCTCCAGCAGGGGTTCGAGGGCCTGCAGCGGCTGGGGGGAGCAGCCCTCCAGCCGGGGCAGAAAGGCCTCCAGCTCGGCGGCCACCGCCCCGCCCCCATAGCGGCGGTGGCCGGCATCGAAGCCACCGGTCTCCCCCAGACCGCGCAGCTCCCCATGCTCCAGCGTGAGCAGCCAGTGGTCGACGGCGGCGGTGGTGCCGCGGCTGATCGCCAGCGGCACCGCCTTGGTGAGGGGAAAGCGTTGCAGGCGGCAGCGCATGGCGTCAGCTGGCTCCTGGCCTCCAGACCTGCCGCCACGCTGGCACGGGCGATGGCGGAAACTAGAGGGATGACGACCCTCTCCGCCCCCCCCGCCGCCGCGCCGGCCGCTGCGCCGGGGCGCGGCAGCTACTGGATCACCACCTTCGGCTGCCAGATGAACAAGGCCGATTCCGAGCGCATGGCCGGCATCCTGGAGGCCATGGGGTACCGGCCCGCCGCCGAGGAACTGGAGGCGGATCTGGTGCTCTACAACACCTGCACGATCCGCGACAACGCCGAGCAGAAGGTTTACAGCTACCTGGGGCGCCAGGCCCAGCGCAAGCGCACCAACCCCCACCTCACGCTGGTGGTGGCCGGCTGCGTGGCCCAGCAGGAGGGGGAATCGCTGCTGCGGCGGGTTCCCGAGCTCGACCTGGTGATGGGTCCCCAGCACGCCAACCGGCTGGAGACCCTGCTGGACCAGGTGGCCAGCGGCGCCCAGGTGGTGGCCACCGAGGCGCACCACATCCTGGAGGACATCACCACCGCCCGCCGCGACAGCGCCGTGTGCGCCTGGGTGAACGTGATCTATGGCTGCAACGAGCGCTGCACCTACTGCGTCGTGCCGTCGGTGCGCGGTCGCGAGCAGTCCCGCTTGCCGCAGGCGATCCGGCTGGAGATGGAGGGGCTGGCGGAGCGGGGCTTCAAGGAGGTGACCCTGCTGGGGCAGAACATCGACGCCTACGGGCGCGACCTGCCCGGCATCACGCCGGAGGGCCGCCGCGCCCACACCTTCACCGACCTGCTCCGGCACGTGCACGATGTGCGCGGCATCGAGCGCCTGCGCTTCGCCACCAGCCATCCCCGCTACTTCACCGACCGGCTGATCGACACCTGCGCCGACCTGGAGAAGGTGTGCGAGCACTTCCACATCCCCGTCCAGAGCGGCGACGACGCGATCCTGCGGGCGATGGCGCGGGGCTACACCGTCGAGCGCTATCGGCGCATCATCGAGCGGATCCGCAGCCGCATGCCGGATGCGGCGATCAGCGCCGATGTGATCGTCGCCTTCCCCGGCGAAAGCGACGCCCAGTTCCGCCGCACCCTGGCCCTGGTGGGGGAGATCGGCTTCGACCAGGTGAACACCGCGGCCTATTCGCCCCGGCCCGGCACCCCCGCCGCCGACTGGCCGGACCAGCTGCCCGAGGCGGTGAAGGTGGAGCGGCTGCGGGAGCTCAACGCCCTGGTGGAGCGCACGGCCCGGGAGCGCAACGGCCGCTACGCCGGCCGCTGCGAGCAGATCCTGGTGGAGGGGCCCAATCCCCGCGATGCGGAGCAGGCGATGGGCCGCACCCGCAGCAACCGCCTCACCTTCTTCCCGGCCCGGCGACCCGACGGCTCCAGCCTGCGCCCCGGTGATCTAGCCGAGGTGCGCATCGAGACGGTGCGGGCCTTCTCCCTCAGCGGCAGCCTGGTGATCTGATCGCGCCGCCCCCCTGGCCGCCGGGCGGAACGCTGATACGGTTGGCGCCGCTCCCGCGCCGCGATGACCTCCACCCCGCTCCACCTCGGCCTGGTGTTCGGGGGAGCCTCCGGGGAGCATGCGGTGTCGATCCGCTCCGCCGCCACGGTGGCCGACGGCCTGCGCAGCGGCGCCAACGCCGAGCGCTACCGCCTGCTGTGTTTCTACATCGACCGCCAGGGCCGCTGGTGGCCGCCGGCGGTGGCGGACGAGGTGCTGCGCCGCGGCCTGCCGGCGGAGGCGGCCGAGCTGCCGGCGGACGGACCACCGGGCTTCCGGGGGCTGCCGGAGGGGGCTCTGGAGGTGGAGGTGTGGTTCCCGGTGCTGCACGGCCCCAACGGGGAGGACGGCACCATCCAGGGCCTGTTCACCCTGATGCGGGTGCCGTTCGTGGGCTCCGGCGTGCTCGGTTCGGCGGTGGGGATGGACAAGCAGGCGATGAAGGCCGCCTTCGCCGCCGCCGGCCTGCCCCAGGTGCCTTACGTGTGCCTGGAGGCCGACGCGCTCAACGCGCCGGAGGCCGTGCTGGAGAGGCTGGAGCGGGAGCTGGGCTATCCCTGCTTCGTCAAGCCCGCCAACCTGGGCTCCTCGGTGGGCATCAGCAAGGCCAGCGACCGGGACGCTCTGCTCAGCGGCCTGCGGGAGGCGGCCGCCCTCGACCCACGGCTGGTGGTGGAGAAGGGGGTGAAGGCCCGGGAGCTGGAGTGCGCCGTGCTCGGCACCGAGCGCCTGCGGGCCTCGGTGCTGGGCGAGATCCGCTTCGACGCGGACTGGTACGACTACGAAACCAAGTACAGCGAAGGGCGGAGCCACACGGTGATCCCGGCCGCGGTGCCGCCCGAGGTGAGCGAGCGGGCCCGGGAGCTGGCGGTGGCGGCCTGCAAGGCGGTGGGGGCCTCCGGCCTCTCCCGGGTTGATTTCTTCTACGAGGAGGCCTGCGCTGGCGAGGGCAGCGGCGGGCTGTGGCTCAACGAGATCAACACCCTGCCGGGCTTCACCAGCCAGAGCATGTACCCCATGCTCTGGGCGGCCAGCGGATTGCCGCTGGCGGACCTGCTTCACACTCTCGTCGAGGGGGCGAGAGAATCGTTCGCAGATCGCGATCCAGGGGGAGAGAAGCCATGAA
>JBEIHT010000090.1:0-9658 GCA_040381155.1 Aphanothece sp.
CCATCGATCACCAGATGGCGGGGCCGGCGCAGGGTGGGGGCCAGCCAGTGGCGCCAGCGGCGGCCATCCCACACCACCAGGCCATGGCGGCGACCCTGGCGGATCAGGGCCGCCGCCCAGCCGATGGCGGGATCGGCCGCCAGATCGATCAGCTCCGGCGGCGTTGCAGAACCCTTCGCCGTTTCTGGAACCGGGGCGGAGGAGCTGCCGCTGAGGGCCCTGTCCGCCGGATCCAGCGGCAGGTTCAGCCGCAGACCGCGCCACTCCCCATGCCAGGGCCGGAACAGCAGGGCCGGTCCGCTGCCATTCCCCCCGTCGGCCACCACCAGCCCCAGGGCCGTGCAGCCGAAGCGTCGCGGCTGGCAGCCCGATGGCAGGGGCACACTGGCCACCAGCCGGCCAGAGGCGTCGAGACGCCGCAGGACGCCGGCCGCTCGATCGAGCAGCCAGAGGCCCTGCCAGGGGTCGAGGGCCAGGCCGGCCGGCCGCTCGGGGGGCTCTGGCGCCGGTGGCTGGAACAGGGGCCCCAGCGAACCGGCGTCCATCGGTCGCCGCGATGCCGTCCGCAGGGGGTGCCAGCCCTCCGGCTCCAGGCGGAACAGTCCCCCCTCTGGATCAAGCAACAGCACCTGAGCCTCCTCGCAGGCCTCCGGTCCCCGCGGCACCGCCCCTGCGGAGCCGCGCCGATCCTCCCAGGCCTTAACCCAGAGGTCCTGCGGCGCCCCATCGGCTTCGTGATCCGGCAACGGCACCGGCGCCAGCCGCACCGCCGCCGGCTCACCGTCGATGCGGGTGCCGGCATGGTCGCAGCGCTCCCACATCGGCCGGCCTCGGAGGTGGGCAAAGGGGAGAGCCATCAACACACCTCCCGGATCACCGGCACCGGGATGCCGATGGGGGCGCCATCAGCGGTCGTGTCCTCGTCCTCGAACGGCAACAGCGGCGGTGGGGTGGCGTCGGGATCGCCGCCGCTGGGGGTCACCACCACCTGCACCTGCCGCAGGCTGGGGAGCTGCCAGTCCGCCAGCGGCACCTGCTGCACGGCCGTCAACGGCAGCCGCCCCACCTCCGAGGGGATGGCGACCGGGGGGAGGGTTTCCACCTTGCGGGCGTTGATCAGCACCCAGTGCACCAGCCGAACACCCTGCACCCGCAGCACCGCCGCCGCCAGATCCCGCTCGCTCACATGCCGCCCGAACGGCCAGCCCCGGCCGTCCGGGCCATAGGGGGGAAGGGGCGCCAGCAGCTGCCGCAGGGCCAGCTCCACTTGGACGCGCAGGGTGTCCTGCCCCACATCCGCCTCCCCCTCCACCGACACCGCCACCGAAAGGCGCACGTAGGTGGGCGGGGTGATGTAGAGCTCGGTGGTCACCAGCCGGCGCGGCTCCAGCCAGGCGCAGACCCGCTGCAGCTGATCCCGGTCGGGCATCGGTTCATCGGGATGGAGAGGGTCATAGGCGGGGATCACGATCAACGTCACCACGCCGGGGATGCCATCGAGGCGCTGGTGGGGCAGGTGGCGCGGCAGGCAGTGGGCCCGGCCGATGCCGGCACAGGGCGTCTCCAGGGCCAGGTCGGTGAAATCCTCCCGGCCCACCGCCCGGTCGTTGTGGCGCAACAGCCTGGGCAGCCGTTCCCCCGCTTCGGCCACGGTCTCCGCGTCGGCCCCCCCCTCGGCCGGCAGGGGCTGGCTCACCTTCAGGTTGGCCGCCAGGACCGCGCTGGTGCCCCGTTCGATGCGGGTGATGCGGCCCGCGCCCACGTTGCCGGCCGCGCCGCCACCCTGGCGGTAGCCGCGAGCGCGGATCGCCTCGCCCGGCAGGGGCATGCGGCCATGGAGGCCATCGCCGAAGCAAATCGTGCCGCTTTCCGGATCCAGCTGGTACACCGGCTCATCCGGCTTGGCTTCGATCAGATCGTCGACCGGCCGCCAGTCCTGCCAGACGAGCACGCCAGAGGTATCGGCGGGCGCAGCCACCTGGATGGCCACGCTGCCGGGCAACACGGGGCTCCGTGACAGTCGCAGCTCCTGGCCTGGCCGGCCCTCGCCATAGCCGAGCAGCTCCGGCGTCTCCAGGCTGATCGCCTGTTCCACCGGCACCGCATTGGCGTCCAGCCAGCGCACCCTTAGCGGGGGGTGGTTCTGATCGCGACGCCGCACCCGAATCCAGGCCAGCACGCGCTCGCCGTCCCGTTCGTTCGGCAGGGCCGGCGGCAGCTCGCCCGTCCCGAGCAGATCGGGATCGGCGGAAGCAAAGCTCGCGGTGGTCCAGTTCCCCAGGCCCGGCTCGCCGTCGGCGCCGTTTGCCGGCAAGCGCAGGCGCACGCAGCCGCTGTGGCGGAAGGATTCGGTGCCGTCGTGCGCCACCTCCAGGGGCACGTAGAGCGCCCGGGTCACCTTGGCCTCCTTGCCCCGGAATCGACCGGTGGAGATCTGCCATTCCAGCGGCCCGGGGGTGGGCGACACGCCGACATCAGCGCAGTGGTGGTGGTCGGTGGGGCCGCAGAGATCCGCGTCCACCCGCACGCCAAGGTTGAGCGCCTGCTCGGCGATCGCCAGCCGCAGGCTGCGCAGATCCGCCGCCTGACTGGTGGTTTTCACCAGCGGAGCCGGCGCCAGCAGCGCCAGCCACAACCAGCGATCCCTGCTCAGGTGGGTGCTGATCGCTGGCGGCAGCAGCCCCTCGACCACCGGCGGCAGGGAGATGGGCTCGTAGGTGTCCGCCAGGCTCAACGTCAGCGGGGATGGGGCTGGCGAACCCGGCGCCGCGCGCTTGAGATGGTCGGTCAGCATCTCGGCCAGATCATTGAGAACGGCCTGGTCGGGAACGTCGTCGCCGGACGGTGAGAACGGGGCCTTGATCCAGGTCTGCAGCTCCACTGGCAGCACGCTGATCTCCTCGCTGGCCTCGAAGGCCACCGGGCCGGCGGCCACCCGCAGGCGCGGCTCGAACGGGCTCCGGGGCACCAGAACCGGCTTCGCCTCCCCGCGGGGCAACGCCAGCTTCACCACCGCGGTGGCCACCCGGGCCGGTCGCGGTGCCAGCCCCAGCAATTGGAGAAACGCCAGCCGTGCCGCCTCGGGCACGCGGTTGAAGCGCTCCAGCAGGCTTGCGCCCATGTCGGCGAAGAGCTCCAGCAGGGCGATGCCCGGATCGGCGGCGTTGTGGTCACTCCACTCCGGCGCGTGCACCGGGATGCGGCGCAGCAACTCCTCCCGCAGATCCTCGTAGCGGCGGTCATCCAGCCGTGGCGGCCTCGGACTCATGGCGCCCCCTCCTGCAGATAGAACGGAAAGACGAGATTGCGGGGGCCCGGCAGAGACCGGATCTCGTAGTGGATGGCGATCAACAGCACGGTGGGCTGCCCGCCTTCGCTGCTGACCACCACCTCCAGCAGCCGGATGCGCGGTTCATGGCGTTCCAGGGCGTCCTCGATCGCCCGGGTGATCTGGGTGCGCAGCTCGAGGGTGTTGGCGCTGAACAGCCAGCGGCGCAGGCCCACGCCGTAGTCGGGCCGGCGCAACCGCTCACCAGGCTCGGTGAGCAGCAGGGTGCGGATGGCCTGCTCCACCGCCTCGGCCTCGCTCACCCAGGCAAAGCCAGGCGGCAGAGGGAGCAGGGGTGGGAAGCGCAGACCCCGGCCGAGACGACCCCCGGCTTGGGGGGTGGGTGTGGCTCCGGCGGCGGCAGAGGGGGGTGTCATGGGCTGGAGGATTCGTCGACGGTGGGCGTGCAGATCTTCAGGAGGGGTAACCAGCGCAGAACCAGCGAGAGAATCGCGAACACGATCGAAAACATCACCAAGGCGCAGATCGTGAACACCGGGATGCCAAAGGAACAGCTGCCGCCCGATCCCATGCGGCGGCTGATGCTGGTGAGGTTCTTGGCCTCGAAGCCCGACTGCGGAGGCGTGCGCACGGAGGCATAAGGCTTGGCGCGGGCCTGGAGGATGCGGCCCATATCCTTGAGAAGCCTGGGCAGATCGGGCATCGGGATGCACACCGGGCGCACGCCCAAAAGATCGTGGGGTTCCGCTATCCGGAACGGCTCCGTTCGCTTCGACCAGATCATCTGCTCACGCTCACAGGGGCTGCGACCACCCACCCGCACCCAGCACCAGACCGCATAGAGATGGTCGCTGTCGTAGCGGAGTTCGGTGCTGGCTTCTGAGGAGAGCTTTGCGGCTTTCCCGAACCTGCTGCTGTCCCCATCGAGCGCCTTGCTGCGGCTACGGAGGGTGGCCAGATCAGCGCCCGTGGGATGGAGGCCTGGAGCCACCAGCAGTCCTTCGGCGGGAGCTTCATCGAGGGGCACTCCCAGATTGGCCAGGTCGGTGGTTGTGGAATTGATATCAACGGCCTGCAGCAGGTCAGATTCCAGGGCTCGACCCTGTTCCGCCAGAGCAGCACGCACGCTGAAGCCGGCCGCCCCCAGCTGGCGCGCCACGGGTGCCAACGCATCCCGAAGGGCCAGAAGATGGTCCAACACCTCTTCCAGACGCCCACCCTGGTTGGCCGTGCTGAAGGTCAGCCTCTGGTTGGCGACCAGCAGGCGGCGATCCTTCTGGCGGTAAAGCGCCAGCCAATCCAGCAGTGCGCCCAGGCTGTAAACCGCGGCGCCGGGGCGGACCGGCCGATCGCCTGCCGCTGGCAGGCCGGGCAAGGTGGCAAGCCAATCGTCCTCGGTTGAAAGGCTGAACCCCGGCTGCGTGGCCGCCTGTTTCAACTCAATGGCGCGGGCCAGGGCCAGCAGATGGCCACGAGCCCGCACCAGGGCAGCGGCGAGCAGCAACGACCATTGTCTGGAGCTGAGGATTGATCTGGAGGGATGCTTGACGTGCAGTTCCACCGTCTCATGCACACGCTTGCGCAGCAAGCCATCGAGATCGGATACAGGCTCCTGATCTGGCCTTGCTGAATCCAGCAGTTTCGATGTGGGCAGCCATGGCTCCAGCTCCGTGCCGACGGCATCGAACCAAAGCTCACCCCAGAGTGTTGTGCCATCCGGGCAACGTCCTCCCAGATCCTTGGTGAAGTGCGTGGAATCCAGGCCAGCTTTTGCGAGACGTTTCAACGCTTCCACCACGATCGTGTTGCTCGGGGTCTCGGTCGCTTCCTCTCTCGACTGGGGCACAGTCCTTGCTGGCAGCAGTGTCAGCCGAAGCAGGGCCAACACATTGACGGCTTTGGCACCCAGCTCTCCCCAGATGGGCTCCAGTTCCTCCAAGCGCTGCTGGGTGATCGTGTCCTGGGTGGGCAGCTGACTGGTGGCGCTGCCCTCCGCGGCTTCAGGGGGCCGCTGGCGCTCGGCGCTCCACACCGGCAGATAGCCATAGAGCCGGCAGGGCGTGGGCTGCTGCGGATCGGTGGCTTCCGGGATGAGCCGCAGGGTGTGGCTCTGCAGCCCGGCCTCCACAGGATCCAGGCCAATGGCCCTGGCTCCGCCGCCGCCAATGGGGTGAAGCTCCGCGTCGTACCGCTCCTGCCACCAGCCCTCGCCCTCGCCACTTGGGAACCAGTCTTCCCAGTGCTCCTCTTCGCCGACCAGCCCAGGCTTGAGGCGCCGCACGATCATGCCGGCCTGCTTGACCCGCCGACGATCCAACGATGGCTTGCCATAGCGGTTGCAAATCGCGTCCACACACACCACCGTGAAACGTGCGTGCTGCGGCAAATAGAGCTTGCGCAACCAGGGGGGATCAAGCGTTGACGCAGGCGCGGGAATGGGATCGGAATTCAGCGGATCTGGATTCAACGGATCTGAATCGGAGCTGGTCTCCTCCAGCTGCAAGCCGAGGAGCAGGCCGCGTTTAATCTTGGCAATGGGATAGGCGGCTTGACCCTTGGCATTGATCATGGCTTGCGGGGGTTCACTCCAATCGCGCCAGCACAACAGCGGTGGGAGATCTTTGTTTTCCACCGGCTGATTGCGGTTGGCCAGCGAAAGAAATGCCGCCATGAAATTATCATCGCTGTAGCTCAGCAGCGGTGGACGATCGTCCGCGGCGATGATTGCCGGGCAGATGAGCTGCAACGTTTCACGCACCAGCAGAGGCTTGGCGGGAATGGTCAGGCGTCGGCGTTCTTTGCTCATCACCAGATATTTCCCGCCCCAGGGGTGTAGCTGGATGAAACCACGGCGTTACTGATCACCGTGTCGGCCTTGACAACGCCGGAGAAGGTGGATATTCCCGCATCCACATTCACCGTTGCCGCACTGATCTTCAGACCTGCCGGCGCCTCCATCTTGATCTGGTTGAGCGCCGTGATCGACACCGTGCCGCTGGTATCAATCTTCAGGCTGGCGCCATTGCTGTGCTCCAGCGTGATCGTGCCCCCGGAAGCGTCATCGAGGGTGAGGCGATGGCCTCCCTGGGTTTCCAACACCACCTTCTCCTGGGCCGCCGTGTCATCGAAGAGCAGGCGATGGCCGGAACGGGAGGTGAGCGAGCGCAGGTTGTTGCCCGAGTCCATCGTCTCCGGTGGCGTGTCGACGCCGTTCCAGAGGGCGCCGATCACCACCGGATGGCGGGGGTCGCCGGCCAGGAAGGCCACCAGCACCTCGTCGTTCACCTCGGGGATGAACCAGCTGCCCCGATCGGCGCCGGCCATGAAGGTGGCCAGGCGCGCCCAGGGGGCCGCCTGGGGGCCTTCCATACCGTTAACGAAGGGCAGATTCACCCGCACCCGCCCCTGGCCATCGGGATCCTGCACATCGGTCACCAGGGCCGGATACACCCCCACCAGCCGGTCGGGGCCGCCGCTGAGCTGCCGGGGATCAGTGCCGGGGATCATGGCGCCTCCTCCAGCTGGGCCCGCTGGGCCTCGAAGTGGGTGCGGTAGCCGCTGGCCTGGTCGAAGCGGTGGCTCACGGCCGTCACCAGGTAGATGCCGCGGAACCAGGGCCCCAGATCCACCAGGTCGAGCCGGGAGCCCACCCGCAGGGAGGGGGTGCCGAGGGTGACGCCGCGGCCGCGCACAAAGCGTCGACCGCGCTGCCGCATCCGCGCCTCCGCCCGCAGGCGGGCCTCCTCCGCCGTCACGGGAGCCTCCAGATGCAGGTCTTCGGCCGCGCCGCTGAACACTTCCTTCACCACCTCGGCACCGATGCGGCCCCGAGCCGCCTCGGCCCGCATCACCGCAGGCCCGGCCGTGGCGTGGATCGCCTCCTTGGCGGCCACATCCCAGCCGTGCACCCGCACCTCGCCCCGCTGCTGGGCCAGATCCGCCAGCACGGTGAAGCGCAGCAGCTGGTTTTCGCGGGTGAGCCGCAGCGGGGGCTCCGTTTCGCTGGCGGCGGTGCTCACCCGCAGCTCGCCGTTGCTGAAGCGGATCAGGTGATCCGGCAGCCGTTGGCGCAGGGCCGCCAGGTCGTTCTGGTTCAGCTGCAGCAGCTGGCGGTGCTGTCGCCCATCCCCCCCCTCCACCTGGGCGGCAAAACCGGCGTCGCCGGCGATGCGCGAGACGATGGCCCCGTCGCTGCTCTCCTCGCTCAGGCGGGTGCGCTCCCGGAGTTGCAGGCCCAGCAGGCGGTCCTCCGCCAGCAGGGTGAATTCCGGCGGGCGCAGTTCCGGGTATTCGGCCCCCATGCCCGTCACCACCCCCTCGAACACCACCCGCGGCTGCTCTTCCACCGCGAAGCTCACCCGCAACTGGCGGCCGAAGTCCACCGCCTGGCGATCGAAATGGACGAAATCCACCCCACCGCCGGGCTCCGTGCTGTCCCAGTTGAGGAACACCGCCTCCAGCCGCGCCAGGCCGCTGGCATCGGCGTGGGTTTCCAGACGGATCAGATCCGCCTCCAACCGCTCGGCCCGGCGGCCGTCCAGGGCCAGCTGGGGCCGGCTATCCACCAGCAGGGGCACCCGGCTCATGGCAGCCCCCCCCGGGCGCGCAGCCAGCGCTCGATCTCCTCGGCCACCAGGGCCCGCACCAGGGGCCGCAGCTCTTCGAGCCTCGCTTCCCCGGGCCCGGCCCCCGCCGGGCCGCCGCCGCCGGGTTCGCCGCGGCCTGAGGGCGGGCCGCTGGCCTCCACCGTGGTGCTCACCTCGTCGATGTGCACGCTCACGGCTGGCCTCCCCGGCAGGGAACGCAGCCGCAGCCGCAGGCGCAGCCCCCGGCCCCTGGGGCGGCCCCGTCGTCTGCGGGTCGCCTTCGCCTGCCGCCAACCGGAGGCTCCCAGCGGGGCCGCCGCTCCAGGGGAGAGCGCTCAAGGGCGGGCGCTGGCAGGGGGAACAGGCGCGGATCCGGTTCGAGCACCAGGCGTGGCCGCAGCTGGGCATGGCCCTGGATGGGCGGAGGAGCCGCCGGGGCCTGGCGAGCGTCTGCGGAGCGTCGTTGACTGGCCCCCGGCCCGGGATCCAGGCCCCCCTGACGCTGGGCCACCACCTGGGCGGCCAGGCCCGCGGCGGCGCTTCCGGCCGTCGCGGCGTCCCGACCCCAGGGGCTGCTTGGCAGGCCGGGCTGGGGCGCGCTCCTTGGGGTCGGGGGCGTGAGTGCCACGGGGGAGGGGGGCGGCACGGCCCCCGCCGGCAAGGCAGCGGCACCGAACAGGCCCAGAGCCTCGCGGGCCCCCAGGGGCAAGCCTGCCGCCAGCTGCTCGCCGATCTGGGCAGGGCTGGGGCGCCGCACCTCTGGCACCAGGACCGCGGCCAGGGCGGCTTCGCTCCGCTGCTCCGGCGACTCGGGCGGGGGGCTGTCGGAGCTGCCCGACCCCTGGGCGAAGGAGCTGGCTCCATCGCGCAGCGGTTCCGCCTGCTCGGCGGTCACGTTGTAGCGGAAGTCCTTTTCGGTGAGGGTGAGCGACACCTTGGAGCGCAACGGCACCCCTTCGGCGCTGAAGTAATCGAAGGTCTCCTGGTGCTGGCTCACCACACCGTCGAAGCTGAAGCTGCCCCAGAGGAAGCGCACGCGCCTGGGCGCCGGCTGGCGGCCCGGCTTGGTGGCCTGCAGCAGATCGGCGATCGCTCGGGTGCGGCGGCGCACATCGCGCTGCTCCACGGTCCCGTTCTCGGATCCAGCGCCGTCGCTGGCCCGGGGCCGGGTGCTGTCGAACTGGCACTCGAAGCTGAGGGTGGCCTGGGACGCGCCCACGTTCTGGGTCTGCTGGCGGCCGCGCCGGGCCGGATCCCTGGCCTCGCCGGTGCTCACCTTGAAGGTGAGGGTTTCGGGGTTGAAATCGAAGGGAATCGCCCGAGCCTCATCGGGCTGGGCGGCGTTGGAAGAATCCCCGAACGGGATCAGCTTGGCCTTGGCCAGGGCAGGTCCGCTCATGTCAACTCCCTCCGCAGTCCTTCGTGCACCAGATGGAGTTCCTCCAGCGCCACCTCACTGCTCTGGCGGGCGTTGAAGGGCGCGCAGCTCACCTTGGTGGCGATGGCGTTCACAAACCGCCAGATGCCCTCGGGGCCATCCCCCCCCTGGGGATCGCCCCCCGGTGGGAAACAGCGCACGGTGCCATTCACGTAAGGCAGCGGATAGCGCCCGTCGGTGCAGCGCTGCAGCCAGCTCCAGAAGCCCGTGTCGAGGGAGAGGCCGCGCTTGAGCACGAGGGGCTGGGTGGTGGCCTTGCCGATCAGCTGACGCGGCCCCAGGTTGTAGCCCCCCTCCCGGAAGGTGACGGCCTCCAGGGCGATCTCCAGCCCCTGCACCTCGGCG
>JBEIHT010000091.1:0-9585 GCA_040381155.1 Aphanothece sp.
AGCGGGCGGCCGCCAGCCCTGCGCGGATCGCCGCGGCCGGGATCCGCCAGCCCCGCTCCGCCAGGGCGCCGGCCATGG
Source organism: Aphanothece sp. (assembly GCA_040381155.1). GTDB lineage: Bacteria > Cyanobacteriota > Cyanobacteriia > PCC-6307 > Cyanobiaceae > Cyanobium. The sequence continues at coordinate 79 of JBEIHT010000091.1, forward strand.
CCGCCGCCACGGCGGCGTTGGCCCGCTGCAGATCGCCGGCCAGCCCCAGGGGCGGGCCGCCGTCGCCGGGGGTGGGCAGGGGCTCCAGCCAGCGCAGCTCCGCCCCCCGCCGCCGCGCCTCGGCCGTGAGCACCGCCGCCGCCTCCGGGTGCTGGGGGGCGCTGAAGGCGAGGCAGCCCGGGCTCAACACCCCCGCCTTCTCGGCGGCGATGGCGGCGATCGTGTCGCCCAGGTGCTCGCGGTGATCGAGGCCGATGGCGGCGAAGCCCACCACCTTGCGGTCGGGGTGGGCGGTGGTGGCATCGAGCCGCCCCCCCAGCCCCACCTCCAGCACCGCCAGATCCACCCCGCTGATCGCCAGGCGGTCGAAGGCCGCGGCGGTGAGCAGTTCGAAGGGGGTGAGGTCGTGGCGCTCAGCGATCGGCCGCCAGCGGGCCAGGTCGGCGCGCAGCTGTTCCGCCGTGATCCAGGCGTCATCGAGCTGGAGCCGTTCACACCAGCTCAGCAGGTGGGGGGAGCGATAGGTGCCGCAGCGCAGGCCGGCGGCGCGCAGGATCGCGTGCAGGAAGCTGCAGATCGAGCCCTTGCCGTTGGTGCCGGCCACCTGCACCGCCGGGAAGCGCCGCTCCGGGTGCCCCCCCTCCACCAGGGCCGCCTCCAGGCGCGCCAGGCCGAGATCCACCCCGCGGCGGGCGAAGGGCTCCAGCAGGTCGTCGAGATCGACCGGCTCGGGAAGCGGCGGCGTGGAGGGTGGCGTTGAGGGGGGCGTGGCGGGTGGCAAGCGCGGGCGGGGCTCAGGTCAGGCTGGCGAGGGCCTTCTCCAGGCGTTTCACCGCCCGGCGGATCTGGCGCGGACGGATCACCAGCGGCGGTACGAAGCGCACCACCCGCGGCCCCGCCGGCACCAGCAGCAGGCCGGCCTGCATCGCCGCCTTCACCACCTCGGCGGCGGCCGGTGCCGTTTCGGCGAGCACCAGGCCGCGCAGCAGGCCCCAGCCGCGCGAGCCCTCGAGCACGCTGGGGTGGCGTTCCACCAGCGCCCTCAGCTCCCGCTCCAGCAGCTCCCCCATCGCCGTGACATGGGCCAGCAGGCCGCGGCGCTCGATCTCCTCGATCACCGTGAGCCCGGCGCGGCAGGCCAGGGGGTTGCCGCCGAAGGTGCTGGCGTGCTCCCCGGGCCGGAAGTGATCCACCGCCGCCTTCACTGCCAGGGCGCCGATCGGCACGCCGCCCCCCAGCCCCTTGGCCATGGTGAAGGCGTCGGGCTCCACCCCGAGCTGCTCATACCCCCACCAGCGGCCGCTGCGGCCGACGCCGATCTGCACCTCATCAAAGATCAGCAGGATGTCGTTCGCGTCGCAGAGCTGGCGCACCCGCCGGAAGAAAGCCGGATCGCCCGGGTTCACCCCCCCTTCCCCCTGCAGCGGCTCGAGCAGCACCGCCGCCACCCGCGGACCGTCCGCCTCGCACTCCTGCAGCAGGGCTTCGAAGGCGGCGGTGTCGTTGTAGGGGAAGTAGCGGAAGCCTTCCACCAGCGGCTCGAAGCCCTCGTGGTAACGGGGCTGGCCGGTGGCGGTCACCGCCGCCAGGGTGCGGCCGTGGAAGCTGGCCTGGGCGGTGAGGATCAGGGGGCGCTCGATGTCCCGCCGCCGGTGGCCGTGCTTGCGGGCCAGCTTGATGGCGGCCTCATTGGCCTCGGCGCCCGAGTTGCAGAAGAACACCCGGTCGGCGCAGGAGCGGGCCGTGATCGCGGCGGCGAGTTGCTCCTGCTCGGGGATCCGGTAGAGGTTGGAAACGTGCTGCAGGCGGCCGAGCTGGCGGCAGAGGCGCCGCCGCAACACCGGATCGCTGTGCCCCAGGGTGCAGACCGCGATGCCGGCGACGCCATCGAGGTAACGGCGGCCGTCCCGGTCCCACAGCCAGACGCCCCGACCCCGCACCAGCTCCAGGGGGAAGCGGGCATAGGTGTCCATCACCGGCGAAACCGGCACCGGCGCAACCGGATCAGAAGGCGCGGCCGGCGGAGCGAAAGGGGGGGCGGCGGGAGCGTGGCTGGTCATCGAGGTCGGGCTGGATGGGAGCGGTGGGACTCGAACCCACATGCCCGAAGGCGCTCGATTTTGAGTCGAGTCCGTCTACCGATTCCGGCACGCTCCCGTCAGTCGACTCTAGGCGGCCCCCTCCTCCCGGCGGCCGATCAGGCCGGATCGTTGACGCGCACGATCGAGGCGCCGACCGCATTGAGCTTGCCTTCGAAGTCGGCGTAACCCCGGTCGAGGAATTCCAGGCCCCGCACGGTGGTGACCCCATCCGCCGCCAGGCCGGCCAGGACCATCGCCGCCGAAGCCCGCAGATCGGTGCCGCGCACCGGAGCGCCGCTGAGCTGGGCCACCCCCTCGATGCAGGCGGTATTGCCACTGGTGCGAATCGAGGCGCCCATGCGCTGCAGTTCGGCCACGTGCTGGAGGCGGTTTTCGAAGATGTTCTCGACCACGAAGCTGGTGCCCTCGGCGGTGGCCAGCAGGCTCATGAACGGCGCCTGGATGTCGGTGGGGAAGCCGGGGAAGGGCTGGGTGGTGAGGTCGACGGCGCGGATCCGGCCGGGCAGGAGACGCACCAGGCCGTGGTCCTGGACCTCAAGGCGGCAGCCGGCCTCCTCCAGCTTGGTGAGCACCGCACCGAGGTGCTCACTCACCACGGGGCCCACCACGATCTCAGAGCGGGTGATGGCGCCGGCCAGAAGGAAGGTGGCGGCCTCGATGCGGTCGGGGATCACCGCGTAGTCGGCGCCATGCAGGCGCTGCACCCCGACGATGGTGATGGTGGGGGTGCCGGCGCCGCGGACGCGGGCGCCCATGGCCGTGAGCAGTCCGGCCAGGTCGATCACCTCGGGCTCCTGGGCGGCGTTTTCGATCACGGTCTCGCCGTCGGCGAGAACGGCGGCCATCATCAGGGTTTCGGTGGCGCCGACACTTGGGCAGTCGAGGTGGATGTAGCCGCCGCTGAGGCGGTGACCGCTGCCAGGCACGACGGCGGTGACGACCCCATGCTCGATCGTCACCTGGGCACCGAGGGCCTTCAGCCCCTTGACATGCTCCACCACGGGCCGGCTGCCGATCTGGCAACCACCCGGGAGGGGCACCTGGGCCATGCCCATGCGGGCGAGCAGGGGGCCGATGCAGAAGAAGCTCGCCCGCAGGCTGTTCACCAGCTCGTAGGGCGGAGCGGCCTGGCTGATGTGGTCGCCGTTGAGTTCGATCGCGTCGCCGCCGCGCACCACCTGAACGCCGAGGGCCGCCAGGATCTCGCCCATGGCGGCGATGTCGGTGAGCATCGGCACGTTGCGCAGCCGCAGGGTGTCGCGGGTGAGCAGGCAGGCGGCCATCAGCACCAGGGCCGAATTCTTGGCGCCGCTGACCCGAATCTCCCCGGAGAGCCGCCGGCCACCGCGCACCTCAAGCCGCGGCTGGAGAATCGGCTGGGTGGCGACGGCGCTCAGCGTCATGAATTTAAGACCGTGATGTTCGGATCCGCATATTGACAACGGCCGGGCGCTTCGTCTAGGCGGCCGCGCCCTGAACTGTCTCGCCGTGTCTCAGGCGACGAAGGGGAGGCCGCAGGCCATGACCTATGATGCGTGGGCCGGTGCGATTTGGCGCGCCGGAGCAGCGCCAGCGGATGTGGCGGAATTGGTAGACGCGCTAGTTTCAGGTACTAGTGGCAGCAATGTCGTGGGAGTTCAAGTCTCCCCATCCGCATATTTTTCTATGATCGTCCTCAAGATCTCCAACTCATCGGAGTTCATTGCCGCCAAAATCGGTAAATTTTTAGAGAGCCTCACGCCGGACGGGTTCGACGCCGCCACGGTTGAGGACATCATCCTGCGCAAGCTGGTCGAGCAACTGGCCGCTGAAGGGCTGCAGGGCGAAGTGGCCACGGTCCACGGTCTCGACCTCGACTCCAGTGAGGGCTCTCCCGAACTGGTGCTGCGCGAGAAGATGCGGGTGCGCCATCACCAGTCGTTCTGAGCCTCCCCGCCGATCCGTCCCCTGTTCCCGATGTTGACCTGATCAGCAGTCGGCGCAATCCCTTGGTGCGTCAGCTGCGCCAGCTGCATGAACCCCGCGGCCGCCGGGAGCTGGGCCTGCTGCTCCTGGAGGGCACCCACCTGTTGCAGGAGACGGCGCGCCTCGGCCTGCGGCCGCAGCTGATGCTCGCCACCCCCGCCTGGATCGGCGCCCACGCTCCCCTGCTTGCCGCCCTGCCCGCCGGGACGCGGATCCAGCCCGTCAGCGCCGAGGTGCTGGCGGCGGCGGCCACCACCCGCCATCCCGATGGCGTGCTGCACACCCTGAGTGCCCCGGCGGAGCCGCCGTCCCCGCTGGGGGCGGAGCCGCCGGCCTTCGTGCTGGCCCTCGATCGTCTTCAGGACCCGGGCAATCTCGGCACTCTGCTGCGCACCGCTCTGGCGGCCGGCGTGGACGAGGTGTGGTTGGCAGAGGGGGCGGATCCGTATCAACCCAAGGCGCTGCGGGCTTCCGCCGGGGCGGCCCTGGCCCTGCCGCTGCGGCGGCTGGGGGCGACGGCGCTGGCGGTGCGGCTGGGGCAGCTGGTGGCGAGCGGTGCCCAGGTGGTGGCTGCGGTGGCGCCCGGGGCCCGGCAGGCGTCGGTGATGCCCTACTGGCGGCTCGACTGGACCCGGCCGACCGCCCTGCTGTTGGGCAATGAGGGGGCCGGCCTCGACCCCGCCCTGGCCGCCCTGGCCAGCGCCGTGGTCACCATCCCCCACAGCGCCGCCGTGGAATCGCTGAATGTGGCGGTGGCCGCCGCGCCGCTGCTGCTGGAGCGCGGGCGCCAGCGGTATGGGCCCTGACGGGGGAGAATGCCGGCAACGTCCGCCGCCGCCGCCCGTGACCGTCTCCCCAGGGTCCGCCAGCTCCTTCGATTTTGACGTGATCGTGATCGGGGCCGGCTACGGCGGCTTCGACGCCGCCAAGCATGCGGCGGAGCACGGCCTGAAGGTGGCGATCGTGGAAGCGCGCGACATGGGGGGCACCTGCGTCAACCGCGGCTGCGTCCCCTCCAAGGCGTTGCTGGCCGCCGCCGGGCGGGTGCGGGAGCTGGCGGACGCCGAGCACCTGCGCGGCTTCGGCATCCACGCGGCGCCGGTGCGCTTCGAGCGCCAGGCGATCGCCGACCACGCCGCCCAACTGGTGGCCACGATTCGCGACAACCTCACCCGCACCCTGGAGCGGGCGGGGGTGGTGATCCTGCGGGGCAAGGGCAGGCTGGAGGGCCCCCAGCGGGTGGGGGTGCGCGATCGCCACGGCATCGACAAGATCTATGGCGCCCGGGAGGTGATCGTGGCCACCGGCTCCGATCCCTTCGTGCCCCCCGGCATTGAAACCGACGGCCGCACCGTGTTCACCAGCGACGAATCGATCAACCTGGAATGGCTGCCCCGCTGGATCGCGATCATCGGCAGCGGCTACATCGGCCTGGAGTTCGCCGATGTGTACACCGCCCTGGGCTGCGAGGTCACGATGATCGAGGCGCTCGATCGGGTGATGCCCACCTTCGATCCCGACATCGCCAAGCTGGCGGCCCGCAAGCTGATCGATGGCCGCGACATCGACGCCAGATCCGGCGTGCTGGCCAAGTCCGTCACCCCGGGCAGCCCGGTGAGGATCGAGCTGGTGGACATGGCCACCCGCGAGCCGGTGGAAACCCTGGAGGTGGATGCGGTGCTGGTGGCCACCGGCCGGGTGCCGGTGAGCGCTGATCTCAACCTGACCTCGGTGGGGGTGAGCACCCAGCGGGGTTTCATGCCCGTGGACGACACCATGCGGGTGCTGGCCAGCGCCGAACCCGGCGCGCCGGTGGTGCCGCACCTCTGGGCCGTGGGCGATGTGACCGGCAAGATGATGCTGGCCCACACGGCCGCGGCCCAGGGCACGGTGGCGGTGGACAACATCCTGGGCCACCCCCGCCGCGTCGATTACCGCTCGATTCCGGCAGCCACCTTCACCCACCCCGAGATCAGCTCGGTGGGGCTGAGCGAGGTGGAGGCGAAGGAGCTGGCGGCGAAGGAGGGCTTCGATCTGGGCAGCGTGCGCAGCTGGTTCAAGGCCAATTCCAAGGCCCTGGCGGAGCTGGAGAGCGATGGGCTGATGAAGCTGCTGTTCCGCAAGGACAGCGGTGAGGTGCTCGGCGCCCACATCTACGGTCTGCATGCCGCCGACCTGATCCAGGAGGTGGCCAACGCCGTGGCCCGCCGCCAGACCGTGCGCCAGCTGGCCACCGAGGTGCACACCCACCCCACCCTCAGCGAGGTGGTGGAGGTGGCCTACCGCCAGGCGGCCGCCGCCCTCGCCTGACTTCCACCCCGTTCCCCACCGCCGACCAGACCCCATGGAGATCCGCCGCCGCCCCCCCAACCCCTCGGTGAAGGTGGCCCACCTGGAATTCGGCATCCGCCACCAGGAGGGCCAGCCGCGCCACATCCTCGAGGAGATCGTCTGGGAAAAGGATCGGGAGATCGCCGCCGCCCGGGAGCGGGTGCCGCTGGAAAAACTGCGGGCCCAGGTGGCCGAGCTGCCCCCCTGCCACGACTTCGCCGCCGCCCTGCTGGCCAGCTGCCGCAAGCCGGCGGTGATTGCCGAGGTGAAGAAGGCGAGCCCGAGCAAGGGGGTGCTGCGGGAGGATTTCGATGCGGTGGCGATCGCCCGCGGCTATGCCGCCGGCGGCGCCAGCTGCCTGTCGGTGCTCACCGACCGCCGCTTCTTCCAGGGCGGCTTTGAGGTGCTGGTGGAGGTGCGCCAGGCAGTGGAGCTGCCGCTGCTCTGCAAGGACTTCATCCTCAGCCCCTACCAGCTGTACCAGGCCCGGGCGGCCGGCGCTGACGCCGCCCTGCTGATCGCCGCGATCCTCAGCGACCGGGATCTGGCCTACCTGCTGAAGGTGGCCCGCGGCCTGGGCCTGGCGGCCCTGATCGAGGTGCATGACGAGGCCGAGCTGGAACGGTTGCTGGCCCTGGGCAATCTCTGCGGCTCCGGCGAACGGCCGCTGATCGGCATCAACAACCGCGACCTGAGCACCTTCACGGTGGACCTGGCCACCAGCGAGCGCCTGCTGGCGCGCTACGGCGCCGCCCTGCGGGAGCGGCGCGCCCTGGTGGTGAGCGAATCGGGCCTGTTCAGCCGCGACGACCTCGACCGCGCTCAGAACGCCGGTGCCGACGCGGTGCTGGTGGGCGAGGCGCTGATGCGCCAGCGCGATGTGACCGCGGCGCTGGAAACGTTGATCGGCGGTTGACAGGGTGGAGATCGGAATCCGAAGGATTAAGGATTGAGATTTAAGCCGCTTCCGTTGCTGCTGCGATCACGATCCTCAAAGGCCTGCTTGCTGCGGCAAAAGCCTGGTTGGCACTCTTGCAATTCGGGTTGCCCCTAAACAGCTTAGTTTCGACATCATGGCTAGACGCTTCGCTTGTGAAGCTCTGGTTCGCAGCCGCAAGGTTGGCGTCGAGGCTGTCATTGGGGACCCTAAAACCAATCGCGAATTCGCCCGAGCGCAGAAAACATCCCGAGGGGAAGCCGCTCGTCAGCTCGCTGATCCAGTGATCAGCGATTCCTGTCCTGGCGGGAATGCAAGCTGAGATTCCAATGGCAGCGCTGCTGACCATGCTGCGGATCCGGATCCCTGATGAGACAACGATTTTGGCGTTCTGCCATCTGCCTGGATCGCCGCTTCCAGTTCAACCTTTATCCGGGTGCAGCCCGATTGTGCCGTAGATGCTTGAACAAAAAGAAGGAGCGGGAACCGGAGAGGCCGCGTCCCTTTGCGTAGTGTAAAACCGGAGGCCCGACTGCCCTGATCAGAGAGTGAACAGGGTGGAATGACGGGGTGTCATTCCGGAGGTGATGAATCGCCTCATTCATTCACCTTGCACGGTCAGCAATGACCTGTCAAGAGATTCATCCCTGGGTGATCGGGTGGTGGCGCAGGGTTCAGCGCCGGCCCCCGGCCGCCAGCGATCCGGCCCACCCTGTGGGGGCGGACCAGAGCGCTGGCTGGGGCCTGAGTGTCTGCTGTGGGCTATGGCATGGCAGCCCTCTTCTGATCCGTCTCAGGCAGAGCCTCAGCGCTGGGGGGGATGGCAGCCATCGAGTCGAGCGAGAACATGCGACGTCCTTCCAGCTGCCAGTGCTCGTCCTGCTCCAGCAGCACCGCGCCCACCAGGCGTGTGATCGCGGCGTCGTTGGGGAAGATGCCGCCAACGCGGGTGCGCCTTTTGATCTCCTCGTTCACCCGCTCGAGCAGGTTGGTGCTCCACAGCTTGCGCCAGTGGCTGGCTGGGAAGTGGCGGTAGACGAAGTCTTCTCCGCAGGAGTGGGCCAGCACGTCCTCCCGGGCCGTGGCCATCAGTTCGGCGGCCCTGGGGAACTTGCCGTCCAGCATCGTTGCCACCTGATCCCACTGCTCCTCCACGGCGGCGGTGCTCTGCTGGGTGAACACCGAGCGCAGGGCGGCGGCCACCATCTCCTGCTGGGCTTTTGGCACCGTCTGCAAGAGGTTTCTTGCGAAATGGACGCGGCAGCGCTGCCAGGAGCAGCCCTGGAACATGCGGCCCACGGCCTTGGTCAGCCCCACATGGGCATCGCTCACCACCAGCCGCACGCCGCCGAGGCCGCGCTGTTTGAGGCTGGCGAGGAACTCCCGCCAGAAGGGCTCGCTCTCGCTGTCGCCCACCTTGAGCCCCAGCAGTTCTCGGCGGCCATCGGCATTCACGCCCATGGCGACGACGACGGCGCGGGAGCAGACCTGCAGCGTCTTGCCCAGCCGCCCGTGCAGGTAGGTGGCGTCGAGGTAGAGGTACGGATAGCGGCATCCGTCGAGGGGCCGCTCCAGGAAGGCCTGAATCTGGCTGTCGAGCCCCTGGCAGATCCGGCTCACCTCCGAGCGGGAGATGCCGGCATCCGAGCCGATCGCCGCCACCAGGGCGTCGACCTTGCGGGTGGAGACGCCCTTGACCCACGCCTCCATGATCACCGCATACAGGGCCTGATCGATCCGCCGCCGGGGCTCCAGGATCGTCGGGAAGAAGCTCCCTGAGCGGAGTTTGGGGATCGAGAGGGGGATGTCGCCCACCTGGGTGGTGAGCAGGCGTGGCCGGCTGCCGTTGCGATAACCGCAACGTTCCTCGCTGCGCTCATGGCGATCGGCACCGAGCACGGCGGCGACCTCCAGCTCGATCAGCTGCTGCAGGCCATGGCGGGCCAGCTCAGGGATCAGCTCCCCAGCGGTGCTGCCATCGAGTAGCGACGCCAGGGCGGAGGCGCCAGAATCTGCCTTGGGCATGGTTCGTCTGGTTGAGGTGGTACTCAAACCAGGGAAGCGGGCCTGCCCACCCCTTGCAACGACTGGCGTTTCAGGAGTGCACGCTCAGCCCCGGCTACGCCGGGGCTGAGGCCCCAGGAATTTCCACCACTTGGCGGGACTCAGGCA
>JBEIHT010000092.1:0-9564 GCA_040381155.1 Aphanothece sp.
CCGCTACGGGCAACTGCTGGCCAACGTTGACCCCCTGCACGGGGGTGCCGAAGCCTTCCTCACCCTCAGCAACCTGCTGGTGGCCCTGGGTTTCCTGGCGCGGGAGCGACGCGGGTGAGGCGCACCGGCCTGCTGCCGCTCGCCCTGCTGCTGGTGAGCGTCCTCGGGCTGCCCGCCAGGGCCGAGGCGGCGGAGCCGGTGGCGGCGCAGGTGCTGCGGGTGGGCGTGGTGGATGGCTCCCAGCCCTGCGCCTGGCGCAGCGGCGAGGCCTGGCAGGGGTTGGCGGTGGATCTGTGGAATCGCATCGCCAGCCGCGAGAAGCTGGCCTTCGTGCTCCGGCCCCTGCCCAGCACCGGCGCCCTGCTGGAGGCGGCGGCGGCGGATCGCATCGATGTGGCGATCGGCTGTCTCAATGTCTCGCCGGAGCGGCTCCGTCGGCTGCGCTTCAGCCTCCCCTTCCAGGAGGACGGACTGGCGGTGATGGTGCTGAATTCACGGCTGGATCTCGGCCGGGCGTTCCTGGCCTCCCTGTTCGGCCCCACCCTGCTGCAGCTCCTCGGCGGCTTCCTGGTGGCCAATGCCCTGCTCACCCTCCTGGCCTGGCGCATCGAGGGCTACGGCCAGCGGCCGGAGACCCGGGTGCAGGGGGTGCGGCGCAGTGCCACCAAGCTGTTTCAGGTGTTGGCCACCGGTCCGGGCGGCAATGTGGTGGTGGAGACCACCCGCGGCAACGCCATCGTGCTGGCGGCCTACCTGGTGCGCATCGTCTCCGCATCGCTGCTGGTGGGCTATCTCACGGTCACGGTGGTGAACGAAACCCAGGGGCGGCTCAGCGGCCGGCTAGAGAGCCCCGCTGACCTGCGCGGTAAACGGGTGGGGGTGCGTCCCGGCTCGGCCAGTGCGGCGCTGCTGCGGGAGCTGAACCGTCAGGCGGGGGGGCCGCCGGCACGGGCGGTGCCGCTGCTGCGGGTCTCCGATGGCCTGCCCCTGCTGCAGCAACGGCGCGTGGACGCGATCCTGGCCGACAACCTCCAGCTCACCTGGCTGCAGGCCCAACAGCAGGATCCAGGTCGCACCCGGCTGGCGCTGCAGGGCATCCGCCCGGAATCCCAGGCCTTCGCCTTCGGGGTCTCCCTGCCCAGCGCCACCGCCGAGCGCATCGACCTGGCAATCAGCGCCCTCAAGCGCAACGGACTGGTGGCGGGCCTGCGCGAACGCCTCCTGGCCGAGCCCTCCAGATGAACAAGTCTTACGGGCGCCGGGAAGCGGCTCTCAGCACCCGGAAGATGGGGCCGTCGGCATCCCCGCCATGATCGCTCCGCTTCTCTCCCCCGTCCTGGCCCTAGCCCCCACCACCATCGCCTGGTCGCCCAAGGTGGCCCTGGTGATGATCGTCGCCAACGTGATCGCCATCGCCATCGGCAAGGCCACGATCCAGAAGCCCGATGTGGGCCTGAAGCTGCCCAGCCCGAATTTCTTCGGTGGCCTCAGCCACGGCGCCATGCTCGGCACCCTCAGCCTCGGCCACATCCTCGGCATCGGCGCCATCCAGGGCCTGGCCTCCCGCGGCGTGCTCTGAAGCCGTCGCCTCAGCGCCAGCCCAGCAGGTAGGGAAGGATGCGCAGGCCGTAGCGCTCGAAGCGGTAGTCGAACAGCAGGGCGGAGAGATCCTCCGCCCGGCAGTTCTCGAGGCTGTCGAGGATCCGCACGAGCCGCCGGTCGGCCGCCCCATCCCGCAGCCCGATCCAGGTGCGCCGCGCCACCCGACCGCTGAGGGCCCAGCGCCAGCCCAGGGCGCGCCTCAGGAGCTGGGGATAACGGGCCAGGGGATCCTCCCCAACCCCGCCCGCCAGGGCTTCTTGCAACAGGGGCGCCAGCACGGCGCTGCTGGTGAGGGCATGGCGGATTCCCTCGCCACCCAGCAGGTTGGCGGTGCTGACCACATCCCCCAGACCCACCAGCCGGCCGATGCGGTGGGGCTCACGCCGGTGCACGCGGCTGCGCACCCGGCCACCGTGGCGGTCGAGAACCCGGGCCTGGGACCGCTCCTCGGTCTCCAGCAGCCGCTCCAGCAGCCGCTCCAACAACGGCGCCAGGGGGGGCTGGGGCCGCTGCGGATCGCAATAGCGGCAGATGCCGACCTTGAGGACCCCCGGCTGCATCGGAAACACCCAGCCGTACCCCTGGGGCAGCCAGTCACTGCCCAGGCAGAAACTCAGCCGGTCCTGCCAGCGCCGCCAGCAAGCTTCCGGCACCTCAAGGAGCCACTCCACCCCGACGCCGCTGATCAGCGGGTCAGGGCGGCCCCTCACGGCGCCCGGCTCCCCCTCCCCCAGCAGGCTGCGGCGCTCCCCGGTGGCGTCGATCACCCAGTCGCTGACGATGAGCTCCTCGTCAGCACCGACCGCCCGCAGCCGGGTCACCATCCTGTCCCCGTCCTGGCGGCTCTCGAGGGCGGTACGGCCCAGCCGCAGCCCGCCCCCCCAGCGGCGGCACTCCTCGGCCAACCAGTGGCGCAGGGCGCCGAAATCGAGCACCGCCCCCAACGGGCCGGTCGCCTGCCAGTCGCGACGGCGATCGCCGGGGCCGATCAACCGCCAGCCCCGCCAGCGGCTGCCCACCACCTGGGCGGGAAGGGCGAAGCGTTCCACCGTGTCGAGGGGAACGGCGGCGCTGCTGAAGGCCACCTGGCGCAGGTCGGGCAGGCGGTCCACCAGCTCCACGGCCACACCCCGCTGGGCGAGCCGGCGCGCCAGTTCACCGCCGGCCGGACCGGCACCCACCACCAGCACCTGACAGTCGGCCAGGGCGATCAGGCCGGCACCGCGGCGCGATTGGCCCCGGCGGCGCGCAGCGGGAAGCGCTCCAGGATGCGATCGGTCATCTGCAGCGGGGTGAGGCCCAGGCTCTGCTTGCTCTGATCCGGGCTGGCGTGGTCCACCAGCTGATCGGGGATGCCCAGGCGCAGCACCGGTACCAGCACATCGTGGTCGCTGAGGGCTTCCACCACCGCTGCCCCGAAGCCGCCGGCCAGCGCCCCCTCCTCCATCGTCACCACCCGACCGATGCGGCGCGCCAGCGGCAGGATCAGGGCCTCATCCAGAGGTCGCAGGAAGCGGGCGTTGATCACCGCCGCCCGGATCCCCTGCTCCTGCAGCAGGCCGGCGGTGGCAAGGGCGGGGTAGACCATCGATCCATAGGCCACGATCAAGAGGTCGTCGCCGTCGGTGAGCAGCTCGCCCTTGCCGATCTCCAGCGGCTGCCAGCCCTCCTCCATCAAGGGCACCCCCTCCCCCTCGCCGCGGGGGATGCGCAGGGCGCAGGGCCCATTGTGCTGGATGGAGGTGACCAGCATCCGCTGCAGCTCCGCCTCGTCCTTGGGGGCCATCACGGTGAAGTTGGGCACCGCCCGCAGGTAGCTGATGTCGTACTGGCCCTGGTGGGTGGGGCCATCGGCGCCGACGATTCCGGCCCGGTCGAGCACGAAGGTGACCGGCAGGTTCTGGATGCCCACGTCGTGGATCAGCTGGTCGTAGGCGCGTTGCAGGAAGGTGCTGTAGATCGCCACCACCGGCCGCAGGCCCTCACAGGCCATGCCCGCCGCCATCGTCACGGCGTGCTGCTCGGCGATGCCCACGTCGAAATACTGCTTGGGAAGGGCCTTCTCCAGCAGATCCAGGCCGGTGCCGGTGGCCATGGCCGCCGTGATGCCCACCACCCGCGGATCCTGCTCGCAGAGGGTGACGAGCGTCTGGCCGAACACCTTGCTCCAGCTCGGCGGCTTGGGCTTGCTGGAGGGGTAGGCCTTGCCCGTAGCCAGATCGAAGGCGGATTGGGCGTGGTAGCCCACCTGGTCGGCCTCGGCGTAGGGATAGCCCTTGCCCTTGGTGGTGGCTACGTGCACCAGCACCGGACCCTCGGTGCGATGGGCATCCTCGAAGATGCGGATCATCGCCGGGATGTCATGCCCATCCACCGGGCCCATGTAGGTGAAGCCCAGCTCCTCGAACACCGCCCCCAGCTTGGGGACGGCCAGGCGCTTCATGCTCTCCTTGAGGGTCTTGAGCTCGGCCGGCAGCTCGCCGTGCAGGAAGGGCAGATGCCGGATCGCCTCCTCGGCGTTGTCCTGAAGGAACTGCACCGGCTTGCTGAGCCGCATGCGGTTGAGGTGGGTGGAGAGGGCGCCCACCGGCGGGCTGATCGACATGTCGTTGTCGTTCAGCACCACGAGAAGGTTGGTGCGGGGCAGGTGGCCGGCGTGGTTGATCGCCTCCAGGGCCATGCCACCGGTGAGGGCGCCGTCGCCGATCACCGCCACGCAGCGGAAATCCTCGCCGCGGGCGTCGCGGGCCAGGGCCATGCCCAGGGCGGCGGAAATGCTGGTGGAGGCATGGCCCGCACCGAAATGGTCGAAACGGCTTTCGCAGCGCTTCAGGTAGCCCGCCACCCCATCCTTCTGGCGGAGGGTGTGGAAGCGGGCGTAGCGACCGGTGATCAGCTTGTGGGGATAGGCCTGGTGACCCACATCCCAGACCACCTTGTCCCGGTCGAGGTCGAGGGTTTGGTAGAGGGCGAGGGTGAGCTCCACAACCCCCAGGCCCGGGCCGAGATGGCCGCCGCTGGTGGAGACCACCTCCAGGTGTTTCTCGCGGATCTGGCGGGCGATCGCCTCGAGTTCCGCGGCGCTCAGACCGTGGAGCTGGTTCGGGTGACTCAGCTCGCTGAGGTGCATGACCGTTTCGATCTGAACCTGGGCAATCTACGGGTTCCGTTCCGGCGTTTGGCGGCGATCGCCACCGTTTGCGCGGGGCGCCCCCTTCGGCGGGGCCCCGGCCACTTGCCACACTGGTGGCCATGAAGGAAGGCGTCGCCAATCCCTACGGCCCCGGGGGCATGCCCCTGGCCAGCGCCTACCTGCAGCGCATCCTGCGGGCGCGGGTTTACGACGTGGCGATCGAATCGCCCCTGGATCCCGCCCCCAACCTCTCCCGTCGCCTGGCCAACCAAGTGCTGCTCAAGCGGGAAGACCTGCAACCGGTGTTCAGCTTCAAGCTGCGCGGCGCCTACAACAAGATGGTGGGTCTTGCCGCCGAGGAGCGCGCGCGGGGCGTGATCGCCGCCAGCGCCGGCAACCATGCCCAGGGTGTCGCCCTGGCCGCCCAGAAGCTCGGCTGCAGCGCCGTGATCGTGATGCCCGTCACCACCCCGGAGGTGAAGGTGCGCTCGGTGGCGGCCCGGGGTGCCGAGGTGGTGCTGCACGGCGACACCTACGACGAGGCCTACGGCGAGGCCCGCCGGCTGGAGGCGGAGCGGGGGCTGAGCTTCATCCACCCCTTCGACGACCCGGAGGTGATCGCCGGCCAGGGCACGATCGGCCTGGAGATCCTGCGCCAGTGCTCCGAACCACCGGATGCGATCTACGTGGCGGTGGGGGGCGGCGGCCTGATCGCCGGAATCGCCGCCTACGTCAAGAGCCTTTGGCCACGGCTGCAGGTGATCGGTGTCGAACCGGTGGACGCGGACGCCATGACCCGCTCCCTGGCGGCGGGCGAGCGGGTGCGCCTGGAGCAGGTGGGTCTGTTCGCCGATGGCGTGGCGGTGCGGCAGGTGGGGGAGGAGACCTTCGCCCTGGCCCGTCAGTACGTGGACGCGATGGTGACGGTGGACACCGATGAGATCTGCGCCGCCATCAAGGACGTGTTCGAGGACACCCGCTCGATCCTCGAGCCCGCCGGTGCCCTGGCGGTGGCGGGCATGAAGAAGGACGTGCAGAGTCGCGGCCTGCGTGGCCACACCTTGGTGGCGGTGGCCTGCGGCGCCAACATGAACTTCGATCGGCTGCTCTTCGTGGCCGAGCGGGCGGAGCTGGGGGAGCAGCGGGAGGCCCTGCTGGCGGTGGAGATTCCGGAGCGGCCCGGCAGCCTGCGGGAGTTCTGCCGGGTGCTGGGGCAACGCAGCCTCACCGAGTTCAGCTACCGCCTAGCCGATCCCCGCTTCGCCCATATCTTCGTGGGGGTGCAGATCCGCGACCGCCAGGACAGGCAAGCCCTGATGGCCGCCCTGGAGGCCGCCGGCCTGCCCTGCCACGACCTCACCGACAACGAGCTCGCCAAGCTGCACCTCTGCCACATGGTGGGCGGACGGCTGCCCGCCAGTGCTGGCGAGGCGCTGGAGCAGGGTGCGGAACTGCTTTACCGCTTTGAATTTCCGGAGCGGCCCGGGGCGCTCATGGCCTTCGTCAGCGCCCTCCATCCCAACTGGAACATCAGCATCTTCCATTACCGCAACCACGGCGCCGATGTCGGCCGCATCGTGGTGGGGGTGCAGGTGCCCGAGGGGGAGCTGGAGCAGTGGCAGGCCTTCCTGGCGGAGTTGCCTTACCAGCACTGGGAGGAAACCCACAACCCCGCCTACCGCCTCTTCCTCGGCCCGGCCGCCCGACTGCCGGCATCCCCCGGGCTGGTGGGGGTCTGAGGGCTGCGATACGTTGCGGGTCCTCCGCGCTGGAGCCCGGCCATGCCCAGCCCTGCCGCCGAACCCACCACCGAACCCACCACCGAAGCCAACGCTGGCGCCCCGGCTGAAGCCGGTTGGGAATACGCCCGCGCGGACGGCACCGCCATCAGCCTCTCCCTGCCCGCCCGCCTTGAGGCGATCCTCTACCTCAAGGGGCGCCCCCTGAGCCTGGCGGAACTGGCCGAGATCGCCGCCGTCAACCAGGAGCAGGCGGAGCTGGCCCTGATCACCCTGATGGCCGACTACGCCCACCGCGACACCGCCCTGGAGATCCGCCAGGAGGGCCAGCGCTACAGCCTGCAGCTGCGCGAGAGCCTCGGGGATCTGGTGCAGGATCTGCTGCCCATCGACCTGAGCACCGCTGCCCTGCGCACCCTGGCGACCATCGCCCTGAAGAAGCGCATCCTTCAGTCGGATCTGGTGGATCTGCGCGGCTCCGGCGCCTACGACCACATCAAGGAATTGCTCGCCCAGGGGTTCATCGAACGCAAGCGCCAGAGCGAAGGCCGCTCCTTCTGGCTGAGCCTGAGCGAGAAGTTTCACCGAACCTTCGCCGTGCAGACTGACGAATTGCCCGCCAGCCCCCGGCCCCGTCGGGCCGCTCCCCCGGCCGAAGCGGCGGCGGAGAGCCATGAGCATGCGGCCTGAGGCGAGAATCTGGCCATACTGTGATCTGGCTTCGATCCGCCATGGCCCTTCTCGTCTTCATTCTGCAGGTGCTCGCCCAGACCCTGGGCATCTACTTGCTGGTGATCTTCGTTCGGTTCCTGCTCAGCTGGTTCCCCAACCTCGACTGGAGCAATCCCCTGCTCTCCGGGGTGAGCGCCATCACCGACCCCTATCTCAATGTGTTCCGCGGCCTGATCCCTCCCCTGGGGGGCTTTGACCTCTCGTCCATCGTGGCCTTCCTGGCGCTGCAACTGGCCCAGAGCCTGCTCAATACTGCCAGCGCCACCTTGATGGGCTCCGTCGTCCCCTACTGAAGCCCGCTTTCGCGGGTCCGCGGTTCGCGGGCCGGAGCCAGGGCCTGCTCGAGGGGCAGAAGCTCATCCCCCACTCCGGCCCGGCTGCGCACCGGCGCGCTGAAGCCGCGGGCGCGGGCGTTGCGCACCTGCAGGGGTCCTGGAGTACCCGCCGGAACCGCCAGGCGGAGCGCGAACGGGGTCTCGCCCGGCGGCACGTCGCCGATCGAACCCACCCGGGTGCGGTTGGGCAACACCGGCTCGCCGCTGGCATCCAGGATCAGGGCGAACAAGTCGGTGTCCACCACGGGACGCCGGCCGCCGTTGCGCACCAGGCCGCGCAGGGCCCAGCAACTGGCTCCGCCACCATCGCGGCGCTCCGCCTGGGAGCCGATGTCCTCGGCAGGACAGGGTTCCAGCCGCACCTCGCTCACCTGGAGCTCGGCCGCCTGGGCGGCAGCGGGACCCGCCAGCAGGCCGATCGCCAGGCCCACCGCCAGCAGGGTTGCCAGCAGCAGGGTGTTCAAGGGGGCCCTGCATCGTGATTGTGGTGTCACCGCCGGTCGCCGCTGCCTGCGATCACGTTACGGGCGGCCCGGCTGGCCAGCTTGGCGAGGTTGGCCTCCGCGATCTCGGCAAGATCCAGTTCCAGTTCGGTGGCCAGCTGGGCGAGATACCAGAGCACATCGCCGAGCTCCAGGCGCAGGTCATCGCGCACCTCGGCATCCAGCACTCCGCCGCGATCGCGCAGCACCTTCTTGATTTTGTCGGCCACTTCGCCGGCCTCCCCGCAGAGCCCCAGGGTGGGATAGGTGGTGTTGTGGCCCACGTCCGGGTAACGGGCGGTCTGGCGGGAGCGCTGTTGGTAGGTGCGAAGGTCCATGGCAAGCCGGACGAGTGGTTGCCGGATGGTAGTTTCCGCCTTTGTCAGCGCAGATCCGATGGTCCGCCCCGACCTGACGCGCCGCACCAAGATCGTGGCCACCATCGGCCCGGCGACCGAATCGCCCGAGGTGCTGCGCAGGCTGATCGAGGCCGGCGCCACCACCTTCCGCCTCAACTTCTCCCACGGCGACCACCAGGACCACGCCCTGCGCATCGCCACGATCCGCCAGGTGGCCCACGAGCTGGGGGCCCATATCGGCATCCTCCAGGACCTGCAGGGCCCCAAGATCCGGCTGGGCCGTTTCGAGAACGGCCCGATCACCCTGGCCAACGGCGACCTCTTCCGGCTCACGTCCCGGCCGGTGGCCTGCGACCAGAGCATGGCCTGCGTCACCTACAGCCGCCTCGCCGATGAGGTCACCCAGAGCAGCCGCATCCTGCTGGACGACGGGCGGGTGGAGATGGTCTGCGAGTCGGTCGACCAGGCCGAGCAGACCCTGCACTGCCGCGTCACCGTCGGTGGTGTGCTCTCCAACAACAAGGGGGTCAACTTCCCGGATGTGCAGCTCTCGATCCGCGCCCTCACCGACAAGGACCGCCGCGACCTCAGCTTCGGACTGCAGCAGGGGGTGGACTGGGTGGCGCTCAGCTTCGTGCGCAACCCCTCCGACATGCAGGAGATCCGCGAGCTGATCCGCTCCCAGGGGTACAGCACGCCGGTGGTGGCGAAGATCGAGAAATTCGAGGCGATCGACACGATCGATTCCATCCTTCCCCTCTGCGATGGCGTGATGGTGGCCCGAGGCGACCTGGGGGTGGAGATGCCCGCCGAAGAGGTGCCGCTGCTCCAGAAGGAGCTGATCCGCAAGGCCAACAGCCTGGGTATCCCGGTGATCACCGCCACCCAGATGCTCGATTCGATGGTGTCGAGCCCCAGGCCCACCCGCGCCGAGGTGAGCGATGTGGCCAACGCCATCCTCGATGGCACCGACGCCGTGATGCTCTCCAACGAGAGCGCCGTGGGCGATTTCCCGGTGGAGGCGGTGGCCACGATGGCCCAGATCGCTCGCCGCATCGAACGGGATTACCCCCAGCGGGTGCTGGACAGCCACATGGCCACCACCATTCCCAACGCCATCTGCCAGGCGGTGAGCAGCATCGCCCGCCAGCTCAACGCCGCCGCGATCCTGCCCCTCACCAA
>JBEIHT010000093.1:0-9551 GCA_040381155.1 Aphanothece sp.
GGGTGATCGGTTTCGTGCTGCTCAGCACCCGCTGACCGGTTGACATCAGCCCGGCAAGGCCGGCCCCCTGGAGTTGAACAGCTGGCGGTAGGCCGCCGTCGAGAGGCAGAACACAAGGGGTACAGCCACGAACAGGCCCAGTACCAGAGCCAGGACCCCCGCCAGCAGCAGCAGGGTTTCCAACGCCACCAACGCCAGGGTGGGCCACCACTGCCGACCCACCACCCTCTGCCCCTCGCGCAGCGTCTGCCAGGCGCCGCTGCCCCGCAGCGAGGCCAGCTGCACCAGGAAGTGCTGGTTCACCTGGGCATAGGTGAACACCCCCACCAGCGCCAGGCTGGTGAGGATCAGCCGGATCACCGCATCAGGGGTGGGGGTGACGCTGCGCAGCATCGGGAGGCCCATCGAGAAATCGAGGTCGAGCAGCTGGTCAAGGGCCCCCACCAGCAGCCAGAGCAGCGGCACGGCGATCAACGTGAGGATCAGGCCGAGCAGCAGGCTGGCCAGCACCACCCGACCGATCGCCGGGCCATCCCAGCGCACCAGCTCCCCAAAGGTGGGCTTTCGGCCCTCCAGGGTGATCCAGGCGCCGCGCACCAGTCCCACGGCCGACCAGAAATTCAGAAGCCAGGAGGCGAACACGCAGAGCAGTGGCGCCAGCAGGAAGATGGGCGCCTGATCGGCAACGGCCGTGCTGAGGCCGTTCTGCAGCGCATCGAGCGCCAGGTTCAGCACGATCACCAGCAGCAGGAAGCCGCTCAGGGTCCAAGGCGCGCGCCGGAAGGCGGCCCAGCCGTCCCGCAGGGCTGCGCCCACATCCAGGCGCGGCGCGCCGCTCATTGAGGGTGCCATCCCAACTCAGCAAGTGGCCGGACCCTAGTCAGGCCCTGAGGGTCGCGCCAGCAGGCCGGTTCGATCCCGCTCACCGAAGAGCTGGCGATAGGCGGCGGTGGAGCTGCAGGCGATCACCGGCAGGGCCGCGAACACCCCCACCAGCATGGCCATCACCCCCAGCAGCAGCAGCCCGCCCTGGGCCAGCGTCAGCCCCAGCACCGAGCCCCAGCGAGGATCCACCACCCGCCGGCCCCGCTCCAGCGTGGCCAGGGATCCGGGCCCCTCCAGCAGGGCGATCGGCACCAGGAAGCGCTGACTCACCACCAGATAAGCCAGGCCCGGCACTGGTAGCAGCGCCACCAGCAGGGCGAGTGCGTGGCTGGTCAGGCTCACGGCCGCCTCCAGAAAGGCCAGCAGCAGCACCGCCCCGAACACCAGCCCGGCCAGGGTGAACTCCGCTCCCGCCACCCGGCCCAGGGCCCCGGGGTCAGGGCGCAGGAAGCAGGCGAGGGTGGGGCGACGGCCTTCCAGGGCGCACCAGCTGGCGCGCACGAAGCCGCAGGTGGACCACAGATGCACCAGCACGATCCAGAGGGCGCCGCTGGCGGCCAGCCACCAATCGCTCGGGCCTGGACCGGGTTCCTGGCCATCCAGCAGCGGCGTCAGCAGCAGCTTCCCAGGGGCCTGCACGGCCGTGACCAACAGGCTGAAGGCCACGAACTGGAACGGCGCCCGCTGGAACGCCCGCCAGCCCTGCCGCAGCGCCAGCCCCACGTCAAGGCTCGCGGCGGTGGCGCGGGCGGTCATCGGCACGGGCAATGGTGGAGTCACGCTAGCGAGGCTCCACCCCGCAGGACCGCCACCGCCTCCTCCACCGCGGCGATGGCCCGGCCGATCTCCGCCTCGCCGGTGGCGCGCCCCAGCCCGAAGCGGATCGAGGCGGCCGCCTCGGCCCGGCTGCGCCCCAGGGCCGCCAGCACATGGGAGGGGCTGCCCTGGCTGCAGGCCGAGCCGCTGCTCACCGCCAGGCGGCGGCGCAACTCCCGGTGCAGCCGGCCCCCTTCCACCCCCGCCACGGTGATGTTGAGGTTGTGGGGCAGCCGGGCCGCCAGGCTGCCGTTCACCTGCACGCCGCCCAGTGCCTGCAGGGCGGCCAGCAGCCGGTCGCGCAGCGCCGCCAGCCGGCTGGCCCGCTCGTCGCGGTCCTCGAGGGCCAGCTCCAGGGCTCGCGCCAGTCCGACGATCAGGGGCACCGGCAGGGTGCCGCCCCGCAGGCCCCCCTCCTGGCCGCCGCCCAGCTGCTGAGGCGCCAGGGCTACGCCGGGGCGCCGCCACAGCGCCCCGATCCCCTTGGGGCCGTAGAACTTGTGGCCGCTGAGGCTGAGCAGGTCGATGCCCCACGCCGTCGGGTTGAGCGGCACATGGCCCACCGCCTGGGCGGCGTCGCAATGGAACAGGATCCCCTGCTGCCGGCAGAGGGCGCCGATCGCCGCGAGGGGCTGCAGCACGCCGATTTCGTTGTTGGCCGCCATCACCGACACCATCAGGGTGTCGTCGCTGAGGGCCTGCTCCAGGGTGTGCGGGGCCAGCAGCCCATCGGCCTCCACCGGCAGCAGCGTGAGGGGGAAGCCGTGCCGCTCCAGCCAGCGCAGGGGCTCAAGCACCGCCCGGTGCTCCGTGGCCAGGGAGAGCAGCCGCCGCCGCGGTTCGCCGCGCTCCAGGGCCGCCTCCGCCACCCCGCGCAGGGCCAGGTTGTTGGCCTCGGTGGCGCCGCTGGTGAACACCACCCCGTCGGCATCTGCCAGGCCCAGGCCAGCCGCCAGGGCCTCCCGGGCCCGCTCCACCGCGGCGGCGGCTTCCAGGGCCGGCCGGTAGAGGCGACTGGAGGGATTGGCGAAACACTCCTGCCACCACGGCGCCATCGCTTCCAGCACCCGCGGGTCGCAGGGGGTCGTGGCGTGGTGGTCGAGGTAGGCGAGCATGGACCCATGCTGATCCCGTTCCCGCGTCCGCGCTTTCTGCTGCTGGCCCTGCTCTGGGCCGCCGCCCCGATGGCGCCGGCCGGCAGCGAGGGCATGCCGGGGCTCACTCCGGAGGGCCGGCCGGTGCGACCGCCGGGCTTCGTGCTGCTGGATGAGCGCCTCGGCCCCCAGGGCCTGCGGGCGGTGGGGGTGTACGGGGCCGTGCCCGATCCCGCCCAGGCGGGCCTCTGGCGGGTGCAGGTGTGGGAGGAGCTGCGCGATCGGGTCACCGTCGCCACCGACAAGGTGGGCTGCCCCCCGGGGGCGCCGCTGCGGATCACCGGCCGCGGCCGGGCGCTGATCGTGCGCGAGCTCAACCCCGGCGGGCCGATCACCCCGGCCAATCGCCTGGATCACCTGATCTGGTGGGCCGTGTGTCAGCCGTCGCTGGCCGGCCGCGATCCCGCCAGCCTGGCCCCGGAGGCGCGCCGGCTGGGCTTCGACGGCCGCCTGCCGGAACGGGAGCAGATCCTGCCGGCCCCCTGATCACGCCGGGCCTAGATTTCCACCATGCCCAACCCCTCCGCCCCGAGGACCGCGCCGGATCCGCCGCCGACCCCGTCCCCTCCCCCGCCGACACCCCGCCCGAGGAGGAGGCCCCCAAGCCCCCCGTGCGCCTGCTGCTCGTCGACGACGAGCCCGGGCTGCGCACGGCCGTGAAGGCCTACCTGGAGGATGAGGGCTTCGAGGTGAACACCGCCAACGACGGCGAGGAGGGCTGGAGCCAGGCCCAGTTGCTCCATCCCGATGTGGTCATCACCGACGTGATGATGCCCCGCTGCGATGGCTACGGCCTGCTCAAGCGCCTGCGGGCCGATGATCGCCTCGGCGGCACGCCGGTGATCTTCCTCACCGCCAAGGGGATGACGGCCGACCGCATCGCCGGCTTCCAGGCCGGCGCCGACGACTACATCCCCAAACCGTTTGATCCCGACGAGCTGGTCGCCCGCGTCCACAACGTGGTGCGCCGCCAGGAGCGGCTGCTGGCGGAGGCGGCCCGCTATGCCGATGCCGACATCGGCGCCATGGCCCGCCAGATCACCGAGATCCGCTCGATGCTCGGCACCGGCACCGGCGGCGGCGGTGCGGGCGCGGGGGTGCGCAAGGTGGCCCCCGACATCCAGCTCGACTTCACCCCCCGGGAGGCCAGCGTGCTGCAGCTGGTGGCGGAGGGAATGATGAACAAGGAGATCGCCCGGCGGCTGGAAACCTCGATCCGCAATGTCGAGAAGTACGTGAGCCGGCTGTTCATCAAGACCGGCACCGCCAGCCGCACCGAACTGGTGCGTTATGCCCTGGAACACGGCCTCGTGGAGTGAGGGCTGGCGGCCCGCCGCCGCCAACGAGGGCTGGACCTACCGCGACCGGGTCGCCCCCCGTGAGGTGAGCCTGTGCGTCAGCGCCTTCTACGCCGCCCGCCACCGCCACAGCGCTCAGAGCCTCTGGCGAACCCGCCTGGCGGCCGGGGAGATCGAGCGCAACGGCCGGCCCCTGCGCGACGATCCGCCCCTGGTGGCGGGGGATCGGCTCGCCTGGCACCGGCCCCCCTGGCGGGAGGAGGCGGTGCCGGCGACCTGGGCCGTGGTCCACGACGACGGCGACCTGCTGGTGATCGACAAACCGGCGGGGCTGCCGGTGCTGCCCGCCGGCGGCTTCCTGGAGCACACGGCGCTGCGGCTGCTGGAGCGCCGCCATGCGCAGGATCCCGCCGGCGTGCCCCGGCCCGTGCACCGGCTGGGGCGCTTCACCTCCGGGCTGCTGGTGTGCGCTCGCCGCCCCGCCACCCGGGCCTGGCTGAGCGCGCGGTTGCGGGAGAGCACGGCGTCGATGCCGGCGGAGGGTGACGACCTGGAGCGATCGGGATGCCGCAAGCTCTATCGCGCCCTGCTGGAGCCCGGAGCGCTGGCCCTCCCGCCGGGGCAGGAGCTGGTGATCGCGATGCCGATCGGCCGGCGACCCCACCCGCGGCTCGGCTGGATCTGGTGCGCCGCCCACGACCCACGCCCCGGCGACCTGGCCGCCCGCAGCACCCTCACCCTGCTGGAGCGCCAGGCCGGCGCCGATCTGGTGCAGGTGGCGATCGCCAGCGGTCGGCCCCACCAGATCCGCATCCACGCCGCCGCCGCCGGGGCGCCGCTGCGGGGCGATCCCCTCTACCTCCCCGGGGGCGCGGCGCGGGCGGAGGCCCTGCCGGGTGATGGGGGCTATGCCCTCCAGGCCTGGCGGCTCGAGCTCACCCGGCCGGATGGCGGCCGCCTGCACCTGCAGGTTCTGTAGGGCTCCGCCGCCAGAGGCCCAGCCATTCCCCTAGGCGCTCCGCCGCGGAGCCCTGGGCCGGTTCCCACAGCAGGGGCTCCAGGCCGGCGCCGAGAAGCTGGCGTTCCAGCTCCTGGGGGTCGCTGCCGAAGGGCGGGCCGCCGGGCCTGTCGTGGCACCAGAACAGACCCAGCAGCCAGCCGCCGGGGGCCAGCAGCTGGGTCACGGCCCGCAGGTAGTCGGGCCGGCGGGTTGGATCGATGGCGCAGAAGCAGGTGTGCTCCACCACCCCCTGCAGGCTCCCCTCCGCCAGGCCGGCGGCGGCCAGGGCGGCAGGGTCAAGCAGATCGGCCTGCAGCCAGCGCAGCGCCGGTCGGTCGGGGCCGTGCAGGCGGCGGGCCTCCCGCAGGGCTTCGCCGCTGAGGTCGAGGCCGATCGCCGCGAAGCCCAGCTCCGCCAGCAGGGCCGCCTCATGGCCGCGGCCGCAGCCCGGCACCAGCACCCGCCCCGCCGGCCGCGGCCGGCGCGGATCCGCCCGCAGGAAGGCCGCCAGCGGTGGTGCGGCCACCCCGAGTTCCCAGCCGTCCTGGCCGTCGCGGTAGCGCTGATCCCAGGCGGCGGCGGCCGCGGCGCTCGCGGCCGGCGGCGCGAACCAACGGGCCAGGGCCGACACGTCGTCGTCGCCGAAGCCGGCGGCCATCAGCTCCGCTTCCATCGCCGCCACCCGCTCGCTCACCGGCAGGCTCAGGCCCGTGGCGGCGGCGGCCTCCAGGGCGATGAGGAGGTCTTTGTGGTGCAGGGCCAGGCGGAAGCCCAGGGGGAAGCGGCCGGCGAGCATCCCCGCGGCCCGATGGCGCAGGGCCCAGGAATCGGCGGCCCCCTCCCGCAGCGCCGCGCACACCTGGTCCATCGGCAGGTCGAGGCGGCGGCCCAGGGCCAGGGCTTCCGCCACCGCCGCATAGCTGCCCGCCACCAGCACCTGGTTCACCGCCTTCACCCGCTGGCCCGCCCCCACCGGCCCGAAGTGGCTGATGCGACCGCCCACCACCGCCAGCAGGGGCCGGGCCCGCTCAAGATCCGCCGCGGCTCCGCCCACCAGCACCGAGAGGGTGCCGGCCCGGGCCCCCTCGGTGCCGCCGGTCACCGGCGCGTCGAGGTAGGCCACCCCCCGCTCCGCCAGCCGGGCCGCCAGGGCCTCGCTGGTGGCCGGGGCGATGGTGGAGAAATCGACCACCAGGGATCCGGGCGCCAGGCCCGCGATCGCGGCGTCGGCTCCCTCCAGCAGCACCGAGCGCACGGCGGCGTCATCGCTGAGGCACAGGCAGAGGATGTCGGCCTCCCGGGCCGCGGCGGCGGGGTTGGCGGCGCTGGCGGCCCCGAGGGCCCGCAGCGGCTCCTCCAGGGCGCGGTGGCGGTTGTGCACCGTGAGGGGGAAGCCGGCCGCCAGAAGGTTGGTGGCCATGGGCGCGCCGAGGGCTCCGAGGCCGAGGAAGCTGATCGCCGGCTGGGCACTCGTGGCCGCGCGGATGGGCGGATCAGCCATGTCCCCTGGATGTTGATGGGGAATGGAGGCCCATCCGACTCCGCACGCCCGCTGACAGACCCAGGGTATTGGCCGCCAGAAGCCGCCCCCGGGAACCCGGCAGCCGGACGCCCCCTGCATCCAGCGCAAAAAAATCCCCGGATTCTGCGGTGCGCGCCTGACTATCAACAAGGCCGGAGGCTGGCAACACCATGGCAAAACGCTGACTTTGCTTCGCGAATTTGAAGAGATTCTTTTGCCTGCCGCTATCGATGCTGCCAAATGCGATCGGGCTGCCTACGGTAAATTTGTTCAAGAATGCCACTGATGTATTCTCGTTTTGACAGCTCTGCGCTGTTGCTGGCTGCGGTTGGCGCTGTTGTGGGCCTCGTTGGATCGGAGCCAGTCCACGCGGCCAACCTGGTCAAAAATGGCGACTTTGAATTGTCCGATCCTCTTAATCTTGCTGGCTTTCCCACCAGCGTAGGCGGTATCGGTCAAATCGATCAAGTGGTTGATTTGTCCTTCTGGACAAAGACGTCCGTCATCAATGACGGCTCCAGTGGATTTGCTTTTGTCATCAATGACAAGGCGGATGATCGGCTCGCCCCGACTAGTGCCAATCCCTATCCCAACCAAGGCGGTGGCTTCCCCAGTAAGTTCACCCCGGGTGCGAATACCAACATCTTTCTCTGGGGGCCTGGTTATGGCCCCAGCCCTCAAGCCAACGGTTTTTCGGGCCCGCCCGGCTCGGTGGCCGGCAATAAATTCCTCGGGGTCGATGGTGATTACGGTGCTTCCAGGCTCACCCAGTCGGTTTCGGGTTTTGATTTGTCGAAGAAATATGTGTTGAGCTTTGAATATGCTGGCGCTCAGGAAACCGGGGAATTTGGAGACACTTTCCAGCAGTGGAAGGTGGCCCTTGGCGGTGTGTCCTACAGTCCCGCCCAATGGACCAACCCCAGCCAAGGATTCACCCCTTGGCAAACCTACACGAGCTCGCCTTTCACTCCTTCGTCCGCCAACATGGACCTGTCCTTTGAGTCCTGGGGCCGAGCTGCCAGCGGCTCAGGGAGCCTTCCCCCCTTCCTGTTGCTGGATAACGTTCAGATTCTCGAAGAGACGCCACCGAACCCGCCGAACCCACCGAACCCGCCGAACCCGCCGAACCCGCCCAACCCCCCGTCCGGAGTTCCCGGCCCCCTGCCGCTGATGGGGGCTGCCATCGCCTTCAGCACGGCCCGCCGGATACGCAGACGCGTCAAGCTGACCAGCTGATCACCGCTGGCTCCACTCAGCCACGCTCGAAGGCGATCAGGCGGGAGAAGTAGAAGGGGGCCTGGTTGAGGCTGCGGCGCACCGGCTGGAAGCCGGCCGCGGCGGCGGCCTTCACGATCCCCTCCTCCCGCAGGGTGTAGGCACGGGTGGTGCGGCTGGGGCCGGGGAACAGCTGGCCGATGCCCTTGAGCAGGGCCAGCAGGGGGGTGTAGGGGGCGAAGCTGACGATCAGGCGCCGCTCCGCCAGCTCCGCCAGGTGGCGCACCATCTCCTCGGCTGCCGCCTGCGGGTAGTGGATGAAGACATCCAGGCAGATCACGGTGTCGTAGCGGCCCTGCAGGCTCTCCAGGTCGGAGGCGCTGAAGTGCAGGCGCTCCTCGGCGAGCCCCGCCGCCGCCGCCCGCCGGCGGGCCTCCACCACCATCGCTTCGGAGAGGTCGCTGGCCGCCACCGAGCCGGCGCCGGCCAGGGCCAGGGGGATCGCCAGGCTGCCCACGCCGCAGCCGGCGTCGCAGAAGCTGCGGGCCGCCAGATCGCCCTGCTCCCCCACCCACACCAGCACCTCATCCACCGTTTTCTGGTGGCCGATCCGGATGTTGCGCTGGACGTTGTTGACCTCGTCACTGTCGCTGTAGATGCGGTTCCAGCGCTCGAAGCCGGTGGTTTCGAAGTAGTCCTTCACCTCCACCTTCTCGGCGGCCTTGGCGTCGGCCGCACCGGCGGCGGCGTCGGGGCTGGCCTGGGGGGCGGAGGACATGGAAACGGAAACCGGCGGGGCGGATCCTAGGGAGGGGTGAGCCCCAGCCAGGCACCAGCGGTGGGGGGCGCGGCGGCAGGTTTCGCTCCAGGACGGCGGCCTGCCCGCCGCCAGGCCAGCCCCTCCTTCCCCTGGCTCCAGCGCAGGCACTCCTCCAGCTTCCGGCCCAGCAGCAGCTCCTGCAGCGGTCGCCGATCCCCCAGCACCCGCCGCGGCGTGACGGTGGCGGCGGCGATGGCCGCGGCGGGCCGTCCCCCCCAGCGGGCCAGCCGCGCCACCCCCTCCAGCAGCGGCAGGGTCACGCCGGCCAGGGTGCCGTCCTCCAGCCGGCAGCTGCCGTTCTCCACCAGCAGCACCCGCTCATCCCAGCGGTGGCGCCCCTCCGCCAGGCCGTAGGGGGCCAGGGCATCGCTGACGATCACCAGCTGCTCGGGCGCCAGCCGTTGCAGCAGCACCGCCAGGGAGGGGGCCACGTGCACCCCGTCGGCGATCAGGCCGAGGGCCACAGCGCCCTGGAGCAAGGCCGCCGCCACCGGACCGGGGGCCCGGTGATGCAGGCCCGGCATGGCGTTGCAGGTGTGGGTGAGCATCGTCACGCCGGCGTCGAAGGCCGCCGCCGCCTGCTGTTCGCTGGCGGCGCTGTGGCCCAGGCTCACCACCACCCCCGCCTGTCGCAACGCCGTGATCACCTCGGCGGCCCCGGGCAGCTCCGGCGCCAGGGTGACGAGGGCCACATCGGCCGGCTCCCGCCAGCCGGGTCCGCAGGTGAAGCCGCCGATCCGCTCGGCCAGGGCGGCGGCGGAGGGGGCGGCCAGGTGGGCCGCCGGGTGGGCGCCGCGCCGCTCCGGCGCCAGGAACGGCCCCTCCAGGTGGGCCCCCAGCA
>JBEIHT010000094.1:0-9398 GCA_040381155.1 Aphanothece sp.
CCCCCGCCGCCCCGCCTGCCGCCACCGCGGCCCCTGCCGCGCCCGCCGCCCCGCGACTCGCCAACCCCGCCCCCTACCGGGTGACGATCCTGTTGCCCCAGGCCGATCCCGCCGCGCCGGCGGAGGTGCTCACCCGGGCCCTGCGCACCGCGGGCGTGCCGTTTGAGGTGGAGACGATCCAGCGCACCACCCTAGGCGACACCCCCCGAGCCGCCCCCGCCCCGGCGGCCCCTGCGAGCCCGGTGGCCCCCGCGGCCCCCAGCGTGCGCCCGGCGCCGCCGCCCCGATGAGCCGTCCCGCCGCCCCGGATCGCCGCCTGAGCCTCCGCCAGGCCCGCCAGCTGATGGATACCGCCTACCTGGCCGCGGCCACCGCCCTGCTCTGGCTCGCCCTTTACTACCTGCCGATCGGCAGCCCCCTGTTCCGCCTCGCCCTGCCCCTGCCCCTGGCCCTGCTGCAGCTCCGCCAGGGCTGGCGCTGCGCCGTCGAGGGACTGCTGGTGGCCACCCTGCTGCTGGTGGCCCTGATGGGTCCGATTCGCGGGCCGCTGATGCTCTTCCCCTACGGCCTGCTGGCCCTCTGGCTGGGCTGGGGCTGGCGGCGGCGCTGCAGCTGGTGGCTCACCCTCGGCCTCGGGGCCCTGATCGGCGCCGCCGGCTTCCTGGTGCGCCTGGCGGTGCTCTCCGTGCTCGTCAGCGAAAACCTCTGGGTGGTGATCACCAGCGCCGCGGCCCGCTTCCTGGAGTGGCTGCTGGGCTTGATCGGCCTGATCCCCGGCCTGGAGGCCCTGCAGACGCCGGCATTCGACCTGTTCCAGGTGCAGGCTGTGGCCCTGCTGCTGGTGCTGGTCCAGAACCTGATCGTGGTGCTCTGCCTGCATGCGGTGGCCTACTGGATCTTCCCCCGGCTGAAGGCGCCGATCAGCGAACCGCCGCCCCTGCTGCGCGCCCTGGTGGCGCTCGATCCGCTGTGAGCGGGCCGCTCGATCGCTTCTGCGGGGCCGCCGAGGCGGCCGAGGCGTGGCGGCAGCGCTGGGCCGAGCGTTGGCCCGACAGCGACACCCTGCTGCTGCTGGCCGCCACCGAGACGGCGGCGGTGTCGGGCATTTCCGCCGCCGGCGCCACGCCGGAGTCGCGCCGGCGCACCGCCGCCGCCGATGCGGAGCTGCTGTTGCTCGGCCCCGGCGCCACCCTCCCCCACGCCCTGCCGCCCCTGCCCGCTGGCGTCACCCCCGCCCTGATCAGCCAGGTGGTGCTGCAGGAGCTGGGCCTGCGGCCCCTCGTGCTGGACCTGGGCTGCCCGATCGCCCCGGCGGTGCCCCACCTGCGCCTGGGCGGCCCGGCCGGTGGTGGCCCGGCCCGCTGCCTCAGTGGTGGGCGGGCGATGGACCCCGCCCGGGTGGAGGCCCTGCTCGCCCGCGGGGCCGCCTGGGGGGCCCGCCGCGGCGCCCGGCCCGGCGCGCCGCTGCTGATCGCCGAATGTGTGCCCGGCGGCACCACCACCGCCCAGGCGGTGCTCACCGGCCTGGGCTTCGATGTGGGCGGGCTGGTGAGCGGCAGCCTGCACCGCCCCGCCCACGCCCTCAAGGCCGACCTGGTGGGCCGGGGACTGGGCGCCGCGGGGTTGCTGCGGGCCCCCGCCGATCCCCATCCCTCCATCGATGCGGCCCGGGCCCTGCGGGTGCTGGCGGCCCTGGGGGATCCGATGCAGCCCCTGGCGGCCGGCCTGGTGCTGGGGGCGGTGGCGGCGGAGCGGCCGGTGCTCCTGGCCGGCGGCAGCCAGATGGCGGCGGTGCTGGCGTTGGCCCTGGCCCTCGCCCCCGAGGAGTTGCGGCCCCAGCTGGTGGCCTTGGCCGCGGTGGCCACCACCGCCTGGGTGGCGTCGGAGCCCAACAGCGATCTGCCGCTGCTGTTGCGGCGTGTGGGCGAGCGCTGGGGGCTGGAGCCCCTGGGCTTCGCGGCGGAGCTGCGCTTCCGGGGCGAGGTGCATCCCGCCCTGGCGGATTACGAGCGGGGCTATGTGAAGGAGGGGGTGGGCGCCGGCGGGCTGGCCCTGCTCTGGCAGATCAGCGGCCGCAGCCCCGGTGAGCTGGCCCGCCTCTGCGATGGGGCCTGCCGGCGCCTGCTGGCCACTCCGGTGCCCCAGTGATGGACCCTTCTCCCGTCGCCGCGTCTCTCCTGCTGCTGCGCCGCCGCCAGCTGCTGGGCGGCGGCGTCCTGGCGGGCCTGGGCCTGCTGGCCGGCTGTCGCCGCCCGCCGCGGCCGCGGCTTGTGGCCAGCCGGGGCGACCTCCCCTCGGCCTGGAGCGAGGCGCTGCCGTCCCCCTGGCAGGTGGAGTTGCGGGACGATCCTGCGGCGGTGGGGGCGGCGCTGGCGTCTGAGGGTTCGGCCCGGGGGGTGGCGCCGCCGGCGTTGCTCCAGCTCGGCGACGGCTGGGCCACCGGCCTGGATCCGGCGGCGCTGCAGCCGATCGGCAGCGAGGCCCTGATCGGGCGCCTGATCCCCCAGGCCCTGCCGGTGAGCCGCCTGTTCGCCGCCTCCCGCCGCCCGGGTGCGCCCCTGGCCTATCCCTTCTCCGTGTCCCCCTGGGTGCTGCTGCTGCGCAACCGGCCGGATCTGGTGGAGCGGGCCGCCGAGGGCTGGGAGCTGCTGCTCGATCCCAGCCTGCGGGGCCGCCTGGTGCTGCCCTCCTCGCCGCGGGTGACGATCGCCCTGGTGGGGGGCGATCCGGGTCGCCTGCGGCGTCTGCGGGCCCAGGCCCTTGCCTACGACGACCGCCAGGGCCTCAACCTGCTGCTGGGGGGCAAAGCGGAGGCGCTGGTGCTCCCACGCCGCCGGGTGGTGCCCCTGCTGCAGCGGGATCCGCGCCTGCAGGCGCTGCTGCCCGCGGCGGGCGCACCCCTGGCCTGGAACCTGCTGCTGCGCCCCGCCGGCGCCCAGCCCGCCCCACCGCTGGAGTGGCTGGCGGCGCTGCTGGAGCCGCCCCTGCTGGGCCGCCTGCTGGCCGCCGGCTGGGTGCCGCCCCTGCCCCAGCCGATCCTGGAGCGGGCCTGCGCCGGCTTCCCCGCGCCCCTGCGCGCCCTGCTGGCCCCCCCGGCGGGGGTGATGGAGCGCTGCGTCGACCTGCCGCCGCTGGGGGCGGCGGAGCGGCTGGCGTTGCAGGATCTCTGGGACCGAAGCGCGCCCTCCCCAGCGGCAGGCTTCGCTGGTTTGCCCCGGCTATGACCCACCCCTGCATCCATCCAAGCCGCCCCGCTGCCCGCCGCCGCCCCGCTCGCCGGCTGGCGCTGCTGTGCGGCTCCCTCCTGGCGGCCCTGCTGCCGGCCGCCCCGGCCCGGGCGCTGGAGGAGGCGGTGTTCCAGATCCCGCTGCTCGACATCAGCTTCCGCGTGCGGCTGGCTGAACTCCAGTCCGCCGACCAGTTGCTGGCGGGCAACAGCGACCTGGCGGAGATCGACCGGGCCACCGACGGCGCGGTGGGTCGCCAGATCCTGGCGCTGTTCCAGCAACCGGTGCCCCTGAGCCTCAAGCAGGTGGCCAACCGCTCGGTGGGGTCCCCCCTGCTGGAGCAGGCGATGCTCGTGCTCTCCTCCTTCGGCAGGGTGGAGGGTCGGCCGAGCGACCTGAGCGGGCGCACCCTGGAGCAGGCGCTGGCGCGGGCTTCGGCCGGCGGCGAGCCCACCCTGCTGAGCCTGATGAAGGCGATTCCCGGCCAGCGGGTGACGATCGACCTGGCCCAGGCGCAGCGGATCGCCAGCCGGATGAAGAGCCAGCTGCAGGAGGCGGACGCCCTGATCGCCGCGCTGCCGGCCGCCAGCGGGCCCGTGGACCCAGCGAGCGGCCCGGCCCCGGGGCAGGCGCTGTCCGTGATCCGGCGCAGCCTGCAGCTGCGGGTGTCCCACCGGGCCGAGCCCCTGGAGTTGCTGGTGCTGGAGCCGGCCGGGGGCGGCGATGGCCGGCTGGCCCTGATCTCCCATGGCCTCTGGGATACGCCCACGAGCTTCGAGGGCTGGGGCAACCGCCTGGCCGCCCGTGGCATCACGGTGGTGCTGCCCCGTCACCCGGGCAGCGACATCAGCCAGCAACAGGCGGTGCTGGCGGGGCAGGCGCCGCCGCCGGGACCGGAGGAGCTGGTGCGGCGGCCCAAGGACCTCAGCGCCGTGCTCGACGCGCTGGAAGCCGGGACCCTGGTGCTCGCCCGGCCGCTGAACACCCGCCGCGTGGTGGTGCTGGGCCATTCCTGGGGGGCGACCACGGCGCTGCAGCTGGCGGGCGTGCGGCCGAGCGACCGCAGCCTGCGCCAGCGCTGCGGCAACGTGAGCGATCCGGAGCGCAACCTCAGCTGGACCCTGCAGTGCAGCTGGCTGGCCGGGGTGGCCGCCGCCGAGACCCTCGCCGATCCGCGGGTGATCGCGGTGGGGGCGGTGAGTCCGCCGGTGTCGCTGCTGTTTCCGAAGGGCTCGGGGGCGGATCTCAGCGCCCGGGTGCTGCTGGTGAGCGGCAGCCGCGACTGGGTGGTGCCCCCTGATCCGGAGGCGATCACGCCGATGCGCTGGGGCCGGCGGCTGGGCAACCAGCTGGTGCTGGCCAGTGGCGGCGATCACTTCAACCTGCGGCCGGAGGAGCAGCCCGATGGCGGCGTGCTGGGGCCGTTGCTGCAGGCCTGGAGCGAGGCGGCCTTTGCCGCGGGGGAGGCCGCCCGGCCGGCGGCGGCGGCGGCGCCGCTGCTGCGCTCCCGCACCTGGGGCAATCCGGAGATTCCCCTGGTGGAGGTCACCGAGGCGCTGCCACCGCCCTGATCAGGGGCTGGCGGGGGGCGGCTCGGGAGCCGGTGCTGGAGGCGGCGGCGGCTCCGGCGGGATCGCCTCGGGCGGATTGGGTGCCGTTTCGGGGCCGATCACATCCACCGACAGCCGCTGCACCACCAGCCGGTAGCGGATCGGCTGGCTGCGGTTGATGAAGGCCTGCACATCCGCCACCTGCCGCGCCGTCGGCAGGCGCGGGTCGGTCACCCGCACGGCGGCGCGGATCAGGGGAGGATTCTGGGCCCAGTCCACCGCCACCTTCACCAGCTCGGAATCCTTGCCGAGGGTGAGGGTGCGGTTGCGCAGCGAGAGGGTGATCGCCGCCTCGATCTGCTGGAGGGTTGCGGTGCGCCGCGCCTGGGCCACCAGGGAGACGAAGCTGCCGGAGAGGGGAATCAGCAGCAGGGCGGTGAGCAGCAGGCTCACCAGCCCGAGGCGGCTGCGCCAGAGGTTCACCCGCAGGTCGGGCCGGCAGATCGCCAGGGCGATCAGGGCGCCGCTGAGGATGCCGAGCAGGTTGGCGGCGAACAGCAGGGCGGCTCCGGCGGCCTCATGCCAGAGGGCCTTGGCGCTGAGCAGGCCGAAGGCGCAGACCGGCGGCACCAGCGCCACGGCGATGGCGGTGCCGGCCAGGGAGGAGAGGGCCTTGGCCCGCACCGAGGCATAGGCGGCGATCGCCCCGGCCACGAGGGCCACCCCCAGGTCGAGCAGGTTCGGCTGGGTGCGGGCCATCACCTCCGAACCGAGCAGGGGCAGCCCCACCAGCAGGCCGAGGGCCAGGGAGAGGGCCACGGTGAGCGCCACCGCCAGCAGCAGGGAGAGCAGGGCGGTGGCCACCAGCCGCAGGCGGCCCTGCAGGATCGCGAAGGCGGCGGCCCGCAGCGGCAGCATCCAGGGGGCGACGAGCATGGCGCCGATCACCACGGCGCTGCTGTTGGCCAGCAGCCCGAGGCTGGCGATCAGCCCGGCCGCCAGGGTGAGCACCAGGAATTCCTGGTCGGCCCGGGCATCGGCTTCGAAGCCATCGGGGGCAGGCGCCGCCGGGTTCTCGGCGCTCGTGTCGACCACCTCAGCCCTCCAGCCAGGGGGTGAGGAACTTCAGAGGCTCGGCCATGGTTTCCGAGAAGCCGAGGATGCCGGGATCGCGGTGTTGGTAAAGCACGGTGTCGTCGGCGTCGAGCAGAAAGGTGCCGCCGCGCTGGGCGATCCAGCGGGGATCGGGCACGTAGGTGCTCCAGGCGCCGAGCACCTCGCGCATGTTCGCCAGCCGCAGCGTGGCCAGCTCGAACGGCCGCTGGAAGCCCCGGCCCGCCAGATCGAAGAGCGGTGTGGCGAGGCGCGGCGGCGCGCTGCGATCGCCCGTGTAGCCGCGCAGCACCTCCTGGAGGGTGCCCGGCGAGCCGAGCCCGGCGCACATCAGCAGCAGCGAGGCCCAGGGGCCGCCCACCACCGGCAGGCCCTCGTAGAGGCCCAGCGCCCGGTGCAGGCTGGGTTCCGGGTCCACCAGCAGCTGCTGGCGCGGGAAGCCGGTGTAGGCGCAGAAGCGATCGGCGCCGGCCCGATCACCGATGCCGATCGCCAGAAGGGCGATGCCGGCGGCCTCCAGCCGGGGCAGGGCGGGCACCAGGGCCTGGGCGTATTCGACGCTGTCGAAATCGCCGAGCTGGGGCAGCAGCAGCACCAGCCGCCGCCGGCCGCTCTCCATCCCGGGGACGGTGGCCAGGCGCTGGCGCAGGGGTTCGGGGGCGAGCATGGGGGCAGGGTAAGGGGAGCGGCCGTGGGTACGGCTTCCCGCCGCCGGCCCGGCCACCGAAGCCCGGCCGACCTTTTAACGTTTTATTTCATTCTGTTGTGTTCATGGGCGACGTCACCCTTACCCGTCAGTTCTCGCTGGAAGCCCAGACCCGCGCCATCGACCACTGCACCGATCTGCAGGAGCTGCGCAGCCTGGCCAAGACCCTCCTCTCCGCCTGGTACATGCAGTCCGACATGACCCGCGAATTCGGTGCCCAGGCCCTGGGGATGGGCCAGCGCTCCTGAACGCTTCGGAGTGTTGGCCCCGCGACGCCGGCTCCGGCTTCAGAAGCTGAGCACCGCATTCACCCCGGTGGCCAGGGCCGTGGGTGTGGCCGGGTCCCCGCCGGGGTGCACGAGCAGCTGCAGACCCGGCTGGAGGGTGAGGCCCGGCATGAGTTGCAGGGCATAGGAGAGCTCCAGAGTGAGCTCGCTCACCTGGGGTTGCAGCTCGGCGCTGTAGCCGCCGTAGGCCACCCCCAGGGCCAGCACGTCCTTCGGCCGACCGGCGAAGGGACCGGTGGCCACCAGCCCGGTCATCAGGAAGAGGGGCATCGGGTTCAGCTCGGGACCAGGCTGCCGAACACGCCCAGCTGGCGGCCCTCCCGCGGGGCGCCAAGCCGGGTGAGCGCCTGATCGGCCAACAGGTAGAAGCCCTGGCGGCCGCCGTCCCCGGCAGCGCCGGCCCGGCGGTAGGCGCCGAGCTTAAGGTTGCCGGGCAGGCCGCTGGCCCGGGGCGCCTGGTTGCGCTGCCAGCCCACCTCGGCGATGGCGTAGGCGGGGCCCCGCCACGTGAAATCCAGGCCATGGTGGCTGGGCAGGAGCACGGTGGGGTCGGCGTTGTAGACGCCGGCCATCACGTAAAGGTTGTTGCGCAGCTGGTAGCGCAGTCGGGCGCCCCAGGTGGTTTCGGGATAGCCGGGCACGCCGGGTACGTTATAAAACAGCGCGAAAGGCGCATCATCGATCGCTTGGCTGGTGAACTGGCGGAAATATTCGGAGCCCGCGAATTCGATCGAGTAGAGGTTGTCGATCGTCAACCGGCCCACGCGCAGGCTGAGGCGATCATTCAGGAGCGATTGGGTGTAGCTGAGCGTGGTGAGCCTGGTGCCGGGTGGCGCGGCATCGGAGCCCTGCACCGGGAAGGTGTTGCCGATCACATCCTCCGAGAGCTGGCGACCGAAGGAGGTGGCAAAGCCCAGCTGGAAGGTGCCCCCGGGCAGGCCCAGCAGTTTCTGGCTGTCGAGGAACAGATCGGCGCTGAGCAGGTTGTAGGTGGTGAAGCCGGTGGCCTGGCCGCCGGTGGTGTTGCCGTAGGGATCGCTGACCAGCTGCAGCTTGGCCTTGATGCCCTGCTCCTCAAGCCGGGTGCGCACGCCGCCCCAGTCGCCGAAGAGGTAATGGTCGGCGTAGGTCTCGGCTTTGTTCCCGTCCGCCCGGGCGGGCAGCCCCTGGGCCAGGAGGGCGGCCAGGAGCAGGGAGAGGGCGGGAAGGCGGCTGAGGGTTTGGAACGTCACCGACGGAATGATTCCGAGCTCAAGGCGAACGCTTGAGAGCGAATCCCACTGCTCCGCCAAGCACGAGCTGCAAGACCCCTGTACTCCAGTCAATCCGTTTTTCAGGTACGGGGCGAACAAGGCTGACCAGGATCAGCAGCGCAGCGAAGGCAGATGTCGCTGCGATCATCCAAACCGCCATGCGTTCGATGCTGTGGCGCTGGGCGCGGTCGTCAGGATGCTCTGGGGTTTTGATTTCGATCCCGCTAATGGCCGACTGCAACTCTCGGGCATAGGCAGCGGAGATGTCGTCCATCAGATATTGACCAGCGTTTCGACCTGATCTCCGTGGGCGAATTGCAACCTGGCTCCAGCCTGTTCCTGTTTTTTGGCGAGCAGGTAAAGCGCGAGAGCACGGCGGAAAACATCGGTTTTGGTGAGACCTTCAGCTTCCGCCAGAGCTTCGAGACGATCGTTGATCTGATCGGTGAGGCGGACCTCGAAGCGCGTGGTGGTCATAGCGTGCCGGAAACCGTACGGCAATTCTACGGCCAAAAACCGGATCAGGGCCGCGAACGTGAAGGGAGGCCGGTCCGGCTTTCCGCAGAAAGCAACCCTCGCGTAGCCACCCCGCCACAGGCGGCTATGGCGTTCTGCATCCCCTCCGAGAGGGCCACGAAACGCTCGCGGCCGTGGACGATTTGCCCATAGGCCCAGCCACTCCAAGCCAGGCGGTAGTGGAACAGCAGCGGTTCCCAGACCTCGGCCAATGGGTCGGGACGCCGCCGACCACGGGGCTTGGGGGCTGCCGGCTCGTCGTTTGGACCAGTAGAGCGCAATCTGTTGAACGGTGAGGACAGCAGGCATGGCCCGGTGCCCTGCGCATGGCAACCGGATTCAGCAGATCCCCCCTCGTGAGCGGTCAACCAGATCGGTGCGACCCCTCAACCAGATTGTCGTGGAACAGGCCAGCTCCACTTCAACACCGACCTCCTCCATCTCGATCCCGATCTCTGGGATTACGTGATCGTTCACGAACTCCTTCACGTCACCATCCCCAACCACGGCAAACTCTGGAAAGCCCTGATGTCTGCCCATCTCGGCGATTGGGAAGCTGCGGAGCTGCGCCTGCGGCATCACGCAGCCTCTCCCTAACCTCCCCCCATGGCCGACGCAGACATCCGCTGGCGACAGCGCTTCGACAACTTCCAGCGCGCCCTGCTGGTGCTGGAGCGTGGCGTGCAGCTGGCCCGCTCCCGGGAGCTCAGCGAACTGGAGCAGCAGGGCCTCATCCGGGGCTTCGA
>JBEIHT010000095.1:0-9292 GCA_040381155.1 Aphanothece sp.
AGCAGCTCGCGGCGCAGGGCCTGCTCCGGCGTCTCGCCCGGATCCAGGTGGCCGCCGAACAGGCCCCAGTGCCCCGGCGCCACGATGCCGGGCACGTCGTCCCGCAGCTGCAGCAGCCAGCGCCCCTCCCGCTCCAGCAGCGCCAGGGCCACTTCAACGCTCATCGCTCCCCTCCGTCCAGCAGCCAGAGGGCCAGGCCGCCGCCCCGGCCCCGGGCCGCCAGCCAGGGCTGGCCGGCGGCGCTGCGGCCCCGGCCGATCAGGGCGAAGAACGGCAGGCGCCGCTCCTCGGGTCGCGCCAGCGGACGCTCGATCAGGGTGCGGCCCGCCAGGCGCAGCTGCCAGCGGCAGAACCAGAAGCGCAGCAGGGGCCGGCGCCCGGCCAGGCGGCCCTCGCCCTCGAAGCGCAGCTCCAGGGCACCGAGAGCCACCCGGTTCAGCAGCGGCATCGTGGCGCCCACCACGGGGCCGATCTCCAGGCTCGCGTCCAGCCCCCGCAGCAGGGCCGCCGCCGCAGCCTGGGGCGGTCCGCCGCGCCGGGGCCACACCTGCTGGAAGCACCAGCGGCCCTGCAGGCTGGCGGCCTCCAGGCCGCTGCCGCCGGCCCTGGCGCCCGCCTCCAGGCGCAGCAGTTCCTCCCCATCCGGCAAGCCATCGGCGGCGGGAAGCGACATCAGGGGAGGAGGAGAGGGCGCGACCTTAGGTTGGACCCTTCCCCCGCGCCGCGCCCCATGGCTGCCGATCTGGCCAGCGCGCCCGTGGGCCGGCCGCTGCGCCTCGAAAACCTGCCGGCCGATCCGGAGCTGCGGGAGCGGCTGCTGGCCCTGGGCCTGCGGCCCGGGGAGGTGGTGACGGTGCTGCGCCGCGGCCAGCCGGGGGGGATCCTCCACCTCGCCCACGGCCTGACGGAGTTCATGTTGCGCCTCCAGCAGGCCGCCGAGATCCGGGTGACCCCCACCTGAATCAAGGCCCGGGGCCGGCGCGGCTCAGGGCGCCGCCCCCAGCAGCTGGCCCCCCTGGTACACCACGAAGGAGGCCAGCCAGGCCAGGGCCAGCGACCAGGCCACCGAGCCCAGGGCGAAGAGGCGGCTGCGCGCCTCGCGGATCTGCACCGCCACCGTGGAGAGGCAAGGGGTGTAGAGCAGCACGAAGGTCATGAAGCTCAGGGCCTGCAGAGGCGAGAGGGAGGAGCGGATCGCTCCGCCCAGGCCCGCCTCGCTGG
The DNA here is from genome assembly GCA_040381155.1 of Aphanothece sp. Taxonomy (GTDB): domain Bacteria; phylum Cyanobacteriota; class Cyanobacteriia; order PCC-6307; family Cyanobiaceae; genus Cyanobium. The sequence goes on from JBEIHT010000095.1 coordinate 1,222, forward strand.
TGTGTTGGATCACCGCCATCGCCCCCAGCAGGATCTCCTTGGCGATGAAGCCGAAGAACAGCGACACGGTGAGCGCCGGATTCATGCCGATCGGCCCCAGCAGCGGCTGAAACAGGCCGCCGATCCGGTCGGCGAAACTGGCGGTGCCGCCCATGCCGCTCCCCGGCGGCAGGTTCGTGAGCAGCCACACCAGCGCGGCGCCCACCACTATGAAGCTGCGGGTGGTGACGAGGAAGCGCAGCATCTCGCCCCAGGCCCGGCGCAGCATCGTGCGCGGACTGGGGCGGCGGTAGGGGGGCAGCTCGAGCACGAAGGCTTCGCGATGCGGATAGGCGTGCTTGAACAACAGGCCGGTGATGATCGCCGCCAGGAAACTGAGCGCGTAGAAGGCGAACACCACCAGGCCCGGCGCCCACCAGGGCCGGGGAAAGAACACCCCGGCCATGAACACGAACACCGCCAGCCGGGCCTGGCAGAGGGCGAAGGGGATCACCATCATCGCCAGCAGGCGCAGGCCCCGGTCGCGGATCACCCGGGTGCCGAGGATCGCGGGCACGTTGCAGCCGAAGCCCATCACCTGCAGCACGAAGGCGCGGCCATCAAGGCCGAGCCAGTGCATGAAGCCGTCCATCAGGAAGGCAGCGCGGGGCAGATAGCCGGAATCCTCCACCAGCGCCAGCAGCAGATAGAAGAGAAAGATGATCGGCAGAAAGCTGGTCACGGTGCCCACCCCGAGCCAGACGCCATCCAGCAGGAAGCCCCGCAGCAGGGGCGGTGCCCCCACGCCCTGCAGGAGCGGCTCCAGCAACCGTTGGCGCACGGCATCGAGCAGCAGGCCGAGGCCCTCCTGCAAAGGCGCCCCCAGGCTGTAGATCGCCTGGAACATCACCGCCACGATCAGCAGGAACAGCAGCGGCCCCACCAGCGGATGGAGCAGCAGGCGATCGACCCGGCGGCTGTGGCGGTTGGGGGAATGGGCCGGCTGGCGCACGCAGGCGGCGGCCAGCTCCAGGCGCAGGGTCTCCAGCGCCGCCGGATCGGCCGGCGGTGACGTCGGCGATGGCGCCGGGCTGGCGGCAACCGCGTGGATCGCCGCCAGAAGGCTGCCGATCCCCTCGCGACGCAGGGCGCTGATCGGCACCACCGGCAGCTCCAGGCGCCGGGCCAGGCCGGCGCTGTCGATCCGCACCCCCCAGCGCCGGGCCTCATCGCTCATGTTCAGGGCCACCACCGTGGGCAGGCCGAGGGCGCGCACCTGCAGCAGCAGCCGCAGCTGGGCCACCACCTGGGAGGCGTTGAGCACCACCACCACCAGATCCGGCGGGGTGGCCCGCAGGAAGCGCTGCACGATCGCCTCGTCCTCGCTGCTGCCCCGGAAGTCGTGGATGCCGGGCAGGTCGACCAGCTCCACGGGGCGGCCGTCGGGGCCGGGGGGCAGGGGGCCGCGCAGCAGGTCCACCGTCAGGCCGGGCCAGTTGGCGATCTGCGCGTCGCCGCCGGTGAGGCGGTTGAACAGGGTGGACTTGCCGGTGTTGGGCATCCCCAGCAGCGCCACCTGCCGCGCCGATGGTGTGGCGGCGGTGGCGCCGCCGGGGCTGTGGCAAACGGGGGAAGGCAGAATCATCCGGAGGGGCGGGCCGGCGGACGACGGCACCAGAACAATCCTCGTCGGCCAGGGGCGTCGCGGCGCCGGAGAAGGTCACAGATCCCCGTGCCATTGGGCACCTGCGGGGCGGCTGCGGCAGGATCCGAATGGAGCCCCGCCCGTGATGCCGCGCCCGATCGATCACGCCCTGCGCCTGCGCTCCCTGTGGTTCGCCTACCTGCTGGCGATGCTCTTCCACGTGGACCTGGGGCTGATGCCCCTGTTCCATGGTCTTTCGCCCGAGATCGAGAGCCAGGTGCCACCGGCCCGGCTGCCGCTGGTGTTCTGGGGGATGTTGATCTATTTCCTGATCCCGCTGGCGGCGATCCTGCTGATCGCCTGGGCCGCCAGTGATCCGGAGGCGGAGGCCCGCTGGCGGCCCTGGCGACGGCTGCACTTCTGGATCTCCGTGCTCTATACCGTCACCAACATCCCCCATCTGATCGCCGACATCGTTGTGCCCGATTCCCGCGGTGACCAGGTGTTTCTGATGGTGGTGCTGCTGGCGATCGGGCTGCTGATCAACCTGGAGGGGTGGCGCTGGTGGCGACAGACCAACCGATCGTGATCCTCGGCGGCTTCCTGATCACCCAGGAGGCCTACCAACCCATGGTCGACACCCTGGCGCGCCTGAGCGGCCAGCCGGTGGAGCTGGTGCCGGTGGGGCGCGCCGAATGGCTGCTCACCGTCTGGCCCTTCGCCTGGGCCCGCATCCTCGACCGGGTGGCGGCGGCGGTGGAGCGGCAGGTGCGGGCCTCCGCCAGCGGCCGGGTGACGCTGGTGGGCCACAGCTCCGGCGGGGTGATGCTGCGCCTGTTCCTCGACGACCAGCCCTTCGAGGGGCGGCGCTGGAACGGCCGGGCCCGGGCCGACACCCTGGTGACCCTGGGCAGCCCCCACACGGCCCTCAAGGCCACGCCGCTGCGGCAGCTGGTGGCCCGGCGGCTGCCCGGCTGCCCCTTCGCCCCGGCGGTGCGCTATCTGTCGGTGGCGGGGGTGGTGGATCTCGATCCGGCCCGCGGCCAGGCCAGTGACACGGCCCGGCGGCTGGCGGCGGCGGCCTATCGCAACAGCAGCGGCGATCCCCACGACCGCGGCGACGGCCTGGTGCCCGTGCCCTCCGCCCTGCTGGAGGGCTCCCAGACCGTGGTGCTGGAGGGGGTGGCCCATGGCGGCGCCTTCGGCCCGAGCTGGTACGGCACCCCGGCGGTGGTGGAGCGCTGGTGGGCCGCCCTGGCGGAGGCCCCCACCGACGGACCTCAATCGCCCAGCAACGCCCCCATGTGAGCGGCGCCGGCGGCCGCCAGGCCGGGCAGGTCGTAGCCCCCCTCCAGGGCCGACACCAGCCGGCCGCCGGCATGGCGATCCGCAACCGCCAGCGCCAGCCGGGTGAGTTCGGCGAAGTCGGCGTCCGTGAGCTGGAATCCACCCAGGGGGTCGTCGTGGCGGGAATCGAAGCCGGCGGAGATCAGCACGAACTCCGGCGCGAACGCCGCCGCCGCCGGCAACAGTTCCTGCCGCCAGGCTGCCAGCACCTCGGCCCCGCCGCTGCCGGCGGGCAGGGGGCAGTTGAGGGTGGTGCCCACGCCCGCGCCGCGGCCCCGCTCAGCGCGGGCGCCGGTTCCCGGGTAAAGCGGCGCCTGGTGGCTGCTGCACACCAACACCGAGGGGTCGTCCTCGAAGATCGCCTGGGTGCCGTTGCCGTGGTGCACGTCCCAGTCGAGGATCAGGATCCTGCCGATCCCGTGCACAGCCTGCAGATGGCGGGCGGCGATGGCGATGTTGTTGTAGAGGCAGAAGCCCATGCCCCGCTCGGCGCTGGCGTGGTGCCCCGGTGGCCGCACCACGGCGAAGGCGTTCGCCACCTGCCCGGCCAGCACCGCCTCCACCGCCGCCAGCACCCCACCGGCCGCCAGGCGGGCGACCCGCTCCGACTCCGGCCCGATCGCCGTGTCACCCGTGGAGAGCTGGTGGCGGCCGGCGGCGATGTCAGCCGCCACCCGCTCCAGGTAGGCGGGGGTGTGCACCCGCAGCAGCTCGGCCTCGCTGGCAGGGCGGGGGGCGATCAGCCGGCAGCGCTCCAGCAGCCCGGCCAGGTGGAGGCCCTGCAGCACCGCATCCACCCGCCCGGGGCGCTCCGGATGGAAGGCGCCCGTGTCGTGCAGGCGGTAGGCCGGATCGCAGACCAGGCCGGAGGGGAGGCGGGACGGGGGCATGGCGGCAGCAGGGAAGGGGATCAGAGCAGGGCGGCCTCGAAGCTGCGGCGAATCGCGGCGTTGAGGGAGGCGATCACGGCCCGCTGGGCGGAGCGGCGCGCCGGCGCCGCCCCGGCGACTCCAGCGGCGTCCCGGTGCTGCCGCACCGAGAGGGGGTCGCCCACGGTCAGGCGCACGCCACGGGCCCCCAGCCGCGGCCGGGCCGGCAGCCGGTCGCCCCGCAGCCGGGCCAGCACGTCATGGATCAGCAGGGTGGTCTCCAGGAACCGCTCATAGGTGGGGCGCTCCTGCACGTAGGTGCCGCTCACCGCCACGGCGCTCTCCGCCAGGCGCATGTGCCGCTCCGCCAGGGAGGCCTCCCGCGCCCGCCAGTCCGCCAGGCCCCGCTCCAGGGGGGAGAGGCGCTCCAGGGGGGGGAGATCGTCGGGGAAGACCCGAGTCCAGACCACCTCCTCGATGCGGCGGCAGCGGCTCTCCGGCGTGCCGCTGGCCCGCAGCCCCAGCTGCTCTTCCGCCACCGCCAGCGTGCGCTCCCGCAGGCGCTCCAGGCGCTGACTCCGGCCCAGGGCGGGATCGGCGGCCAGCCCCTCAAAGCGCTCCAGCCGCCCGATCAGGCTCTCCCCCAGCCGCACCAGGCGCGGATGGAGCCGCTCCGGGCCGGGCGCCAGGCCGTCCGCCGGCCAGGGGGCCAGGCCCAGCGGGCCCATCCGCCCGGCCAGCTGCCGCCAGTCGGGCCGCAGGGCGTGGTACTGAAGGGCGATCGGCAGGATCAGCACCTCCTGGCGGCGGCCGGAGCGCTCCAGGTCCTCCAGGCACCAGAGGCCGAGCTGGGCAGCACCGGGCTCCAGCGGTCCGATGCGCTCCCCATGGCCGTTGGTGGCTCCCTCCGGCGCCAGGGCGAAGGGGAAGCGGCCCTCCCGCACCAGCTGGCGGGCCTGGCGCAGGGCCGTCCAGTCGGGCCGCCGGCCGCGACGCAGCGAGATGCCGCCGAGTCGACCCAGCAGCCAGCCCAGGCCGCCACCGCCCCAGAGGGTCATGCCCCGGTCAAACAGAAAGTGGGCGTGCACCGGCCGGCCGATCGCCAGCCCCAGTCGCCGGGCCCGCCGGGGCATGTCGTGGCCCAGCAGCCAGAGGGCCGCCAGGGGATCGTCCACCTCCACATGGCGGAAGGCCAGGATCAGGCGGATTTCGCCCCGCCCGAAGCGGTGCAGACAGCGGCAGAGGGTGTCGCCGTTCCCCACCTGCAGCTCCCGGATCCCCGCCGGCAGCCAGGGGAACAGGCGCAGCCGCAGCAGCAGGGGCAGGACCGCCTGGAGCAGGGCCAGCAGGCGGCCATCGAAGGCGGCGGGGATCGGCCGCAGGGGAGGCCGCAGGCCGGTGGGCACGCCACGCTCAGCGGCCATGGGCCTCCAGCCAGGTGCTCAGGTCCGCCAGCACGGCGTGGCGATCGAGGTCGTCGAACAGCTCGTGCAGGCTTTCGGGATAGAGGCGCCAGGTCTTGTCGGCGCTGCCGGCGGCGGCGAAGAAGCGCTGGGCCGCCGCCGGGCCGGTGACCGTGTCGGCACCGCTCTGGAGCAGCAGCAGGGGCAACCGCAGCTCCGGCGCCCGGCGGGCCAGGCTGGCGGCGGTGGTGAGGAAGCCGGCCCCCAGCCGGGCGCTGCAGCGACTGTGGCGCAACGGATCGCTGTTCAGACGCTCCAGCACGGCCGGATCGCGGCTGGCGGCGGCCATGGCGATGCCGGTGTCGAGGGTGAAGTGGGGCCACAGCCCCGAGAGCAGGCGCGCCATCAGCAGCCGCCAGGGGGCGATGCCGCCGGCGTCGAGGGCGGGATTAGAGAGCACCAGCCCCCGCAGGCCGGCGGCGATGGCCGGCTCCCGCAGGACCAGATCGAGGCACACCGCCCCCCCCAGGCTGTGGGCGAGCAGCACCAGTGGTGGCGCCGCGGCCCCGCCACCCGCCTCGGCCAGGGCCGTGGCCACCGCCTGGCCCAGCTCCCCCCAGTCGTTCACCCAGCCCCGCGGCCCGGGGGCGAGGCCATGGCCCGGCAGGTCCGGGGCCCACACCGTCCAGCCCCGGGGCCCCAGGGTTTCCGCCAGGCCTCGGAACTGGCCGGAATGGCCGCCGATGCCATGCACCGCCACCAACCGGCCGCGCTCCGGCGACGCCGAGATCCAGCCGCGCAGGGGCAGCTCCAGCCCGGCCGGGCCGGGCACCCTGATGCGCCGCTCGCAACTCTCCATGGGCCCCATCTTGGGGAGGCGTGCTCGCCGTTGCCGGCGGCCGGGGTGCCGTGGGGCTTGAAGGACGGCCTCAGGGCCCTTCGAGGCAGACGGCGCTGCCGTTCTCGCGCACGCCGATGGCGCGGGGCGGCAGGGGCGGCCACCAGGCCGGGGCCGGACCCGGTCCCCGCTCGGGGCTGTGCAGCTCCTCGGCCGACACGGTCTCCTCCAGTTCGGCGCCGGCGCGGCCATGGATCCAGACCTGCACCTCGCTGGCGGGAGGGCAGCAGAAGCTGAGCCGTTCGAAGGGGAACACCACCCGCTCGAGCAGGAACCCCTCCGGCCCGCAGCAGCGCACAATGCGCAGGCGGTCGCTGGTGTTGCGGTAGTGGCAGAACAGCGGCTCCACGTCGCCCTCGAAGCTGGGTCACCCCATCCACGCAGCCTGGCCCCGGCCGATCCGTAACGGGCGCCACGGTTCCAGGTCAGCGGGTATTCCTGCTCATCCGGCCAATCTCCCCATTCGGGGACTTCCGCACGGCGGGGGAGGCGGATCAGGCTCCTGCCGGCGAACCCTGCGGCGGTCTGAGTCGGAGCAGAGTGGGAGGGAGGCCTGAACAGCTTGGGGGGAGTGGTTCTGAGCGGCACAGATCCGGTCTGGACCTGGCGCTTTGAGCGTCGCCTGCGTGAGGACGGCCCCCTGGCGGGGTTGCGCTTCGCCGTGAAGGACATGATCGCAGTGCGGGGCTGCCCGCTCGGACGGGGCAACCCCCACTGGGCCTCCTGGCAGAAGCCAAGCCAGGTCGACGCCCCCTGCGTGCAGGCCCTGCTCGGCGCCGGTGCGGTCTGCGTCGGCACCACCTGGCTGGATGAGTTCGCCTTTGGCCTCAGCGGTGAGAACCCCTGGGGGGGCACCCCCCCCAACCCCCGGGCGCCCGGCCGGATCACGGGCGGCTCCAGCAGCGGCAGCGCCGCGGCGGTGGCCCTCGCCCAGGCCGATTGCGCCCTCGGCACCGATACCGCCGGCTCCGTGCGGGTGCCGGCGAGCTGGTGCGGGCTGTGGGGCTTTCGGCCCAGCCACGGCGCCGTCTCCCTCCAGGGGGTGGCGCCCCTGGCCCCCAGCCTCGATGTGGTGGGTCCCCTCGCCCGTGATGGCACCACCCTGGAGCGGGTGATGGCGGTGCTGCTGGCCGCTGCCCCCGGCGAGGGGCCGCCACCTCCGCTGACGGCAATCGCGCCCCGGCGCCTGCTCTGGATTCCGGAGCTGTGGGCTCTGGCGGAGGCTCCGGTGCACACCGCCCTGATGGCGGAGGCCCGGCGGCTGGCCGCCGCGCTGGCGCTGCCGCTGGATCCCCTGCCCCTGGGGGAGCTGGAGCTGGCCGGCCCCGAGGCCTTGTTGGCCATCCTGCAACCGATCCAGTGGCAGGAGGTGGAGCGCAGCCTGGCGCCGCTGCCCGCCGACCTGCCGATCGGCCCGGCCCTGCGGCGCAACCGGGAGCTGGTGGCAGGGCGCGATCGGACCCTGCTGGCCCCCGCCCTGGCCCAGCGGGAGCAATTGCGCGGCCACCTCGACAGGCTGCTGCGCCCCGGCGGGCAGGACGGGGGTGCCCTGCTGCTGCTGCCCCTCACCCCTTGCCCCGCGCCGCCGCGGGGCTCCCTGGGACACGACCGCAGCGACGATGGCGTGCTGCGCCGGCTGCTGATCCTCGGCGCCCTGACCGGCCTGGGCGGGCTGCCCCAGCTCAGCCGTCCCGGCGCCTTGGTGGACGGGTTGCCGGTGGGCCTGGGGGTGATCGGTAGCCGGGGTTGCGATGGGGCTCTGCTCGCCCTCCTTAATCTCCTGTTCTGAGCTGTCCGGCGTCTCCTCCGGTCCATGAGCACGCCCCGCTTCCACCTCTCGATCCCCTCCACCGATCTGGCGGCCACCGAGCGCTGGTACGTGGACGGCCTCGGCTGCACCGCCGGCCGCCGCAGCGACCAGGCCCTGATC
>JBEIHT010000096.1:0-9246 GCA_040381155.1 Aphanothece sp.
CAGGGTCCAGGTGATGCTGCGCGCCCAGAAGCGCGACTGCTGCAGCACCACATCGTCGTTGTCCGTGTGCACCAGGCGCTCCAGGCCGTCCTGGGCCTGGCGGAAGAGGTTCGGGGCCATCAGCTCGCCTCCTGCTGGCGATAGAGGGCGAAGTAGCGGCCCTTCAGGGCCATCAACTCCGCGTGGGTTCCCTCCTCCACAATCGCCCCCTGGTGCATCATCACGATCCGGTCGGCCCGGCGGATGGTGCTGAGGCGGTGGGTGATGAAGAACACCGTGGCGTGCGACATCGCTTCGCGCAGGTTGTCGCACACCTGGCGCTCGGTGTCGTAATCGAGGGCGCTGGTGGCCTCATCCAGCACCAGCATGTGCGGGTTGCTCAGCAAGGTGCGGGCGATGGCGATGCGCTGGCGCTGGCCGCCGGAGAGGGAGGCGCCCCGCTCCCCCAGCGGCGTGCTGTAGCCCGCCGGCAGGTCCATGATGAACTCGTGGGCGCCGGCGATGCGGGCGGCTCGCACGATCGCATCGCTCGGCGAATCGGGGGCGGTGAGGGCGATGTTTTCGCTGATCGTGCCGCTGAACAGCAGCGGATCCTGGGGCACGATGCCGATCTGGCGGCGCAGCGAATAGAGCTCCACCTTGTCGATGTTGTAACCATCCACGAGGATGCGGCCCTTGGTGGGGGAATAGAGGCGGGGCAGCAGTTTCATCAGCGTGCTCTTGCCGCTGCCGCTCTGGCCCACGATGCCCACAAACGTGCCCTTGGCCACGTGCAGGTTGATGTTGGTGAGCACCTCGCTGGCGCCGGGGTTGAAGCTGAAGCACACGTTCTCGAAAACCACCTCCCCCTCCACCGGCGGCAGCGGAATATTGGCCCGGTCGGCGGCGCTGGATTCCTCCGGGGTGTCCACCACATCCGCCAGCCGCTCGAACGACACCCGCAGCTCCTGGATGTTCTGCCAGATCGAGGAGAGCCGCAGCAGCGGCTGGGTGACATAGCCGCTGATGATCCGGAAGGCGATCAGCTGGCCGAGGGTGAGCTCCCCTTTCAGCACCATCGTGGCCCCCACCCAGAGCACCAGCAGCTGGGAGAGCTTCTGCAGTACCTGGCTGCTCTCATTCAGGAAGGTGCCGGTGACCGTTTTCTCAAACGTGCGCGAGATGTACTTGGCGTAGGAGTCCTGCCATTTCCAGCGGCTCACCATCTCCACGTTCTGGGCCTTCACCGTCTGCACGCCGGTGAGCACCTCCACCAGGTGGCTCTGGGTGCGGGCGTTCTCCTCGGCGGCCTGGCGGTACTGGCGCCGGAACAGGGGCGCGCCGAGCAGGGTGATGCCGATCTGGATCGGCAGCACCGCTAAAGCGATCAAGGTGAGCAGCCAGCTGTAGAGCGCCATCACGATGATGTAAATCACCGAGAAGGCGGCATCCAGCACCGTGATCAGCGCCTGGCCGGTGAGGAAATTGCGGATCTTCTCCAGCTCGGCGATGCGGGTGCCCAGCTCCCCCACCGGCCGGCGATCGAAATAGCCCAGCGGCAGCCGCAGCAGGTGGTCGATCACCTCGGCGCCGAGGCGCAGGTCGATGCGATTGGTGGTGTCGGTGAACAGGAAGGTGCGCAGCGAGCCGATCACCCCCTCCATCAGGGTCACCACCACCAGCGCCATGCCCAGGATCTGCAGCGTGTCGAGGCTGCGCTGGGCGATCACCTTGTCGATGATCACCTGGATCAGCAGCGGATTGGCCAGGCTGAACAGCTGGACCACGAAGGACGCGATCAGCACCTGGATCAACATCCCCCGGTAGCGCTTCAGGGCCGGCCAGAACCAGCCCGGGCCGAAGCGCTGCTCCGGCGTGGCGGTGCTGCGCTCCAGCAGCAGCACCTCGAACCCCTCCGGCCAGAGCTCGGCGATCTGGGCCGGCTTCAGCCGCACCCAGCCCTCCGCCGGCGAGGCCAGGGTGAGGCCGGCGGCGTTGCTGGCGGACACCACCGCGAAGCTCTCCTTCCAGGGGATCAGGCAGGGGGTGATCAGGCGGGTGGCGGCCGCCGCCGGCACGCGGGCGCCGCTCACCAGCAGGCCGAGCATGGCGGCGATCTGGCCGCAGAGCTGCAGGTCGGGCTTCTGGCCGCGGCGCAGCTTGTCGCGCAGGATCTTCTCCACCGAATCGCGCCGGTAGGGCAGCTCCAGCAGCCGGCCGAGCATCTGGAAGCAGGCCAGGGTCTCCTCCAGCACGCCGCTGGCGCGCACCAGCTGCAGGCCCCGCGAGCGGTTGGGTTGGCCCAGATCGAGGCTGGTGGGCAGGGGCTCCAGCCCGGCGCCGCCTTCCCCGGCCCCGTCGGCGGCCCCCTCCGCACTGGCGCCCTCGGCCCTGGGGTCCGCAGCGGCGCTGTCCGCCGCCGACGGGGCCGGCTCTAGGGCTTCGGCGGGCAGCACCACCAACCGCAGGGGCAGGGGCGGCCGCGGTTGGGGCAGGGGGGCGCCGCTGGCCAGGCTGGTGCCCAGGGGCAGCTCGGCCACGTTGGCGCTGGCCAGCAGCAGCCGTTCGCCCTCGGCCGCCGGCGCGGCGGCCAGATCCTCCGCGGCCACGGCGCGGCAGCGGGGGCGCAGGCTCTCCAGGCGTCGCCGCCACAGCAGCGGGTCGAAGCCGCCGGCGCGGGCCTGTTCCGCCTGCATCAGCAGGGCGTGCAGTTCGGCGGTCCAGAGCTGCCGCTGGGCCCAGCCGCGGAACTCCGCCTCCCGCTCCGCCGTGAGCAGCTCCAGCATCAGGGCGTCGGGGATGGCCAGGGCCAGCACCGGCGTGGCGGCGCTCACCTGCTCGCAGGCTTCGGTGCGCAGCATCGACACCAGCCCGACGATCGCCCCGGGGCCGAGCCGCTCCAGGGTGAAGGGCCGGCCGTCCCGCTCGCCCAGCAGGCGCGCCTCCCCCTCCAGCAGCAGCAGCACCCGATCGCCGATCACCTCCGCGGAGCTGAGCGCCTGCCCTTCCGCGAAGTGGCAGATCTGGCCCCCCTGCCGCAGGGATTGGCGGCCCCGCTCGCTGAGCCGATCGAAGGGGGCGCGCCCCAGGCCGCTCTCCAACTGGGAGGGGATGGTGCTGGTCATCGCGTCCGGGCCCGCTCCGCCAGCCGCTGGCGCACCTCCTCCTCCACCCACTCCTCGAACAGTTCGCGCGCCATGTGCTGGGCCATCTCCTCATCGAAGCTGGCGGAGTGGAGCCGCTCCAGCCGCACCACCAGCCACCACTGGTCGATGGCGATGGGGGGCTGCAGCTCGCCGGGGCGGCTGGTGCGCAGCCGTTCCGCCAGGGTGGGATGGGCCTGCAGCAGGGGCACCGGACCCACGATGCCGCGGGTGGCCTGCTCCGGACCCTTGGAATAGGTGGCCGCCAGTTCGGCGAAGTCGGCCTCCCCCTCGGCGATGCGCAGGTACAGCTCGCGGGCCAGGGAGGCGTCCTCCACCCGCAGCAGGCTGTAGATCACCTGATCGAGCTGGGGTTTGCGGGCCAGGAAGCGCTGCTCGGCCCGCGGGGAGAAGTGCGCCTGGCAGTGGCGCTGGACGCGAACGGGCAGCTCCGCCTGCCAGGTGGCCTCCGCCTCCGTGAGATCACGGCTGGCCAGATGGGCCTGCAACTGCTCCGCCGAGCGGATGCCCTGGCGGCGCGCCCAGGCCTGCTGCGCCGGGATCCGCTCCTCCTCGCTGAGCCGCACCTCGCGGATCGCCTCGGCGATCACGGTCTGGCGCAGGAGGGGCAGGAGCAGGTCGTGGCGGGCCAGGGCTCTCCAGGTGGGTTCGCTCAGCTCCGCGAGAACGATTTCCGGCGGGTCCGGCGGCGCTGGCAGCGACTGGGGAGCAGGCGCGGCAGGGGCAACCGCCAGGGCCGCATCCGCAGAAGCCAGGCCGCGGCCGGGGAAGGGATCGAACCGGAGGCTGATGTCGCGGTCCACCGGCGTCCGCCAGATCCTGCTGCGCATGTTACTCAGCCCGTCCGGTTCCTGCAGGGGACTGTCCTGATCCCACACATGCCGGCGGTTTCAGCCCAGCAGCGCCCGCAGCCCCGCCTCATCCAGCACCGGCACCCCCAGCGCTTCCGCCTTGCTCAGCTTGCTGCCCGCCTCCTCGCCGGCCACCAAGTAGCTGGTCTTCTTGCTCACCGAGCCGCTCACCTTGCCCCCCGCCGCTTCGATCAGGGTCTGGGCCTCGCGGCGGCTGAGGCTGGGCAGGGTGCCGGTGAGCACGAAGGTCTGCCCCGTCAGCGTCCCCGCGCCGCCGCCAGCCCCGCCGCCGGCCGCCGCCTGCCGCTCCGCCTCGCCCGCCGCCAGGGGGAAGCCCACCCGTTCGAGCTCCACCAGCAGCGCCTGGTTGGCGGCGGTGGCGAACCACTGCCGCAGGCTCTCGGCGATCGTCTCGCCGATGCCGTGCACCTCCGTCAGCCGCTCCGGGGAGAGCATGGCGGCGGCCTCCAGCTCAGCGGCGCTGGGGAAGGCCCGCGCCAGCGCCCTGGCGTTCACCTCGCCCACGTGGTGGATGCCGAGGCCATAGAGCTGGCGCGACCAGGGGCGCCTTCTGGAGGCCGCCAGGGCCTCCACCCGCGCCGCCGCCGAACGCTCCCCCAGCCGCTCCAGCGAGGCCAGCTCGGCGGCGCTCAAGCGGTACAGGTCGGGGATCCCCCGCACCACGCCCCGGTCCACCAGCTGTTCGATCAGGCGGCTGCCGAAGCCGTCCACATCCAGGGCCGCCTTGCTCACCCAGTGGCGCAGGGAGCCCCGCAGGATCGCCGGGCAGCCGTTGTTCACACAGCGGGTGGCCGCCTCGCCGCTCTCGCGCACCAGCTCCGAGCCGCACTCCGGGCAGATGTGGGGCAGGGCCAGGGGCCGGGCGCCGGCCGGCCGCAGCTCCGGCAGGACGCGCACCACCTCGGGGATGATCTCGCCGGCCTTGCGCACCACCACCGTGTCCCCCTCATGGAGGGCGAGTTCCGCCACCCGGTCAGCGTTGTGCAGCGTGGCCCGGCTGACCGTGGTGCCGGCCAGGGGCACCGGTTCGAACTCCGCCACCGGGGTGACGGCTCCCGTTCGGCCCACCTGCACCACCAGCCGGCGCAGGCGGGTGGGGGCCTCCTCGGCGGCGTACTTGAGGGCGATCGCCCAGCGGGGCGCCTTCTGGGTGAAGCCGGCGTCCGCCTGCAGGCGCAGGTCGTCGAGCTTCACCACCACCCCGTCGGTGGCGTAGGCCAGGCCGTGGCGCCGCTCCTCCCAGGCCAGGAAGAAGGCCTCCACCGCCGCCAGGTCGGGCAGCCGTTCGGCGTTGGGGTTCACCCGGAAGCCCACGCGCCGCAGCCACTGCAGTGACTCCCACTGGCTGGCGGGCTCCGCCGGGTCGTCCCCCGCCGCCCGCCACTGGGGGGGCAGGTGCAGGGTGTAGGCGTAGAAGTCGAGGCGGCGCTCCGCCACCACCCGCGCGTCCAGCTGCCGCAGGGTGCCGGCGCAGGCGTTGCGGGGGTTGGCGAAGGCGGGCTCGCCGCGCCGCTGCCGCTCCTCGTTAATCGCCGCGAAGGTGGCATCCGGGATCAGGGCCTCGCCACGCACCTCCAGCCAGGCGGGCGGATTCTCCAGCTGCAGCCGCAGGGGCACGCTCTGGATCGTGCGCACGTTGGCGGTGATCTCCTCGCCCCGCTCCCCGTCGCCCCGGGTGGCGGCCCGCACCAGCACGCCGTCCTCGTAGCTCAGGGCCAGGGCGTTGCCATCGATCTTCAGCTCCCCCACCACCGCCAGCGCCGTGTCCGGCCGCCGGTCGAGGGCGCGCAGCAGCCGCACATACCAGCTCTCCAGCTCCTTGATCGAGAAGGCGTTGTCGAGGCTGAGCAGGCTGATGCGGTGGGCCACGCTCTGGAACCCCTCCGCCGGCTCCCCCCCCACCCGTCGGGTGGGGCTGTCCGGGCTGATCAGCTCGGGATGGGCCGCCTCCAGCTCCTCCAGCTCCCGGTACAACCGGTCGTAGACCGCATCCTCCAGGAACGGCGCATCCAGCACGTAGTAGGCGTGGGCGGCCCGGTTGAGCAGGGCGCGCAACTCCTGCGCGCGGCCCGCCGGGTCCGGCTGCGGCGGCCGCGGCGACCCGTTCACGCCGCGGCCGGCTTCTGGATGCGGTCCACCCGCCAGGCCTCATCCACCTTCACGAAGGTGAAATCGAGGGGCAGCTCCTCGTTGTCCTCCGACTTGAGCTTCACCGTCAGGATGATCTGGTCCTCCTGCAGGCGCGGCCGGCCGGATTTCAGGTTGCGGTACTTGTTCAGCTGCAGCCCCGCCAGGAAGCGGATGAACTGCTGGCGGTTCACATGGGAGCGGTAGTTCTTGGTGGTGAGCAGATAGGCCCCATCGATCTGGCCGGCCGCCACCTGGGTGAAGAACTGCTTGAGCAGCGGGTTGATGCCACGGGCGCTGAGCACCAGCTTGACGGCGCTGATCGTCCAGAACAGCAGCAGGGCGATGGCGCCCGCCAACAGGGCCTTCGTGCCGAGGGTGCGGGCCAGGCTCCAGTCCATGGCGGATCTTGGGGACGACGTTGGCCCAGAGTCTGCCCGAAGACCCCACCATCCCGCCGGGCCGGCGATGATGCGGCGCGCGGAGCCCCCTCCCCCGTGCCCCTCGAACCCCTCCTGCCCCTCTTCCACCGCCTCAACCGGGAGCATTTCGACGGCAGCCTGGCGGTGGAGGGTCGGCCCCTGGTGGCGCTGCGCTGGAGCGATGGCCGCCTCACCCGCACCGCCGGCCTCTACCGCCGCGGTGTCGACGGTCTGGGCCGGGACCTGTGCGAGATCGTGCTGTCGCGGCCGCTGCTGGAGCCCCTGCCGCGCCAGGCCACCCTTGGCACGCTCTGCCACGAGATGATCCACGCCTGGGTGGACCGGGTGCTCGAAGTGCGCGAGGTGCACGGCCCCCTCTTCCGCTCCCGCATGGCCGCGATCAACGCCGCCCAGGCCGACTTCGAGGTGACCCTGCGCCACCGCTATCCCGTGCCGGTGGAGGCGGCCCGCTGGCTCGCCCGCTGTCCCCGCTGCGGCGTCACCGCCCCGTACCGGCGGCGGCGCAGCAACCTGGCCTGCCGCCCCTGCTGCGAGCGCCACCACGGCGGCCGCTGGCACGCCAGCTGCCTGCTGGTGTTCGAGCCGAACGCGGCTTAAGGTCGGTCCCATCGCTCCGTCCCCTGTGCTGCTCACCTTTCTCTGGAGCCTGGAGTGGGGTGGCCTCACCATCGCCCTGCTGGGGCTCGGGCGGGAGCGCTGGCTCGCCGGCCGCCACAGCCTGCCGCGCCGCTGAGGGGTGGGGCGCTCGCTACCTTGACGGCATGGTGCGATACGGCAGCGACGGCGATCCACGCGATCCACGCGATCCGCGCGATCCGCGCAGTGAGCGGGGCGGTGTCCCGCTGGAGCAGCGGCTCGACCGCTTGGTGAGCGCCGGTCGGCAACTGGTGGATGGGGTGGCCGGTGCCCGCCCCGGCTCCCGCCCGCCGGCCCGCTCGGGGGGCCTGGGCCGCTGGTTGGAGGACCGGGTGGACTGGCTGCTCGACGACGGCGACGACTGGCGCGAGCCCTGGCAGGAGGTCCCCCCCCCGATGGCGAGCCGCCGCCGCGGCCTCGAGGCGATCTCGCGGCGCACGGCCCCGCCGTCGCCGGCCCCGCCCGCCGCCGCCCCCAATCCCGCCGCCGCTGACGACTGGCCCGACGAGGACAGCTTCAGCGTGCCCCGCTGGCAGCGACCCGCCGCGGCGCCCCAGCCCCGGCAAAGCCCCGCGGAGCCGCCAACCCAAAGCGGCCGTCCCCTGCCCCGCTCCACCCGGCGGCGGCCCTGAGGACGGCGGGGCTGGCCCCTGCCTCAGTCGCGCAGGAGGGGATCGGCGGCGGCCCGGATCAGGGAGCAGGCGGGCGCCGGCGCCGCATCCCGCTTGAGCAGGGACACCTGGAAGCTGCAGCCGCGCTGGCGCAGTTCCCGGTTCACCGGCACCACCAGCTCGCGCGGCAGATCGCCGGCCATCTCCTCAGCCGAGGTGGCGATCCCCGGTGACCCCTGCTGCAGGGCGCTGAGCAGGTCGGCCCAGAGGCCCACCAGGCGGCGCTCCTGCAGCCGCTCGTCGGGGACCGCCGACTCGGACACCTGACGGGGGGGTGGGTCGCCGCTGCTGCGCAGCGTGGCGGCCGAGCGGCGGTGGGCGGGACGGACGGAGGCGGCCATGGCGGCATCGCAAGTGCCCGAATGCTGGCTGCACCAGCCTGGGCGTCAATCCGTCAAGTCCTCACTGTGATGAGTTGCGGTCATCATGAAGAATTGCCAGAAAGCCTTCGCCGCTTGGGGTTGGCCCCAGCCACTCCGCCAGGGCCGGTGAAAACACCTCGCGGATCACCGTCAGCTCCTTGCCCTGGCGAAAGAAGCGGTAGTGGCGGCTCCAGAAGGGGCCGCTGGCGCCGAAGCGCTCCTCCAGCCACGCCGCCTGCACCTGGCCCAGGCCGTCCACCTCCCGGAACAGCTCCGCCCGTCCGGCCGTCAGGCTGCGCCAGATCGGCAGGGAACGGTCCTGCAGGTTGGCCTCCGCCTCGGCCTGGTTCCACCAGCTCTCCGCCCAGCCGAGGGTGCGGCCGCCGCAGTTGAGCCACACCTGACGGCGCAGCAGCGGCTCCTCCAGCTCGGCCACCTGGGCCGGCGTCGCCGCACCCTGGCCCGTGTCCGGCGCCATGGCGATCAATTCCACCTCCACCGGATCGCCCGTGAGCAGTTGCAGATGGCGGGTGGGGCTGCCATCGCCGAGCAGCATCAGCTTCCAGGCGCCGCTGAGCTCCCGCCCCGCCCGGGCTTCCAGCACATCCGCCAGGGGGGCCTGCCAGACGGAGTGCGGGGAGGGGATCAACCGCGACGGGGCGGCGAGCATCAGCGGTCTCGGGCCTGGGGTGGGTCTGAGCCTAGGGAGCGCGCGGGCGGCGACGCGCTAGCTGCCGGTGCTGATCGACACCCGGCGCACCTCCCCGTCCCGCTCGATCTCCGCGGTGTCGCTCGCGGCGGACCGCAGCCTCCAGCCACTGGTGCCGATCGCCTCCCCGACGCCGACGCTGGTGGTGACCTCCCCCACCTGGAAGATCGCCGATCCCGCCCGCCCGGCCGCCGCCACCACCCCCACCAGCACCGGGGTCGGCGGTGCGGCGCGCGGGGCCGCTGCGGCCGGCGGGGCCTTGGCCGGGGGCGCCGCCGCCGCC
>JBEIHT010000097.1:0-8980 GCA_040381155.1 Aphanothece sp.
CTCCGCTGCCACCGCGCCCCAGAGTTCTCCGCGACGACCATGACCCTCCGCGTCGGCATCAACGGCTTCGGCCGCATCGGCCGTCTGGCCTTCCGCCACGCCTGCCGCCAGAGCGACATCGAGGTGGTGGGGATCAACGACCTGATCGAGGTCGATTACCTCGCCTACATGCTCCGCTACGACTCCACCCATGGCCGCTTCGACGGCAGCGTGGAGGTGCGGGATGGCGCCCTGGTGGTGAACGGCCGGGCGATCCGCATCACCGCCGAACGGGATCCCGCTGCCCTGGCCTGGGGCGATGTGGGGGCCGATTACGTGCTCGAATCCACCGGCTTCTTCCTCACCGACGCCACCGCCCGCCAGCACATCGCCGCCGGCGCCCGCCGGGTTGTCCTCTCGGCCCCCTCCAAGGACGACACGCCGATGTTCGTGATGGGTGTGAACCACAGCGCCTACGCCGGCCAGGAGATCGTCTCCAACGCCTCCTGCACCACCAACTGTCTGGCGCCCCTCGCCAAGGTGGTGCATGACAACTTCGGCATCGCCAGCGGTCTGATGACCACCGTGCACGCCACCACCGCCACCCAGAAGACGGTGGATGGCCCTTCGGCAAAAGACTGGCGCGGCGGCCGCGGGGCCGGCCAGAACATCATCCCCTCCTCCACAGGAGCCGCCAAGGCCGTCGGCCGGGTGATCCCAGCCCTCAACGGCAAGCTCACGGGCATGGCCTTCCGCGTGCCCACCCCGGACGTGTCGGTGGTGGATCTCACCGTCAACCTGGAGCGTCCCGCCAGCTATGAGCAGGTGAAGCAGGCGATCCGCGCCGCTGCGGAAGGGCCGATGCGCGGCGTGCTCGGCTACACCGAGGAAGCCGTGGTTTCCAACGACTTCATCGGCGAGAGCTGCACTTCGGTGTTCGACGCCGACGCCGGTATCGCCCTCACCGACACCTTCATGAAGCTCGTCGCCTGGTACGACAACGAATGGGGCTACGCGGGCAAATGCCTGGAGCTGATGCGCCACATGGCCAGCGTGGGGTGAGGGCGGCAGTGGCGGCGCAGCAGTGTTGCCCCCAGGCCGATCTGGTTCTGGTTGGCATAGGCCTCCCGCTCCAGCTCCCGCTCCTCGAACGGACTGTCGGCATACATGGGGTCCTTCAGCTGCGCCTCCATCTCCGGGTGCATCACTTTGCTGAGGCCCAGGGAGCGCGGACGGGCCCGTAGGCCACCGCCGGCGCAGCTCTGGGCCACGTGAATCGCCTCGTGGTTCAGCACCCGCAGGAACTCCACCGTCCCCTTCTCCACCACATGCGGCTGTAGTCGGATCGTGCGTTCGGCGTGGTCCCATTCGCCGGCCGCTCCCGGCTTGCGGGTGGCTTCCATGTCGATCGCCACGCCCACCCGCTCCAGCTCCCGCAGCAGGAGGCCGATCGCTTCCCGTTCCTCGCTGTAATCGGGCGGGTTGGCGATCATGCCCTGGATCTGCTCCAGGCTCGGCTCCGGTTCGCCGAGACGACGGCGGAACTGATAGCGAATGCCGCCGCCGGCCATCGGCTCGCTGGTGGGAATCCAGGCCAGGTCGGCCTCCGCCAGCCGCTCCACCAGGTCGCCTTGCAGCAGGGCCAGCGGGCGGCGCTCCGGCACGGGCGGCGGATCGAGCCGGGCCACCGCCCTGGAGAGGCTCGGCACGCTGGAGGCTACGCTCGTCAGGCCGTCGATGGCCTCCGGCACGGCCGCGACCCCCAACCCCAGAAGCAGCGCGCCCGCCAGCAGGACGCCCCCCCCGGAGAACCAGCCGCGCCGCTCCATCAGGCTGCCGCAGTGGCCGCAGACCACCGAGCCCCCAAGCCCCGTGGAGAGGGGAAAGGGGGGCCGAGCGGCGCAGCGGCGGCAGCGGTAGCGGGTCATCGGCCCTCCTCCGGAACCAACAGTCTCGCGCCGGCTCGGGCCGCCTGTTGCGAGGATCCTGCTCCGTTCTGCTTCGCCGCCCATGCCCCTCTCCGCCCTGGTGCGCCAGCTCCAGCAGGTGGCCCTCACCGGCGAGGTGCGCCAGCGCTGCACCCGGGCTGAGCGGCTGCGGCTCAGCGGCGCCGGTCGGGCCGCCCGGGCCCTGCTGGCTTCTGCCCTGGCCCGGCAGGAGAACAGCCCCCTGCTGGTGGTGGTGCCCACCCTGGAGGAGGCGGGCCGCTGGAGCGCCCTGCTGGAACTGATGGGCTGGCCCTCCTGCCAGCTCTACCCCAGCTCCGAAGGATCCCCTTACGAACCGTTCGACCCCACCAGTGAGATCACCTGGGGCCAGCTGCAGGTGCTGGCCGAACTCGTGGACGGCGACAGGGTCGCCTACGCCTGGCGGGGGGTGATCGTCGCTACCGAGCGCGCTCTCCAGCCCCACCTGCCACCCCCCGCCGCCCTGGCCTCCCTCTGCCTGTCCCTGCGCCGCGGCGACAGCCTGGAGGGCGACGACCTGGGGCGCCGCCTCACCCATCTGGGCTACGAGCGGGTGGCCACGGTCGAGCAGGAGGGCAGCTGGAGCCGCCGCGGCGACATCCTCGATGTGTACCCGGTGAGCGCCGAGCTGCCCGTGCGGCTGGAGTGCTTCGGGGAGGAGATCGAGAAGCTGCGGGAGTTCGACCCCGCCAGCCAGCGCTCCCTCGATGCCATCGACGTGGTGCGGATCACCCCCACCAGCCATGCCCCGCTGGTGGCCGATGCCCTGCGGGAGCAGCTACCGGAGGGACTGGAAACCCTGCTGGGGGCGGAGGGCTTGCACACCCTGCTGGAGGGCGGCGCCCCGGAGGGCCTGCGGCGGCTGATGGGCCTGGCCTGGGGCCAGCCCGCCTCCCTGCTCGATTACCTGCCACCGCACACCTGGCTGGCGATCGACGAACGGCGCCACTGCCTCGCCCACGGCCAGGCCTGGTTCGAGCATGCGGACCAGCACCACGCTGAGCTGGAGCTGCAGTCCCTCCTGCCCCCGTCCCTGCACCGGCCGCCCGCTGAGGTGGTGACGGAGGCCACCGCTCGCTTTGCCGGCTTCGACCTGGCGGAACTGCACGAGAGCGACGGCCACCCCAACAGCCTCGATCTGGCCGGGCGCTCCGTCGCCGCCCATCCCAACCAGTTCGGCCGCCTGGCCAGCCAGATCAAGGGCCACCAGCGGGAGCGCGAGCGGGTGTGGATCGTCTCCGCCCAGCCGTCCCGCGCCGTCGCCCTGCTGGAGGAGCACGACTGCGTCTGCCGCTTCGTACCCAATGCCGCCGATCTGACGGCGATCGAGCGGCTGGTGGAGCAGGGCACACCGGTGGCCCTCAAGAGCCGGGGCAACGCCGAGCTGGAGGGTCTGCAGCTGCCCGCCTGGAAGCTGGTGCTGCTCACCGACCGGGAGATCTTCGGCCAGCACAGCCTCGCCGCCGGCGGCTGGGTGCGACGGCGGCGGCGGGCGGCCAGCCGCACCATCGATCCCAACCGGATGGTGCCCGGCGATTTCGTCGTGCACCGCACCCACGGCATCGGCCGCTTCCTCAAGCTGGAGAAGCTGGCGATCAGTGGCGAATCCCGCGATTACCTGGTGGTGCAGTACGCCGATGGCCTGCTGCGGGTGGCCGCGGACCAGGTGGGCAGCCTGGGCCGCTACCGGGCCATCGGCGAGAAGGCGCCGGAGCTGAACCGCATGGGCGGCACCGCCTGGACCCGCGCCAAGGAGCGGGCCGCCAAGGCGATCCGCAAGGTGGCGATGGACCTGGTGAAGCTCTATGCCGAGCGTCACCGCGCCGAGGGCTTCCCCTTTCCCCCGGATGGTCCCTGGCAGGGGGAGCTTGAGGATTCCTTTCCCTACGAACCCACCCCCGATCAGCTGCGGGCGATCAGCGAGGTGAAACGGGACATGGAGCGCCCCGAGCCCATGGACCGGCTGGTGTGCGGTGATGTGGGCTTCGGCAAGACCGAAGTGGCGATCCGGGCGATCTTCAAGGCCACCACCGCCGGCAAACAGGTGGCGATGCTGGCCCCCACCACGGTGCTGGCCCAGCAGCACTGGCGCACCCTGAGCGAGCGCTTCGCCCCCTATCCGCTGAAGGTGAGCTTGCTTAACCGCTTCCGCACAGCCGTGGAGCGGCGGACGATTCAGGAGGGGCTTGCGGACGGCACCATTGATGTGGTGGTGGGCACCCACCAGCTGCTGGGCAAGGGCACCCGCTTCCAGCAGCTGGGCCTGCTGGTGGTGGATGAGGAACAGCGCTTCGGCGTGCAGCAGAAGGAGAAGATCAAGGCGATGCGCAAGGACGTGGATGTGCTCACCCTCAGCGCCACGCCGATCCCGCGCACGCTCTACATGAGCCTCTCCGGCGTGCGGGAGATGAGCCTGATCACCACGCCTCCCCCACAGCGGCGGCCGATCACCACCCACCTCTGTCCCCGGGATGAGGAGGCGGTGCGCAGTGCCATCCGCCAGGAGCTCGACCGCGGTGGTCAGGTGTTCTACGTGGTGCCGCGGGTGGAAGGGATCGAGGAGGTGGCCGCCCGCCTCCGGGAGATGCTGAGCGGCCTGCGGCTGCTGGTGGCCCACGGCCAGATGCCGGAGGGGGAACTGGAGAGCGCCATGGTGGCGTTCAACGCCGGCGAGGCCGATGTGATGCTCTGCACCACGATCATCGAGAGCGGCCTCGACATCCCCCGGGTGAACACGATCCTGGTGGAGGACGCCCACCGTTTCGGCCTGGCCCAGTTGTACCAGCTGCGCGGCCGGGTGGGCCGCAGCGGCATCCAGGCCCACGCCTGGCTCTTCTATCCCGGCGATGCCTCCCTGAGCGAGGCGGCGCGGCAGCGGCTGCGGGCGATCCAGGAATTCGCCCAGCTGGGCAGCGGCTACCAGCTGGCGATGCGCGACATGGAGATCCGCGGCGTGGGCAACCTCCTGGGCATGGAGCAGAGCGGCCAGATGGAGGCGATCGGTTTTGACCTCTACATGGAGATGCTGCAGGAGTGCCTGGCGGAGATCCAGGGTCAGGACATCCCGGCGGTGGAGGACACCCAGATCGACCTGCCGATCACCGCCTTCATCCCCGCCGACTGGATCCCGGAGAACGAGCAGAAGATGGCCGCCTACCGGGCCGCCGCCGCCTGCTCGGGCAAGGCGGATCTGGTGGAGCTGGCAGCCCTCTGGAGCGACCGCTACGGAACGATTCCGGGACCGGTGCAGAGCCTGCTGCAACTGATGGAGCTCAAGCTGCTGGCGCGCCGCTGCGGCTTCTCGCGCATTCGCCCGGAAAAGCCGAACATTGCCCTGGAAACGCCGATGGAGGAGCCCGCCTTCCGGCGGCTGCGCCAGGGGCTGCCCAGCCACCTGCACGGACGGTTGGTGTATCAGGCCGGCGCCGCCAGCAGCGCCAAGGTGCTGGCCCGGGGTCTGGGGGTGCTGCCGATCGAGCGGCAGGTGGAGGAGTTGAAGGGCTGGCTAGAGACGATGGCGGCCCAGCTGCCCGGCCCGGAGGACAGCAGACTGGCCGCTGTGGCGAACCCGTCGGAATGAAGGTGCTGCTCTACGGCCTGAACCACGCCCCCGAGGTGGTGGGCATCGGTCGCTATAGCGGCGAGCTGGCGCAGTGGTTGGCGGGTCGGGGCCACACGGTGCGGGTGATCACGGCGCCGCCCTACTTCCCCCAGTGGCGAGCGAGCGGCAACCGCTACCGGCGCGAGCGGCTGGGGGCGGTGGAGGTGCTGCGCTGCCCGCTCTGGGTGCCGGCCCGTCCGAACGGACTGACACGCCTGCTGCATCTGGCGAGTTTTGCGCTGAGCAGCCTGCCGCTGCTGCTGGCCCAGAGGCGCTGGCGAGCGGATGTGGTGATCACGGTGGCCCCGGCGTTCTTCTGCGCGCCAGGGGCGTTACTGCTGGGCCAGCTCTGCGGACGCCAGACCCGCAGCTGGCTCCATATCCAGGATTTCGAGCTGGATGCGGCGTTTGAACTGGGAATGCTGAAGGGGGCCTGGATCCGGGCGCTGGCGGAGGGTGGGGAGCGACGCACCCTGGGCCGCTTCGATCGGGTAAGCACGATCAGTGCGGCGATGCGCAAACGGGCGATCCAGAAGGGGGTGGAGCCGGGGCGAGCGGTGCTGCTGCCGAACTGGGTGGATCTGGACGCGATCCGGCCACAGGGAGAAGAGCAGCGATTAACAAACCCCTACCGGCGTGAGCTGGAAATTCCGGAGGGGGCCTGCGTGCTGCTGTACTCGGGCTCGATGAACAAGAAACAGGGGTTGGACCTGCTGGTGAGGGCCATGGATCTGCTGACCGACCTGCCGGATCTGGTGTGGTTGTTGGCGGGGGAAGGCCCGAGCAAGGCGGAACTGGCGACGGCCACAGCAGGGCGGGCCAATGTGCGGCTCCTGCCGCTGCAGCCACCGGAGCGCCTGAACGACTGGCTCAACCTGGCGGACATACACCTGCTGCCCCAACGGGCTGGAGCCGCGGACCTGGTGCTGCCCTCGAAGCTGCTGGGAATCCTGGCCAGCGGCAGGCCCGTCGTGGCGTCCTCACCGGCAGGCAGCGAGTTGGGGCAGCTGGCGGAGAGCGCCGGCCTCCGTGTAGAGCCGGAGGATGCCGCAGCCTTTGCGGCGGCCGTGCGCCGGCTGGCGCTTGAGGCGCCACGGCGTCGGGAACTCGGCAAGGCAGCCCGGTCACTCGCGAAGCGGCACTACGGACGCGAAGCTGTGCTGGAGCGCCTGGAACGCGAGCTGATGATGGGTGGATCGGACTGAAAGCCCGCTTGATCCCATGGTCACAGCATCGTAGAAACCTTGTATTTAAGTCGAAAAGCTGTAGCCCTGCGCTACGAACAGACCAGCCATCGTTGAAAGGGAGGTGAGATTGGGGTCCTGCAGGGGTCTCTCACAGAGAGAAGTCGCAACCAGGGAGAACACAGAGTCAGGATCTGCCGGCGGTGAAAGACTCAACAAGCGCGGGGGAGGAACAAAGGGTCGCTGATCAGCAACTCGGGGATAACGAGGTGATGGCGGAACAACCGAAATGCGGTGGGCGTGCCGTGATCCCAGATGGAATCGACACGGAATGAGCCAGCCACACGACAGGCAACCAGACCGTGTGAAAATTCAGAGCGAGGTCTGACCCATCTCGAGGAAGAAGGGAGGACCCTGAAGAATCAATACGCCTGGGGGGAGCGCAGTCGCAGGACGGTCTTGATCAGAATTTTGAGATCGAGACTGAGACTCCAGTCCCGCTGATAGCGGAGATCGGCGTCAATGCGACGGGCCATCGCCTGGAGATCGCTGGTTTCACCGCGCCAACCTTCGACCTGGGCCAGGCCGGTAATCCCAGGTTTGAAGGAATGGCGCTGCATGTAACCAGGGATAAGGCGGCGGTACTGCTCGTTATGGTCGACAGCGTGGGGGCGCGGACCCACAAGGCTCATCTCACCACGAATCACGTTGAAGAGCTGTGGCAGTTCATCAAGGCTCCAGCGGCGCAGAATACGCCCAAGGGGTGTGATGCGCGGATCGTCGCGAGTAGCCTGGCGCAGGCCGGGCTGGTCTCCGGCCTCAAGCACGCGCATGGTGCGGAATTTCAAGATCCGGAAACGGCGTCCATCCAAGCCATAGCGATCCTGTGAGAAAAGGATGGGGCCAGAGCTGGTGAAGGCGATGGTCAGGGAGATTAGGGCCATCAACGGGGCAAGGAGCAGCAAACCGGCGATGGCCAACAACAGATCCACGGCCCGCTTGGACTGACGATCAATCAGGGAACGCTCCCCACCCCAGAGGTCAATGCAGTGAATGTCGCCAATGCGATCGGGAGCGAATCTCATTGCGCTTCGGGCCCAGGCAGGGGCATAGATCACCGGAAGACAGGTGTCGCCGAAGAACTCAAGCAACTGATCCATGGTGAGAGTATTACGTGGCACATGGCTGAAGACGATGGCGTCGACAAAATGGTCATCGAGCCAACGCCGCATCTCCAGCAATCCTCCAGAGCAGGGGGGTAGGCTGGTGGGCTGGTCGTCGGGGGCTATTGGAACGGGACTGAACCAAACGACCAGCCGCAGCCCCATCCAGGGAGCGGCGAGAAGCTGGTGCTGGAAATCTACTGCGTTGTCAGCTGTGCCCCAATAGAGAAGGGCACGGGTATTGCCACCTCGGGAGCGGTGCCAGCGAAGCAGGCGCCGCAGGCCCACGTGCGTGAGGAGCAGCGCCAACCAAGAGAACAGTGCCCAAAGGCTGGTGTCTAGACGGGAGAAGGAAGAACTGGTACGGGTGGCAAAGATCAGCAGAAGCAGTGTGGCAAGCACCAAGAGCCAGGCACGGGTGACGCGACGGGCGAGGGCCAGCAGACTGCGACTTCGAAAACTTCCGTAAAGCCCTGCACTCGGGAGAATGAAGGCAGTGAGTCCAATCACCCAGAGCCACGAGGGGAGCAACAGGGGTTGGAAATTGGAATCAGGGTTGAACAGCTCAAAGAGAGCGGCAGGAGCCAGTAGATCGAGGAGGCGCTGAAGCCGAGCGAAATCCTTTCCATGCTGGCGCAGCTGGCCTCCAAACGGGGAGGTGGACATCAACTATCGGATGTATGGACAGACATGGACAAGGATGCACTTGGAAAGGAGCACACTGCGCGGAGAAAGCGGAGGCGAGTGGGGTCCAACAAGTTCGGAATCGAGAAGAACAGCAAGGATCTAGCACATTCAATGACAACCTAGCAGTCTCGAAGCGGGCAAAAAATGGGATGTCATGAAGAGCCGACGCAAGTACCGAAGATCCTTAATTGAGGAGAGCCTGGACAAATCATCGCAAAGGAAAAGACTCACAAGCTCAGATCTAGGGAAGCTCTGGGCAACGAGCGTTCAAGGAGAGCACAAGGACTTGATTTGTGCTTGATGAACATTTTGGATGCCGATTGGGCGTAGGTCTGCTCGATTTTGCCAATTTAGAGGCTGTATTTTGCTCATTTTGGGCGCTGCTTATCCCAATTGGGC
>JBEIHT010000098.1:0-8953 GCA_040381155.1 Aphanothece sp.
CAGGTCGCTTTCCCAGGCGAAGGCCTCGCCGCAGAGGATCAGGCAACCGTCGGCCGGGCAGGTCCAGCGCCGGCCGGCCTGATGCGCCCGCTGCTCTCCCGCGTAGCCGAGGAACACGCTCAGCCCCGACTGCTCCAGAACCGTCATCCGCAGGGGTGGATGGATGCCGGCCACCACCGGCAAGGTGCCCACGGTGAGCGCCAGGCCGTAGTGCCACCACGGCACCGTGGGCGTGGGGGGGGCGATCTGCTCCAGGGGCAGCGCCTGCCCGTAGAGCTCCCTGGTGCTGACCAGATCCTCGTGCAGAACCAGCCGCCCCCGAAAGGGATTGGCCAACGCCGCCGCCTCCGGATGGCGCTCCCACGGTCGGCCGTGGTCATGGCCGCTCGCTGCCTGTTGGCCAATGGCCGCCGCCGCCGTGCTGCTCAAGCCAGGAAATGCGGGGGCGATGGCCTCACTTCGAACCCTACAGGTATTTCCTTACGTTCGCGGCAGCCGGCAGCCGCCTAGCTTGACGCTGTGCGATGGCAGCGGGGTCGGGTTGGCAGAGCGAGCGAGCGACCCGGCCGCCCTCAGGCACGTGGTGGGCATCGGCGCCTCGGCCGGCGGTCTGGAGGCGCTGCAGGATCTGGCGGCCCATCTGCGGCCCGGCGGTGGGGTGAGCTACGTGGTGGCCCAGCACCTGGCGCCGGAGCACCGCAGCCTGATCGTGGACCTGGTGGCACGTACCACGGGGCTGACGGTGGTGAGCGCCGGCGAGGGCGACCCGCTGCGCCCCGATGTGATCGCCATCTGCCCCCCCAATCACGATGTGGTGGTGGAGGGGCAGCGGCTGCGGCTCAGCGCCCCCTCCCCCCGCTTCGGACCGAGCCCATCGGTCGATCGGCTGTTCGAATCGATCGCCGAGCACTGGGGTGAGCGGGGCGTGGCGGTGGTGCTCTCCGGCACGGGCGCCGATGGCAGCCAGGGGGTGCGGGCGGTGCGGGCCGCCGGTGGGCTCACCCTCGCCCAGTCGCCGCAGAGCGCCAAGTTCAACGCCATGCCCTTGGCCGCCGTGAGCCTGGGTGGGGCCGAACTGGTGCTGGATCCTGGCGCGATCGGCGGGCGGCTGGCGGAGCTGGTGGCCGCCGATGGCGCCTGGAGCGGTGAGCACCTGCCGGTGAGCGAGCCGCTGCGGCTCGAGGCGGTGATCCGCCAGCTCAGGCACGCCACGGGCATCGATTTCTCCCAGTACAAGGACTCCACCCTCCGGCGCCAGCTGCAGCGGCGCATGGCGATCCGTCAGGTGGGCAGCCTGGAGGCCTATCTCCCCATGCTGGTGGGCGAGGCGGAGGAGGTGCAGGCGCTGGTACGAAACATCCTGGTCACGGTCACAGACTTCTTCCGCGATCCGCCGGCCTTCGAGGCCCTGGCCGAGCTGCTGCGCCTCTACCTCGATCAGCGCGGTTCCGCCGAGCGCCTGCGGGTGTGGGTGCCGGGCTGCGCCACCGGCAAGGAGCTCTATTCGATCGCCATGGTGATCAGCGAGGTGCTGGGCCATCCGGCGGAGCTGGCCAAGCAGCTGAAGATCTTCGGCACCGATCTCGATGAGGCGAGCCTCGCGATCGCCCGGCGCGCCACCTATCCGATCTCCGCCTCCCAGGCGATTCCGGAAGCGCTGCGCCAACGCTTCGTGATCGACCGCGGCCAGGAGATGGAGATCAGCGAGGAGCTGCGCAACTGCGCCGTTTTCGCCCGCCACGACGTGGGCGCGGATCCGCCGTTCCCCAACCTCGATCTGATCTCCTGCCGCAACACCCTGATCTATTTCACCCAGCCGATGCAGGATCGGGTGTTGAACCTGTTCCGCTTTGGTCTGCAGCCGGGCGGGCTGCTCTTCCTGGGCAATTCGGAGTCGCTGGGCAGCCGCAGCGCCGGTTTCACGGTGGCGAATGGTGAGCACCGGCTGTTTCGCCGCAGTCGGGAGGAGGGCGCCGGGCCGCGCCCCTCACGGGCCAGCGCGCCGACGCGCCAGGCCCAGCCCCTGCCCGCCGCGGGCCGGATCGCCGTGTTGCGCGAGACGGTGCCGGAGCAGCACATGGCCCTGCTGGAGAGCCTGGTGCGCGCCTTCAGCCCGGCGGCCCTGGTGCTGGATGAAAACCACGATCTGGTGGAGGTGATCGGTGATGTCACCCCCTACTGCCGCCTGCCCCAGGGGCGGATGAGCGCGGCCGCCCTGGCCTACCTGCTCCCCGAGCTGCAGTCGGAAGCCCGGGCCCTGTTCCTGCTGGCCCGCACCGATGGCCTCGCCGTCGGCGCCCAGCCGGTGCGGCTGGCGGGCCTGGAGCGGGCGGTGCGGCTGGAGGCCCGGGCGATCGCGGTGGGCGAACGCCACTTCACCGTGCTGAGCTTCGCCCCGGCGGCGGCGCGCGACGCGGCGGCCCCGCCCACGCTCGGCAGCGAGCGGGATGCGGCCTTCGACCAGGAGATCGAGCGCCTGGAGCGGGAGCTGCTCACCAGCCAGACCTCCCTGCGCCGCTCCCTGGCCCAGCTGGAGCAGGCGAACGAGGAGCTGGAGGCCTCCTCCGAGGAGCTGCAGGCCTCCTCCGAGGAGCTCCAGTCATCGAATGAGGAGCTGGAGGCCTCGAACGAGGAGCTGCAGGCCACCAACGATGAACTCGCCAACCTGAATGAGCAGCTGCGCTGCCGCAGCGACGAACTGGAGCTGCTCAACGTGGATCTGGAGAACATCCAGAGCTCCCTCAGCCAGGGGATGGTGATCGTGGATCCGCAGCTGCGGATCAGCCGCTTCTCGCCCCTGGCGGTGCGGGTGTTCGGGCTGGTGGACAGCGACCTCGGCCAGCCCCTGCTGGGGGTGCCCACCACCGTGCCCCTGGCGGGGCTGGGGCCGGCGCTGCAGGCGGTGGTGGCGGGGGAACCCAGGCGCAGCTTCGAGGCTGGTGGCGAGGATGTGGCCTATCTGGTGCAGGTGCTGCCCTACCTCGAGCGCGATGGCCGCCGCCGCGGCGCGATCGTGACCCTCACGGAGGTGAGCGAGTTGGTGGCGCTGCGCCGCACGGCCGAGGCGGCCCTCGATGAATTCGCCAGCCTCACCGATGCCCTCGATCAGGCGGTGTGGAAATGGGATCGCTCCATGGAGCATCTGCTCTATGCCAGCAAGCGCATCCAGGCGTTGACGGGCTGGACGCCGGGCGAACTCTGCGATCGCCCCGCCCTGCTGGCGGAGGCGATCGCGCCGGCCGATCGGGCGGCCCTGGCCGCCAGCCGCAGCGGCGACGCGGAGCAGTGGTCGGTGCGCTACCGGCTCACCAGCCGGGATGGGCGGCAGCTCTGGCTGCAGGAGAGCGCCCGGGTGGTGCGGGAGGGCGATGAGCAATTTGTGGTGGGCACCCTGGCGGATGTGACGGCGATGCGGGAGCTGGAGGAGCGGGCCAGCGAGCTGTCCGCCAGCTTTGCGTCGGTGTTCGAGTCCCGCAGCTTCGCCGCCAGCGTGCTGGACGGCCAGCTGCGGGTGGTGCAGGCCAACCGGAGCTTCTGCGCCCTGGTGGGGGTGGATCAGGAGTCGATTGTGGGGATGAGCCTGGCCCTGTTCGCGCCGGAGGCGGTGGCGGGCCTCAGCGCCGATGTGCGGGCCGCGCTGGCGGGGGGCCAGCCGGAGGCATTCCGCAGCTTCCCGGTCAAGGGCCCCGAGGGGTCCCTGCAGCCGGTGCGGGTGGAGATCCGGGCCTTGCCCCAGCCATCGCCACGGGCGGTGATCACCCTGATCGTGCCGACCGTGAGCTGAACGGGCGGATTACTGGGCCAGCCACATCTGCGCGGTGCGGGCGGGGATGGTGAAGGTGGCGCTGGGGCCCTGGATGGGGGGCAGCGGTTGGTTCGAGAGCACATCCCTGTAGGGATGGTTCCATTTGAAACGGAAGCGTGTATCCACGGCAAAAGAGACAGCTTGATTGCACTTATTGAGGGCCACAATTCCAGCCTCGCCGCGGCGCCAGAGCAGGGCACATCCATCTGAGGCCAGCACCTCCATCGGCTGACCCTGCAGGCGATTGTGGAAGCCAAGCATCGCCTTCATCAACGGACGATTCCAGACTTTGGCCCAGCGGCCACCATCGCTCGGCTGGGGAGTGCCGTCATCGAACACCAAGGGACTGCCGCCGTCGCGGCCCAGGATGTAGGCGTAGGCGAGCTCCTCATCTTTGGCATCCAGGATCAGGCTGCGAAAGCTGTTGTTGTAGGGGATGTCATGGGTCACCGCCACAGTGACGGCACGTCGATTCTCCAGCGCGTTGCCTGTTGCGTGAGCGAAGGCGAGGTCTGAGAGGCGGCCATCGGGGGCAAAGGCGCGCTTGAGGGCGTGGAGCAGGGGGAAATCATAGGCGCCGAATTCGGCAGGCAGCGCCCGCAGATAGGGTTCCAGGTAGAGCTGATACTGCTGGTCTGTGGCTCCACCCCAGGTGATGATCTCGGCGAAGATGTGGGCTTTTCTGCTGATGCTCTCCGGCAGGAAGGAGCGGATGGCACTAAGCGGCATGTGCTTGGCGGCATCGATGCGGAAGCCTCGAATGCCAAGGTTGTAGAGGGCCTGGACGTAGTGCCGGCGTTGCTGGTTCACCCAGGTCTGCCTGGGGTCGGTGTCGTTGAGATCGGGCAGGCCGCGGTCCGGTGCCGCCCCGCAGATGCGATCGCGCTGGACTGATTCCCTGTCGGAGTCGTTGCGGATGCAACCCTCCGGGTGGAAATCCTGAGGGCCGAAGAGTCCGTCCGGATGGTGGTCATTCGGCAGGATACCGTTATCGAGGCGGCCATCGCCGTCGGCATCGCCATAGAGAATCTGTTGCCGCCAGTAGCTGCGATGACGGGCGTAGTCGTTCAGCGCCGCATCGCCGGGGAATGTGGTGGCATTCTGGCGTTCGTTGGCCATCTGGTTCACGACCAGATCGGCGTAGGTTCGCACTCCCTTGGCCTGAAGGGCTCGAATCGCCTGGATCAGGCTTTGTTTGTTGCCGTCGCAGTTGTCGATCAGCCTCCAGTCCTGCGGTTGATAGCGCAGATACCAGGCGCAGCCAGGGTGCTTGGCCGATTTCAGCGGCGCACTCACCAGAACGGCCTTGTAGCCGGCGTTGGCGATGGCCGCGGCTTGTCTGGCGATGTCCTGATACGACCAGCCGAAGGCGTGCAGGATCGCCTCGGCCTGGGCGGGTTGGTCAAGGGCTGGCAAGGCTGCCAGGAGGCAGAGAAGCAGCCCGCAGGCGCTTTGGGCGCAGAAAGGGGTGACCCGGGTTGCAAGCCTGAAGTTGGCCATGATTGTTGCCTGCCGTGGGGCTCGCTACGAGGACGTCAAAACGTTCAGCGATCGCTCGACATGGTTCCATTTGATTCACTGGCGATTGAGCCGCTGGCCGCCTGCTCAAGCAGCTCGATCAGGAGGAGCAGTTCGGTTGCTGCTGCGAAATGCAGAGCGGGATTCTCCTCGAAGCTCCGCTCACGGTTGCCACTGAGGATATCCTGAAGCGATCGCAGGAAAGGATGCCACTCTGCTGCTTCAGGATCAGCAGACCATTGCTGCAGCTGGGGCAGCACCGTTGCGGGGTTCCGCGAGAGAATGTCGTTCAGCACAGCCCCGGCATAGCGACCTTCGTCAATATCGTTTGCACCACCCTGGCGCCGATGGGCGAGCAGGAAGGACATGGCCTGAGAGCGCGCCGCGGCGGCTGCAGCTCTATCCTGAGCTTCGGTCTCGATCTGGTTGAGAACGGCCCAACACTTCGAGGCCAGCAACGCCATGTTCAAGGGTGCGGCGCTGATCTGAGCGATCCCTTGGCGGATGGCGTGCCTTGCCTCTTCAAGGCGGTTGAGGTTGCGCAAGATATCGGCGAGGGTGATGGATTGCAAGGCCGCACGCCTGGCATCGCCAGATTCGCCATAGAGTTCGGCGGCTTTTTGATGGCAAGTCACGGCTGTTTCAGGGCGCCCGAGGTGGTTGGTGTAGAGATCGCCAAGCTGCGCCAGAGTGCTTGCTTGGGCTGCGGCAAGGTCAAGTTGAACTGAAATCGTCAGTGACTCACGATAAGCCTCCTCTGCCGCTTCGAGTTGTCCGAGATCCTGATAAACCAGGCCAATTTGATGCCAGCCAACGCACACTCCATAGGGTTCCTTGAGTCGCAAAAAGATGTCGCGTGCTTCAGAGAATGCCGACAGGGCTTCTGGATAACGCTTTTGCTGCAGTCGAATCATCGCCAGCTTGCTTCGCTCGACGGCGACTGCGCGATCCGCCCCACGCTGCTGCGCCCGGCGGATGGCATCCTCAAAGGTCGCTGCAGCCTCATCCAAGCGTCCTAATTCCATGAGGCAGCTCCCTGCTTCGCTCAAGCAGCTATCCGCCATCACGTCGGCACCGATCACAGTGCCCCGCTTGGCGATGGCCTCAAAGAGCGAGCGGCCCTCCTGGGCCAGGAGTAAGGCCTCGTCGTACGCGGCCACGGCCAGCAGAACCCGCGTTTGTAGCCAGCAGGCCCCTGCCAGGTCATACTCCGCCAGCTCGTAGGCCGCCAGATTGGTTGCGCGGGCTTGCGCCAATAACCTCTCGCCAGCCTGCATCGCATCCCCCAGATCACCACTCGCCAGCTGCTGCTCCACACGCGTGCGCGCCGCTTCAAAGTGGGCGTGTGACCAGCCATCCTCTAGAGCTGCGATGCTGCGATCGCGCACCATCCCGACGTGCTCCAGCAATCGCGGCTTCCCAAGAACTTCGCATAGGTTATGGAGAGAGCTGGTCACCGCAATGGTGGTTTCGATCTCTGAGGTCGCCTGAATCTGATCCAGCAGGGCCAGCAGGTTGGGCAGCTCCAGCAGGGTGAGATTTGCCGTATCTTCCGCGTTTTGGGTTCGCCACTGCACCAGCACCTGCAGATAGCGTTCCGTGGCCTGCCGCCAGGCTGCTTGGAGAGCCAACCATTCCTGGCTCGCCAGCCCCCTCCTGAGGAAGGGGCAGAGGGCGGGATTGAGGTGGAGATGGTTGTAGCGGCTTGGTGTCGCCAGCCCTGTCTCGACCAGCTCCTGGGCCAACGCCTCCACCTCCGCTTCTGACCAGCCGGTCATCCAGGCGAGCACATTGAGATCCACGCCCCCGTGAAACACCGCCAGCACCCGGGCCCGCTCCAGGTTGGCCGCGGAAAGCCGCCGCAGGGAGAGCGCAACGCTGGCGAGCAGAGACCGTTCCCGGTTGCCCGGGAACTGGTGCTCCATCTGCTCCATCAGCTCCACCAGGGCTGCCTGGGTGGCTGCCACACCCCGGCGATGCAGTTCTGGACCCAGGAGCACCAGGGTGCGGGCATGGCCCTGAACCGCCTCCACCAGCATCTCGATCTCCTCCCGTTGGGCCGCCAACGCCCTGCCGCCCCCACCCCTCGCCCCATCGCCCGCAGCGAGGCAGCGCTCGATCAACGCCACCGCATCGCCCTTCTCCAGCTGGCGCAGCTCCCACTCCTGGCGGGAGGCTGCAAACGGCGGTGGCAGGGTCTCGCGGCTGGTGAACACCATCCGGGTTTCGCCCGCGCGCAGCAGCCGCTCCGCCAACGCCATTATCGCCTGGAGCTCCCGGGCAGCCTCCGCATCGAGCAGCGCAGGCGTTTCGAGATCGGAAGGCTGCAGCACGCTCTCCATGTTGTCGAACACCAGCAGGGTGGGACGCTCCCGCAGGGCCCGCTCGATCGGCGGGATCGCCTGCTCCGGGCTTGCGAATGTGGCGACGGAGTAGTCGGCGCCCACCAACTGCCGGCCGAGGGCATCCAGCACCGCATCCTCGTGGCTGCAGAGCTCCACACTCACGAATGCCGCCCGTCGTACCTGCTGGGAGCGCACCAGCCAGCGGGCCAACTCCGCCGCAAGGGCTGTTTTGCCCTCGCCCCCCTGGCCGCGTACAACGGCCCAGCGCTCCTGGCGCAGCAGCCGCTCCAGGGCGAGCAGATCGCGGCTGCGGCCCACAAAGCCCGTATCCGCTGGTTCCAAAGGCACCGCCCCCAACCGCGTCCGCAGGCGAGCCCGCTGGTCTTCCCTGGTCTGGGGCGCCGGGGTGGCCGTCAACAGCTGGGGGTCCTCCTTGTCCTGGTAGAGCACCGGCACAAACCAGTCGGCCATCTTCAGCTCGCCGATGCCGTAGCGCTGCCCCCGGCTGGGGTCGCGGTGCAGGGCGCGCTGGCCGGCGAGCATCGCCTGACCCACCCGTTGGCCTGCGGCCAGCTCGGTGTAGAAGGCCGCTACAAACCGTCGCGCCGTTTCCACCAGCACGCTGTGGCTCATCGCCACCACCGAGGCCACACCCCGCTGCAGCAGTTCGGTGGCCACCGATTCCGCGCCCGCATCGGCTTGGGCGCTCTGGCAGGCCTCCAGCACCACCAGCGGAATGCGGCAATCGATCAGCAGCGGGCCCAGCCGGTCGGTGAACACCCGTTCGTGGCGTCGACCGGTGAGCTTGTGGTTGTCGTTGGGATCCTCAAAGCACAGGCCCCCCAGTCCCACGCGGCGATCATAGACGCCGTGGCCGTTGAAATGGACCACGTGATAGGGCTCCCTCGCCTGCTGGGCGCGCGCCAGCTCCGCCTCCAGGGCGGGGTAAGTGGCGGGGTGCAGCAGGGTGAGTCGCAGCACATCCCCCAGCTCCTCGGTGGCGGCCACCAGGGGCAGGGCGCTGGCGCGGTGGTCGCTGTAGCCGCAGGCGTCATCTTCCGGGCGAGCGGTGATCAGCAGCACCCGGATCGGTGGGGCCACCGTGGGCACCGGCGATGGGCGAATGTTGGGCAGGCGACGGCGAACGCGCGTGGGCCGAGCGCCCTGAAACAGGAAGCCCTCGCCGTTGTGCAGCAGCTCCCAGGGCAGGGCGAGCAGGGCGGTGGCGGCATCCTGGGCACTGTGGTGCTCCGCTTCGCTGTCGCCGGCCATCGGGGTGGCATCC
>JBEIHT010000099.1:0-8842 GCA_040381155.1 Aphanothece sp.
AGCCGGCCGGCCGGCTCTAGGGCAGGACGGGGGCGTCAGCTCCGCTTCGGCACCGTGCTGGCGCTGCCGTCACGCACCGCGTGATACCCAGGCGAGAGGATTTCCACCCCGGCCGCGGCGAACTGGTCCTGGATCGCCGCCAGCAGCTCGGAGAGGGTTTCCCGGTAGCGGTCGACGTCGCGAACGCAGGCATCAAGTTCATAGCTGATGTGGAAGTCATTCAGCGAGGTCTGCAGCACCCGCGGCGCCGGTTCCTCACTGATCCCGGCCACGCTTGCCGCCGCCCCGAGCATCAGCGCATGCACCTGGCGCCAGGGAACGTCGTAACCGATGGTGATCGTGGTGGCCAGGGCCACCGGGCGCTGGATCTCCCGCTCCGCCAGGCTGTAGTTGATGATCGAGGCGCCGATCACGGTGGCGTTGGGGATGCTCACCAGCTCGTTGCGCGGCGTGAGGATGCGGGTCACCAGCAGGGCGCTGTCCTGCACCACCCCCACCACCCCGTTGATCTCCACCCGGTCCCCCTCCCGGAAGGCGCGGGTGTAGATCAGCATCAGGCCGCTGATCACATTGGTGGCCACGGCGCTGGAGCCCAGGGCCGCCAGCACCCCCACAAAGATCCCCGCCCCCTGGAAGGTGCGGCTGCCCGATCCCGGCACGTAGGGGTAGGCGATCACCAGGCCGGCCAACAGCAGGCTGCCCGCCACCAGCCGCCCCGTGGGCACCCCCCATTCCGGGTAGAAGCCGGGGATCTGCAGCCGCCCCCGGGCGATCTCCCCGAACCAGGCGTTGCTGGCCCGGATCGCCAGGGCGGTGAGCGCCAGGATCAGGGCGATGCAGAACAGATTGGGGATGGCACCCACCAGCGCCGCCATCAACCCCGCCACCATCCCGAGCAGGTGGCCGCGCAGGCCTTCGGCGATCGACTGGGTGGGGGGAAACAGGCCCAGCAGCAGGGGGATCAGCAGGTAGCTGATCAGCAGCAGCAGGGCCCAGTGGCCGGTGCGCCGCAGCCACTGCAGCAGCTGCCGCAGTTGCCGCTCATCCAGCAGCTGGATGCCCCCGATCCGCACCGGGGGCAGGTGGGAGTGCGCCGGCCGCGCCAGCCAGAGGGCCAGGCGGGAGTTGACGGCCATCTGAACCCGCAGCCACAGCAGGTAGAGCAGCAGCACCGCCACGGCGAGGGCGGTGCCGCGCAGCCAGGCCGTGAGGCTGTGGCTGCTGCGGTACTGGCGGATCGCGCCGCGCAGCTGATCGCGGTAGCGCTCCGCCAGCTGCGGACGGTCGAGGCCGAAGGCCGCCGCGGCCCGGTCATCGACGGCGAAGAGCGGCTGGAAGCGGCCACCGGGCCGCTCCAGGCCGAGCATCGAGTAGGGATTGTCCTCCCGCACCCCCAGCCAGGCCGGGTCGATGCTGGGATTCTTGGCGAGACCCAGCAAGATCGCCGAGGCCCGAGTGGCCACCTCCTCCGGCCGCTGGGCGCCGGCGACCCGGCGCAGCTCGATCACAGGCCGGCCCTCCAGCCGCACCCACGCCCCCGGCGCCTCCGGGCTCGGGGCGGACAGCGCCGGCAGGGCGAGCGCCAGGAGCAGCCCCAGCAACCCCAGCAGGGCGGCGGCCCAGGGAACGGCGCCGCGACGTGGCCAGTGGAGCTCAGCCATCGCTGGCGCTGGCGGCATCCCAGGCCCGCCAGTCATCACTGAGCTTCTCCTCATCGATGAAGGTGCGCCGGATCACCTGTCCGTCCAGCAGCGACTGGGAGCAGCGGCGGCGGTGCCGTCCATCGGCGCTGCAGTGGATCACCTCCAGCACCTCCGGCCCCCCCGGCAGGCGGGGCCAGAGGCGCAGCACCGCCGCCGTGTCGGTTCCCCCCTGCCCCTGCTCCGGCAGATCCATGGCCCAGCCCTGGAACTGCTCGCTGTGAAACCACACGCGGCCGTCACGGATCTCCCCTTCCGAATCGAAGCTCTGCTCGGAGCCATCCGGCCAACGGTAGAGGTTGGTCTGCTGATATTTTAGGTTCCCCTC
Source organism: Aphanothece sp. (assembly GCA_040381155.1). Taxonomy (GTDB): domain Bacteria; phylum Cyanobacteriota; class Cyanobacteriia; order PCC-6307; family Cyanobiaceae; genus Cyanobium. The sequence goes on from JBEIHT010000099.1 coordinate 2,029, forward strand.
CCGCTCCAGCACCCGCAGCACGATCGTGCTGGAGAAGCTCTCCTGCCACTCGCCCTTAGCGTCGTAGCGCCGGAATGTGCCCCGCCACACCCCCTGTTGCTGCACCAGGGCCGGCCGCAGGTCGGGGCTGGGGGCCCCCGGGTCGAGCCGGTCGAACAGGAGCCAGCTGAAGCCATCCACCTCGCCGCGCACCGTGTTGTCCGCCAGGCGCAGGCTGCGGTCGCGGTACCACAGCTGCCCGTCGCTCAGCAGCATCTCGTACTCGGCGCACACCTCCCCATCGCTGGGGTGCTGATACCGGCAGGCGCCGGGCAGCATGGCGGCCCGCCAGCGGTCGTGCTCGGGCTCGAGGCGGAAGAACAGGTCGCAGCCGGGGTGGCGCACGAAGGCCTCCGGCGGCAGGGCCGCCACCCTGTCGGGCGCCAGGGGCGGCCGGTCGTAGGCGGGGCCCTCGGCGAAGAAGAGCTGCTCGGCCCGCACCGCCTGGTGCAGCGCGTCCCAGACAAGCCGCATCACCCGCTGCCGGTGGGCCAGCTCGGGCCGGGAGGCGCGGATCTCCTCGAAATAGAGCAACGCCTCCCCCAGCGCCGGGGCCTCCAGCCGCCGCACCTCCAGACGGCGGCGTTCGCGGGTCAGCTCGGGGGCCGGCGCCCCCCCCCGCGCCAGGTTGGCCGCCACCTGGCGCCCGTTGTCGAACCGCCCCAGCCAGAGGCCGAGGATCGCGGCGATCTGCTCCTGGGGGCTCATGGCAGCTCCCTCCCGCGCTCCGCCAGCACCGCCTCCGCCACCGTGAGATCGAAGCGCGTGGTGAGCTTGATGTTGGAGGGGGGAGCCTCCAGCACCCGCACCGGCAGGCCCAGTCGCTCGTAGAGCGCCGCGTCGTCGGTGACGCTCCAGCCCTCCGCCTCGGCGCGGGCATGGGCCTGGCGCAGCTGGCGGACGGCGAAGGCCTGGGGGGTCTGGGCGGCCCAGAGATGGCTGCGCTCCGGCGTGCCGGTGATCCTGCCGCTCGCGTCCACCTGCTTGATGGTGTCGGTGACGGGGGTGGCGGCGATCACGCCGGCACCGGCCGCGGCCGCCTCCCGCAGCGCCGCGCCGCAGGCCTCCAGCAGTTCCGGCTCCACCAGGGCCCGCGCCCCGTCGTGGATCAGCACCAGCTCGGCGTCGTCGGGCAGCGCCGCCAGGCCCAGCCGCACCGAGTCCTGCCGGCTGTCGCCGCCCAGGATCCAGTGCACCGGGGCGGAGCCGGGGCGGTTGGCGCTGGCCTCGGCCACCAGCGCCGCGATCGCCGCCTCATCCAGCGCCTGGCCGATCACCCCGATCCAGGAGATCGCCGCGGCGGCCAGGGCCGCCTCCAGGGTCCAGGCGAGCACGGGCCGCCCGGCCACCGGCAGCAGCAGTTTGTTGCCGGCAGCGCCCATGCGTCGGCCGCTGCCGGCGGCGGCGATCAGCAAATGCACAAGCCTCTCCTCCGGATGAACGGAACGGAATGGACCTGCTCCATACAATCAGCCCGCCGCCCCCCTGTGCCCGATGCGAGCCCTGTTCCTGATTCCGGGCGACGGGAGCCGCCAGCTGCAGGCCCTGCCGGCCGTGGCCGCCGTGGCCGACCAGCTGGGCTTCGCCATGCAGGTGGTCTGCTCCGCCGCCGCCGCCGGCGTGTGGAAGCTGCTGCCGGCGGTGGAGAAGGTGATCCCCTTCAGCTTCGATGACGCCACCCTGGCGGACTGGGCGAATCTGCTCGGTTGCGTGCGCGAGCCCGATTTCCAGGCCTGCATCAACCTCGCCGCTGGTCGGCAGGTGGATCTGATGCTCTCGATGAGCCACATCCCGGCCCGCATCGCCGCCAGCGGCTTCTCCGCCACCTCCCGGGTGAGCGCTCCCGCGGGCGGCTGGCCCGCCCAGGCCCTGGCGGCCTATCTGCAGCCGATCGGTGTGAGTCTTGATGCCGCCGCCTTCCGGCTCAGCCTGCCCCAGGCGGCGCTGGCGGACGCCACGGCCGCCCTGCCCGCCGGCGATGGCCCGATGCTGCTGATGGCGCCCGCCGGGGTGCCCGGCGACTGGCCGGCGCCGCGCTGGCAGGAGCTGCCCGAGACCATCCGCCTGCGGCTGCCCTCCCTGCGCAGCTTCCTCCTCTCCCCCGGGGCCGGCTCCCTGCCGGAGCGGGCCGCCCGCATCGCCGCCAGCGACGTGGTGCTCGCCAGCGATCCGCAGAGTGAGGAGTTGGCCCTGCTCTGCGGCGTGCCCCTGGTGGCCCTCGGTCGTGGTGAGGACAGCCTGCCGGTGCGATCGGGAGTAAAAGGGCTGAGCGCGGCCGACGGCCTCGGTGCCCTTTCCCCCGATACGGTGCTGGCGGCCCTGGGGCTGGCCTGAAGCCCGATGAGATGGCGGCTGCGCAGCCGGCGCCGGCCGCCCTCCACCCGCGTCAGCCGCCCCTGGCTGCTGCCGCTGCTGCTGCTGACGCTGGTGGTGAACGCCTCCGCCCTCGGCTACCGCCTCACCGAGGGCTGGGACTGGGGTGACTGCTACTGGATGGTGGCGATCACCATCTCCACCATCGGCTACGGCGAGGTGGAGCCGCTCAGCCACGCCGGCCGGGTGGTGACCGTCTTCTCGATCATCGGTGGCCTGGTGGTGGTGCAGCAGTCGCTGCAGACCCTGGTGGGCCTCACCGGATCGGGCTACTTCCGGCTCCTGCAGGAGCGCCGCTTCCTTCTCTGGCTCAAGGACATGAACGACCACGTGATCGTCTGCGGCTACGGCCGCATTGGCCGCGAGATCGCGGCCCAGCTCAGCCTTGAGGGCACGCCGATGGTGATCCTGGAGATGGACCCGGAGCGCAAGGAGGCCGCCGAGGAGAAGGGCTACCCGGTGCTGATGGCCGACGCCACCCTCGACGAAACCCTGATCGAGGCGGGCATCCACCGCTGCCGCGCCCTGGTGGCCGCCCTGCCCAATGACGCCGCCAATGTGTATGTGGTGCTCAGCGCCCGGGCGATCGCCCCGAAGATCCGCCTGATCGCCCGCTCCGACAGCGAGGAGGCGGAGCGCAAGCTGCGGCAGGCGGGCGCCGATCAGGTGGTGAGCCCCTATGTGGCCGGTGGTCGCACCATGGCCGCCACCGCCCTGCGGCCGTTGGCGGTGAACTTCATGGATCTGCTGGCCGGCTCCGACTGCGAGGTGGAGGAGTTCCAGCTCAGTGAGGATGCGGCCCGGCTGGGGGAGATCAACGGCCGCAGCCTGGCGGAGCTCGACCTGCGCGGCCGCACCGGCGCCCTGGTGCTGGCGATCCGCACGCCGACGCCGGCCCTGATCAACCCCTACACCTACCGGGGCACCTCCTATGGCAGCGGGCCCACCCTGGTGGCCAATCCCGGCGGCGAGATGAAGATCGCCCCCGGCCAGCTGATGGTGGTGATGGGCAGCAAGAAGCAGCTTGCCCTGTTCCAGGAGCTGCTCGGCAGGGCGGTGGTGGGGGTGGGCCAGATGCCGGCCTGAGCGGCGCCAGGCGCGGACATACGATCGCCGCCGCAGCCGCCGCCCCCGCCATGACCAGCGCCCCGCCCTCCGCCGCCGGCAGCGGCCCGGCTTCGCTGGCGGGTCAGGTGGCCCTGGTGACGGGCGCCAGCCGGGGCATCGGCAGCGCCATCGCCCGGGAACTGGCCCGCGTCGGCGCCATCGTGGTGGTGAACTACGCCAGCTCGCCGGAGGCCGCCGCCGCCGTGGTGGCTTCGATCGAGGCGGAGGGGGGCCGGGCCTGGAGCCATCAGGCCAACGTCGCCGACGAGGGGGAGGTGGACGGGATGGTGAAGGCGGTGCTGGAGCGGGAGGGCCGGCTTGATGTGCTCGTCAACAACGCCGGCATCACCCGGGACGGCCTAGTGCTGCGCATGAAGACCGCCGACTGGCACAGCGTGATCGATCTCAACCTCAGCGGCTGCTTCCTCACCACCCGCGCCGTCGCCCGCGGCATGCTCAAGGCCCGCAGCGGTCGCATCATCAACATCACCTCGGTGGTGGGGTTGATGGGCAATCCCGGGCAGGCCAACTACAGCGCCGCCAAGGCCGGCCTGATCGGCCTCACCCGCAGCAACGCTGCGGAGTTCGCCGGCCGCGGCGTCACGGTGAATGCCGTGGCGCCCGGCTTCATCGAGAGCGACATGACCGCCGAACTCGACAGCGAGCCGATCCTCAAGGCGATCCCCCTCGGTCGGATGGGGCTGCCCCAGGAGGTGGCCGGCGCCGTGCGTTTCCTCGCCGCCGATCCCGCCGCCGCTTACATCACCGGCCAGGTGCTGCAGGTGGACGGGGGCCTGGTGATGCGCTGAGGCGCCAGGCGGGTCGCTAGTCGCCGGTGGGGCCCTCTTCCCCCACCGGCAGGGGCTGGGCCAGGTCCTCCCGCATGCGCCGGATCCGCTGCAGCAGCCGCAGGCGCCGGCTGCGGGCGGTGATCGTCAGGAACAGGCGCACCGGCACATAGACCAGCGCCATCACCAACCCCAGCACGGTGATGGCCAGGAACACCATCCCGTTGGCGGAGGTGGCCGGGCCGAGGCCGCTGTCGGCGGCGCCGGCCACGGCCCCTTCGATCGCGCTCTGCAACAGGTCGTCCATGGGGCGAAGCTACCGGCGCGGCGGCGATCGCGCAGGGCCGCCGCGGTCGCACGCGCTTACGGCAATCCCCACCGGTCCTGTCGTGGGGCCCTGCCAGCGGCGTGGGAGGCTTGAAATCCCGACCTTCCGCGCCCGAGCGATGGCCAAGTTGATCCTGTTCGCCGACGAGTCCCGCGACGCCCTCGAGCGGGGTGTGAATGCCCTGGCCGAAGCGGTGCGGGTCACGATCGGACCGCGGGGCCGCAACGTGGTGCTCGAGAAGAAGTACGGCGCCCCGGATGTGGTCAACGATGGCGTGACGATCGCCAAGGAGATCGAACTCAAGGATCCCTTCGAAAACCTCGGCGCCAAGCTGATGCAGCAGGTGGCCTCCAAAACCAAGGACAGCGCCGGCGACGGCACCACCACCGCCACCGTGCTGGCCCAGGCGATGGTGCGGGAGGGGATGCGCAATGTCACCGCCGGGGCCAATCCGGTGGAGCTCCGCCGCGGCATGGAGAAGGCGGTGGCCCAGGTGGTGGAGGGAATCCGCGGGCAGTCCCGCGCCGTGGCGGGTGACGCGATCCGTCAGGTCGCCAGCGTCAGCGCCGGCAACGACGACGAGATCGGCCGCATGATCGCCGAAGCGATGGAGCGCGTCAGCGCCGATGGCGTGATCACGGTGGAGGAATCCAAATCCCTCGCCACCGAGCTGGAGGTCACCGAGGGCATGGCCTTCGATCGGGGCTACTCCTCTCCCTATTTCGTCACCGATCCCGAACGGCTTGAGGTGGTTTACGACAACCCCCTGCTGCTGATCACCGACCGCAAGATCGGCGCGGTGGCCGATCTGGTGCCCGTGCTGGAGGCGGTGAGCCGCAGCGGCAGGCCGTTGGTGATCCTGGCCGAAGAGGTGGAGGGTGAGGCGCTGGCCACCCTGGTGGTGAACAAAACCCGCGGCGTGCTGCAGGTGGCCGCCGTGCGGGCGCCGGGCTTCGGCGACCGCCGCAAGGCGATGCTCGAGGACATCGCCATCCTCACCGGTGCGCAGCTGATCTCGGAAGATCGGGCGATGGCCCTGGAGAAGGTGGGTCTGGGGGACCTGGGCAGCGCCCACCGCATCACGATCCGCAAGGATGAAACCACGATCGTGGCGGATGAGTCCCGCAAGGCGGCCGTCGGCGACCGGGTGGCGGCGATCAAGCGCGAACTCGCCAACACCGACTCCGACTACGACCGGGAAAAGCTGAACGAGCGGATCGCCAAGCTGGCCGGCGGTGTGGCCGTGATCAAGGTGGGCGCTCCCACCGAGACGGAGCTGCGCAACCGCAAACTGCGCATCGAGGATGCCCTGAACGCCACCCGGGCGGCGGTGGAGGAGGGGATCGTCGCCGGCGGTGGCTGCACCCTGCTGAGCCTGGCGGATGCCCTCGCCCCCCTGGCCGCGGAGTGCTCCGGCGATGTACGCACCGGTGTGGAGATCGTGCGGCGCGCCCTCTCCGCGCCCGTGCGGCAGATCGCGGTGAACGCCGGTTGTGACGGCGAGGTGGTGGTGGAGCAGATCCGCCGGCAGGGCAAGGGCTACAACGCCCTCACAGGGGTCTACGAGGATCTGCTGGCCAGCGGCGTCGTCGATGCCGCCAAGGTGCTGCGCCTGGCCCTGCAGGATGCCGTCTCGATCGCGTCGCTGCTGATCACCACCGAGGCCGTGATCGCCGACAAGCCCGAACCGCCCGCCCCGCCTGCTGCGGATGGCGGCATGGGCGGTATGGGCGGTAGGGGGGGAATGGGCGGTATGGGCGGCATGGGCGGGATGATGTGATCCCGGGGTGGCCACCGTCTTCAGATCCGTCTTCAGAGGGTGTCCACCAACCGCGCATGGATGCGGCAGACGCTCAGGGCCTGCCTGGGAGGCTTGTTACACAACTTGCCCAGCTCCCGGTTGAGGGCCTGCATCTGTTCCACCGTGTGGGGCGAGAGCGGTAAGCCCAGCAGCAGCCCGCTGAACAGGGCCAGGCCGGGCATGGAGAGCACGGCGCGTGGAAGGCGCAGCGGCCGGCGGAGGGGTGGGAAACGCATAGGGACCTCCCAGGGGGGCGGATCCGGTCCGGAGGGATCGGGGACTCCCCTCCATGCTGCGCGCCGGTGGCCCGCAGGTGTTGAGGGCTACAGGAAAGTTTTGCCTGCCGTCGCAACCGCCTTCAACGTTCCGACATCGCCC
>JBEIHT010000100.1:0-8775 GCA_040381155.1 Aphanothece sp.
AAGCCGAACTGCAGCGCCGCCAGCCAGCCCATGTGGCCGGGATCCACGGCCTGGAGCAGGGCCTCCACGGCCGGCTCCCCCTGGCTGAGGCGCAGGGCATCGGCTCGCCGCTCGCCGCGGTAGCCACGCTCGGCCAGCAGCTGGTCCTCCCACCAGCCGTAGAGGCACTGCGGCTCCAGCTCGCCGCGGCGCGGCTGTTGCAACCGGTTCAGCAGGGCATTGCACTCCCGCTCAGGGCCGATCACATCCCCCAGCACAAACAGGGTGTCCACCCGCCGGGTGTGGCGCAGATCGGCCTGGATGGCCTCATAGGCCTCCAAATCTCCGCGCAGTCCACTGATCAGGGCCCAGCGTGCCATCAGCGCTCACACACGTGGCTGGCGTCATCGGCCCGCTCGGCGTATTCGAAGCCATGGCGCAGCCGCCAGGCAAAGATCGGCGGCAGCCCTGCGTCGACGATGGCGCTGCAGGTGCGCTCCACGTCGTAGACCACCTCCCGGATCGCGACGGCGCCGCTGTCCTCATCGTGGATCACATAGGTGGCGTGGGTGTTGCCATGGCGCGGCTCCCCCACCGAGCCGGCATTGATGATGCGGCGCAGCGGCAGCCGCAGCTCCGTGTCTTCCGCCTCGGCCCCAACGGCTGGCTCCCCCGGCCTCTGCCGCACCCGCACCCGGATCGATCCCTCCCGCAGCTCGCGCACATAGGGCCGGTGGGTGTGACCACAGAACAACGTCTCGACGCCGGCGCTCTCCACGCGCTCCAGGGCCGCAAAGGCATCCATATCCGGCAGCAGGTATTCGTGCTGACTGTTCGGACTGCCATGCACGAACAGCAGCCGATCGCGCCGCAGCGACATCGGCAGGCTGGCCAGAAAGGCCTTGTTCTTCCCGCTCAGCTGCGCGGCCGTCCATTGATGGGCCAGGTGGCCGCGCCGCTCCGCCAGCTGGGAGGGGTAGCTGCAGTCGCAGGCGTTGAGGCCCTCAATGATGTCCTCATCCCAACAGCCCTGGCAGGTGGGAATCGCCCGCTGACGCACCAGGTCCACCACCTCATTGGGCTGGGGGCCGTAGCCCACCAGATCCCCCAGGCAGGTGATGGTGGCGATGCCCTGCTGGTCGATGTCGGCGAGCACGGCCTCCAGGGCGGCGAGGTTGGCGTGCAGGCAGGAGATCACGGCATGGGACTGGGGCATGGCGATCAGACAGACGGTGAGGATTGGCGTTGGCGCAGGGGAGCCTGCTGAAGCTCGAGCACGGCATCGCTGAGCAGGCAGTCGGCGAGGGTGACCTCGATGGCGGCGGGATCGAGATCCTTGCCCTGCACCACCTGGCGCGACAGGCGCTGCGGGCGACCGTCGGGCGATGCGAGGGTCTGCAAGGGAAGGAACTGGGAGCCCTCCCGGCTCACCATCCAGTTGCAGAAGAAGGCCCGGCCATCGGGGAGGTTCATCAGGGCCTTGGCGCGATACACATCGCCATAGGCACCGTTCACCAGTTCAAACCAGAAACTGCTGAGGCTGGCCGGATCCCACACAGCTCCCGCCAGGTTCCTCTCCCAGACCTGCAGGCTGCTGAAATCCAGGGTGTCCTGGCGGGGCAGCACGGCGTCACGCCCGAAGTGCAGATGCGCATCCGGGCTGAGATGCAGGGACTCCAGCTGGGGAATCACGCGGCGATCCACCCCGACCAGGCCTGAGTCCGTTGGCGGCTGGAACTGGGGCAGTTCAATCAGGGCCGGCAGGTTGGCGGCTCGGGACGCCAGAGCCTGGTCGGGGTCGGCCAGATCGAGTAGCCCTGGGCATTGATCCTGCAACCAGGCCAGATCGATACCGCCGTCGCGGGCCTGGAGCAGGCCCTCGTCGGGGTAGCCCGCGAGACGCAGAAAGCCACAGGGGCCAGGGTGGCTCTGGATCCGGTTCAGGATCCAGGTGGTCTTGCCGCAGCCGGGCGGACCGGAGATCAGCAGGGTCTGGCTCATGCCGGCGCCACGCAGGCCTCCAGCTGGGCCCTGAGGGCCGCCTGGTCGAGGTTTTTGCCGATCGCCACCACCCTGGTGTGGCGCTCTGAACCTTCGGGCCAGTCGGAATCATCGATCGTGAAGCGCTTGCCGCAGAGGTGAAACAGGTGGCGGCGGTTGCTCTCTCGGAACCAGAGCACCCCTTTGGCGCGGAACACCGATTCAGGCAGCAGGTTGTCGAGGAAATCCTGAAAACGGCGCAGGTCAAAGGGCGCATCCACCGCCAGGCTCACGGAACTGAAGCCCTCCAGTTCCGGGGTATGGGGGGAGTGGTGATGCTCGTGTTGCTGGTGCTCGTGCCCGTCGTGGTGATGGTGCTTACCGTGATGGTGCGCATCATGGACGTGATGCCCGTCGTTGTTCCGCTGTTCGCGGGACTCCTCCTGGGCCTGAAGCGAGGCCAGACGATCGCTCTCAAATAGCCCCACGCTCAGCAGCAGCCCCAGGGGAACCTCACCGCGGCTGGCCCGCAGGATGCGTGCGTCGGTCTTGATCGCCCGCAGCTCGACCTCCACGGCGTTCAGCCGTTGCTCATCGACAAGGTCGGCCTTGTTGAGCAGCAGGATGTCGCCGTACACCACCTGGGCGCGGGCGATCGGGCTCTCAAGGGCCGTGGCACTGAAGTGTTCGGCATCGATCACGGTGATGATCGAGTCGAGCCGCAGCCGGTCGTGCAGGTCGCCGGCCATGAAGGTGAGCGCCACCGGCAGGGGGTCGGCCAGGCCGGTGGTTTCCACCACGATCAGATCGATCGGCTCGGGCCGCTCCAGCACGCGGTGCACGGCCTCCTGCAGCTCACCGTTGATCGAGCAGCAGATGCAGCCGTTGCTCAGCTCCACCATCGACTCGCTGGTGGCGACTACCAGCTCGTGGTCGATGCCGACTTCCCCGAACTCATTGACCAGCACAGCGCTGCGCAGCCCCTGTTGGTTGCTGAGGATGTGGTTGAGCAGGGTGGTCTTGCCGGCACCGAGGAAGCCGGTGAGCAGGGTGACGGGGACCTGGATGACCCGCTGCTTCATGGACCGCCACCGATGAGAACGGTTCTCATTCTGCCCGATCGGCGCCGACCGTGCCGGCGCAGCAGCACCCACGTTCTCCGGCAGAATGTGCACAAGTGCACAACACTGCTCCATGTCCACGCCTGAGCGCCACTGCACGTCCAGCCGGGATGGCAAGGTCGTGCTGTCCTGCTGGATTCCGGAAGGGCTTCGCCAGGAGCTCGATCGCGTCTGGGCCGAGCAGGGCCTCAGACCCCATGGCCGCACGCAGAAAGGCATGGAGTCCATGATCAGGGCCTACCTGGCGAACCATGCAGCAGGAAAGCGTTCGTCATCGCTGCTCGCATCACCTCGATCGCGTCGCCTCAGCTCCTCCACCAAGTCCCCCCCATGAACCAGCAGAGCCACCAGCCCTCTTTGCTGAACCGCATCGCCCGCGTGTTGCTGTGTCTGGTGTTCCTCCATGCCGTGATCGGCAAGCTCACGGGCTTTGCCGGCGTGGCCGGCGCCATTGCCGCCAAGGGGCTGCCGCTGGCGCCCGTGCTGCTGGTGGCGGCCATGGCCCTGATGGCGGTGGGTTCGGCCCTGGTGATCAGCGGCTGGAAAGCCCGCCTCGGAGCGGTGCTGCTGCTGCTGTTCCTCGTGCCCACCACCCTGCTCTTCCACGGTGATGTGGCCGACAGGATGGAGCGGATTCAGCTGTTCAAGAATCTGGCGATCATGGGGGGCCTGCTGCTGGTGGCGGACCAGGGCAGCAGGGGTTGAGACGAGGGATTTTTCCAGGGTCTGAAACATGTACGAGGGTCTCTGCGCCCCTGCACAGAACATAGACAATACCCCCAAGCTTGCGTTCTTCTCCTGAGAGCCAAGGGCTTCTCAAAGGAGTTACAGGAAGCTGCTTTTCAACCGCGATGACCTAGAAGCTGCGGGATCCACATTCCGCAGCGGGTGTCCATCAGCCTGGGAGAAGGCTCGCCACCATCCAGACAATCCAGACGCCAACCTGGCCAGTCCCGAATTCCAACCTGCCGAATCCTCTCAGGCGCGCTTCGGCACCCTCACCCCAGCTCCAGCAACCACTCCACCGCCGGAATCAGCCGCACGCCGGCGGGTAGATCGAGCCGGCGATGGGGGGGATCCAGCACCACCAGGTCGAGCTGTTCGGCGCCGCTGGCCTCGCGCAGGCTTTCCAGCGGGCGCAGCTCCCGCGCACAGGTGGCGGGATCCTGCAGGTCGACGCACACCTGCACCAGGCGCACGGATCCATCGGGCCTGCGGGCCACGAAATCCACCTCCTCCCGGTCCGGGGTGAGCCCGTAGCTGAGGCTGCAGCCGCGTCGCCACAACTCCAGCGCCACCACCGTTTCCAGCCGCTGGCCCAGCTGGCGCTGGCCGCGTCGATCGAACAGATCGATCAGGCCGGGATCAATCGGATAAACCTTGCGCGGATTGCTCTGGCGTTGCCGCACCGATTCGCTGGCGATCGGCACGCTGCGGAGCAGGTAGGCGGCCTCCAGATGGTCGATCAGGGCGTGCACCGTGTCCTTGGCGATCGCGAAGCCCTGGGAGCGCAGATCGGCGTGCAGCCTGTGCACCGAAAAACGTCCCGCCGGCTGGCCCAGCAGTTGCCGCACCAGCGCCCGCAGCGCCACCGGTTGGCTCACGTCGTGGCGCTCGATCACATCCCGCAGCACCGTGCTGTCCACATAACTGGTGAGCAGGGCTGCGCGCAGCCGCTCCTCGGCGCCCTGCACCTCCGGAAAGCCTCCCTCCTGCAGATAGTGCAGCAGCGCCTGTTGATAGCCGGAGCGTTGCGCGGCCCTCAGTGGTTCACCGGCAGCGGGTTCCGTGCCGCGATGGCGCAGGGCCTCGCGAAAGCTGAAGGGGAACACCTCACAGGCCAGGGCGCGGCCGCGCATGCTCGAGGCGATCTCCGCCGAGAGCATCTGGGCGGAGGAGCCGCTGATCACCACGTCGATCGGCTCGCTGTCGATCAGCCGCCTCACAAAGCCCTCCCAGCCGGGGATCAGCTGGATCTCATCGAGGAACAGACAGGCTCGCTTGCCGCCGCTGGGGGCGCGCCACTGCGGCGCCATCGTCAGCCAGCCCTCCAGCAGCTGGTCGAGTAGCGCCGGCCCTGAACCGGCCAGCCGTTCGTCGTCCAGCGAGAGCAGGGGAAGGGCCTCCCGCGGCAGGCCCCGCTCCAGGCCCTGGCGCACCTGTTGCCAGAGCAGGCAGGTTTTGCCGCTGCGACGCATGCCCAGCACCGCCACCGCCTTGCCGGGCAACTGAGGCCACCAGACACTGCGAGCCGTGAGCCGCGGCAGGGGCCGGGTGATCGCCTCCCGCAGCTTCTGCTCCAGCAGCCAGTCCATGGCGATCAGGCACGTGGTGTCCCTCCAAGAAGGCTACTTTCTGAGAGATGTGGCCGCTTGGGAGGGCCAGTCCCTCAGCCCGCCCCCGGCGCCATCAGCGACGGCAGCCAGGTGACCAGCGGCGGGAACAGGATCACCAGGAGCAGCACGAACAACTGCACGGCGATGAAGGGCACGGCGCCGCGGTAGATGGCGCCGGTGCTCAGATCCGGCGGGGCCACACCGCGCAGATAGAAGAGGGCGAAGCCGAAGGGGGGCGTGAGGAAGGAGGTCTGCAGGTTGGTGCCGATCACCACCCCGAACCAGAGCAGCGCTTCCGGGCCCAGCAGCTGGCGGGCGGTGGGCAGCAGCAGCGGCAACACGATGAAGGCGATCTCGAAGAAATCGATGAAGAAGCCCAGGGCGAAGATCACCGCCATGCTCACCACCAGGAAGCCCACCCGGCCGCCGGGCAGGTGCAGCAGCAGGTCGCTGATCAGGGCGTCGCCGCCCAGGCCGCGGAACACCAGGCTGAAGGCGGTGGAGCCGATCAGGATCGCCATCACCATCGCCGTGGTGCGCAGGGTGTCGTCGCACACCTGGGCCAGGCTGGCGCGGCTGAAACCGCCGCCCACCGCCGCCAGGGCCATCGCCCCCACCGCCCCGAGGGCACCGGCCTCGGTGGGGGTGGCGACGCCGAAGAAGATGCTCCCCAGCACCAGCAGGATCAGGACCAGGGGTGGCACCAGCACCCGGGTGAGCGTGGCGGGGCCCATGCGGTCGGCGTCGGCCAGGCGCAGCGGCGGCGCCAGCGACGGCTTCCAGGTGCTCACCGCCACCACATACACCGCGAAAGCGCCGGCCATCAGCAGGCCCGGGATCAGGGCGCCGATGAATAAATCCCCCACCGAGACGCCCAGCTGGTCGCCGAGCACCACCAGCACGATGGAGGGGGGGATGATCTGGCCGAGGGTGCCGGAGGCGGCGATCACGCCGCTGGCCAGGGAGCGGTCGTAGCCGGCCCGCAGCATGGCGGGCAACGAAATCAGGCCCATGGTGGTGACCGTGGCGGCCACCACGCCGGTGGTGGCGGCGAGCAGGGCGCCCACCAACACCACCGCCAGGGCCAGGCCGCCGCGCACGCGGCCGAGCAGCTGGCCCATCGCCTCCAGCAGCCCCTCGGCGATGCCCGATTTCTCGAGCATGGCGCCCATGAACACAAACGCCGGAATCGCCAGCAACGTGAAGTTGCTCATGATCCCGAAGATGCGCTGGGGCAGCGCGTTGAGGAACTGGGGCTCAATCACCCCCAGCGCCATGCCGAGCAGGGCGAACAGCACCGACACTCCCCCCAGGCCGAAGGCCACGGGAAAGCCGCTGAGCAGGGCCGCCACCAGCGCCAGGGCCATCGCCGGCCCCAGCCACTCGCCCGGCAGGACGGTGATCACATAGCCGAAGGCTTCGATCTCCATCGCCGCTACTCCGGCCTCGCCCGCAGGGCGCTGGCGATCCCCTGCAGGCTGAGCAGGGCAAAACCGACCGAGATCAGGCTGCGGGGCCAGGCGCGGGGCAGGCCACCCGGATCGGGGGAGGCCTCCTGGATCCGCCAGGCCTGCAGGGCCGGCTCGATCGAGAGGGCCAGCACCAGCAGGGCGAAGGGCAGCAGCAGCAGCAGCGTGCCCCACCACTCCACCCGCCGGCGCCGCCGCTCACTCCAGCCGCTGCTCAGCACATCGATGCGCACGTGGCTGTCGCGCTGCAGCGTGTAGCCCAGGCCGAGCAGGAAGGCGAGGGAGAAGAGCAGCCACTGGGCTTCGATCAGGGCGTTGGAGCTGAGGTTGAGGCCCAGGGCCAGCCCCACGTAGCGGCCGATCACGTTCCACACCCCCAGGCCGAGCATCAGCAGCAGGGCCAGGCCACCGAGGCGGCCAGCCTGGCGGTTGAGGGCGTCAATGGGCCGGATCCAGGGGTGGGGGGGGCGCTCACTCATGGCCGGGGCCTGGCGAAGCTGAAATTGGCGAAGGAGAGCTCGTTGATGCGGTTCCAGTCCTGCACCCCAGCGCGGAAGCGACGCCAGTCGCCATGGAGGGTGGCGAAGCCTGCGTCGCTGCGGCCGATGTCCGCGAAGAGCGCCTCGCTGGCGTCGCGGGCGGCGGTGAGGATCGGCTCGCCGTAGAACTCCAGCTGGGTGGTGCCCTTCTGCAGGCGCTGCAGGGCCTGGGCGTTGAGGCTGTCGTAGCGGCTCAGCATCGTGAGGTTGGCCTCGTAGCAGGCGGTGGTGAACATCGCTTGGTACTCCTTCGGAAGGCGGCGCCAGGCGCTGCGGTTCACCAGGGCCGTGAGGGTGGGGCCGGGCTCCCACCAGCCCGGGTAGTAGTAGTAACGGGCGGCGCGGTGCAGGCCGAGCTTCTCGTCGTCGTAGGGGCCGGTCCATTCGGCGGCGTCGATGGCGCCGCGATCGAGGGCCAGGTAGATCTCCCCACCGGGCAGCACCTGCACGTTCACCCCCAGGGCGGCCATCACCTTGCCGCCCAGACCCGGGATGCGCATCTTCAGACCCCGCAGGGAGGCCACACCGTCGAGCTGGCGCTTGAACCAGCCGCCCATCTGGGCGCCGGTGTTACCGGCGGGAAAGCTGATCACACCGAAATCGGCGTAGAGACGGTTGATCGCCGCCAGGCCGCCGCCCTCATACAGCCAGGCGTTCTGCTGCTGGGCGGTGAGGCCGAAGGGAACGGCGGTGCCGAAGGCGAGAGCGGGGTTCTTGCCCAGGTAGTAGTAGCTGGCGGTGTGGCCGCATTCCACCGAGCCGTTCTGGACCGCATCCAGCACCTCCAGGCCCGGCACCAGCTCGCCGGCGGCGTAGGGCTGGATGCGGAAGCGGCCGTCGCTGAGCTCGGCGAGGCGGCGGCTGATGGTTTCGGCGCCGCCGAAGATCGTGTCGAGGGAGTGGGGCCAGCTGGTGGCCATGCGCCAGCGCACGCTGGGCAGCGCGCTGGTGGCGGAGGAATCGGCGCGACGGATGCGGCAGGAGGCCAGCAGGGAGGCGGCCCCGGCGGTGGAGGCGGCGGTGGCCGCGCTGCGGATCAGGGTGCGCCGCTGCATCGATCGCCGGGAGGCGGGGTTTCCGCAAGGTAAGGGAGGGGCGGGCCTGGCGCCAGGGAAGGCATAAGCGGGGCTGATGGCAGTGATCGGCAAGGCCAATGGCCTCCAGGCCTGGAGCGGCCACACAGACCCGCAACATCCCGTTACGTTGTGTGTGGCGGGATTCCGCCCCTCCATCCGCTTTGGCCCTCGTGGCCTGAGCTTCCCCTCCTGTACTCATGACTGCCACTCTCCAACAGCGCTCCGGCGCTTCGGCGTGGAACCAGTTCTGCGAGTGGATCACCTCCACCAACAAC
>JBEIHT010000101.1:0-8708 GCA_040381155.1 Aphanothece sp.
CCCGACGAGCTGCCCGACGAGCTGCCCGAGGAGCTGCAGCCCTTTCGCCGCGGCCCCCTGGTCGGCCAGTTCGAGGGCTTCGCCCGCACCGGGGGCCTGGCCGGCTGGGCCTGCCCCTGGCCCGCGCCCACCGCCGGCGATCCGGCCCTGCGGGTGCGGCTCACCCTCGAGGATCTTCTCCATCCCGGCCGCAGCTGGGTGCTGGCCGAACTGCCCGCCCAGCGGCCCCGCTCCGACCTGCCCTCCCTGGAGCTGCGCCGGGATTGCGGCTTCCTCTTTCACGGCCACTCCGGGGTGGAGCTGCCGCCCGCCTCCGCCGGCCTGGTGGTGCGCGCCTTCGCGCTCACACCCTCCCCCCTCGAGCTCCGCGGCAGCCCCCTGCGCCTCGGCCCTGAGGGCTACGCCACCCTGCAGGAGCTCTGCCGCACGGGCCTCGGCCATCGCGCCAGGCTCGCCGGTCTCGATGGTCAGCTGCTCTCCGGCTGGGCCTCCGGCGATCTGGCCCTGCAGCTGCGCCTCGATGGCGGCGAGGTGCTGCCCATCCCCCTCCCCGAACCCTCGCCCCGCGGCGCCTGGCCCTTCCAGCTGGCGCTGCCCCCCCACCTCTGCGATGGCGCCAGCCATCACCTCCAGCTGGAAACCGAGGACGGGGAGCCGATCGATGAGCGGATCGAGCTGGTGCCCTTCCAGCTCACCCCCTGGCCCGCCCTGCTGGAGCACAGCCAGGCCCCGTTTCCCGATCAGCTCTCACCCCTGGTCCGGGAGCGCCAGCGCAGCCTGCTCACCTGGCTGGAACACGCCGATCGCAGCGGTGACCCCCTGCCGGCCCAGCTGCCCCTCTGGCAGCGCCTGCTCAGCCAACCCCTGCGCCGCGATGGCGAAGGCCGCCTTCTGCCCGACGGCACCGAGCCGGGCCCGGATGGGGATCCCCAGCCCCGCCAGCCCCTGCAACTGCCCGTCAGCGAGCAACCGCGCGTGTCGATCGTCATCCCCGTGCATGGGCAGTACACCGTCACCCGCCGCTGCCTGGCGGCGATCGCCTTCGCCCCCACCCGCGTCAGCTACGAACTGATCGTGGTCGACGACGGCTCCAGCGACGCCACCGCCCAGTGGCTGCGCGACGAGGCTCCCGACGTTCAGGTGGTGCGCCACGACTTCGCCCGCGGCTTCAACCAGGCCTGCTGCAGCGGCGCCGCCATCGCCCGCGGCGAGTTTGTGCTGCTGCTCAACAACGACACCGAACCCTGTGCCCACTGGCTCGAGGAGCTGCTGGCGCCGTTCGAGCTCTGGCCCGACACCGGCCTGGTGGGGGGCCAGCTGATCATGGCCAACGGGCGCCTCCAGGAGGCGGGCGGCATCGTCTGGGGCGATGGCGAACCCTGGAACTACGGCCGCGGCGGCAACCCCTACGACCCCCGTTTCGCCTACGCCCGCCAGGTGGATTACGTCAGCGGTGCCGCCCTGATCATCCGCGCCCAGACCTGGCGGCAGGTGGGCGGCTTCAGCCCCGAATTCTCACCGGCCTATTTCGAGGACACCGATCTGGCCTTCAAGGTGCGCCAGGCCGGTCTCACGGTGCGCTACTCCCCCCTGGCTCGGGTGATCCACCACGAGGGGGTGAGCAACGGCGGGGACACCTCCGCCGCCGAGGGACTGAAGCGCTACCAGGAGATCAATGGCCCGCTCTTCCGCCGCAAATGGGCCGAGGCCTTCCAACCCTCCGGCCCCCCCAGTTACCCCGAAGCCGAACGCCTCAAGGATCGCGCCATCCTCGGCCGGGCCCTCGTCCTCGACCACGACACGCCGCGACCTGACCGCGATGCCGGCGGCCACGCCGCCCGCGTCGAGATGGAGCTGCTGCTCTCCCTCGGCTGGAAGATCAGCTTCCTGCCCAGCAACCTCGCCTGGCTCGGCCGCTACACCGAAGCCCTTCAGCGCCTCGGCATCGAGATGCTGCATGCCCCCTTCGTGCTCTCCCTGGAGCAATTGCTGCGCGACCGCGGCGGCGAATTCGATCTCATCTACATCACCCGCTACACCGTGGCCGAAACGGCCCTCCCCCTGATCGCCCGCCATGCGCCCCAGGCGCGCCTGCTGTTCTGCAACGCCGACCTGCATCACCTGCGCGAGCTGCGTGCCGCCCGGGCCCGCAACCTCTCGGGTGACGCCGCCGCCCGCGCCCTCGCCCATGTGCGCGAGGTGCAGCACAAGGAGCTGGCGGTGATCCGCCAGGTGCACCTCACCTTCACCTACTCCGATGTCGAGCGGGCGGTGATCGAAGCCGAAACCCTCGGCGAAGCCCCCACGGCCCCCTGCCCCTGGGTGGTGGAGGGCCCGCCCTCCCCCGCGCCGCTCGAGGGGCGCCAGGGTCTGGCCTTCCTGGGCAGCTACGGCCATCCCCCCAACTGCGAGGCGGTGGAGGGCTTTCTCGAGCACACCTGGCCCTTGATCCGCGAGCGCCTGCCCGATCTCCAGCTGCACCTCTACGGCAGTGGCATGCCCAGCCGCCTGCAGGCCAGCTGGGGCGTGCGGCCAGGGGTGCGGCTGGAGGGCTGGATCGCCGATCCGGGCGACCTCTACGGCCGCCATCGCCTGTTCATCGCCCCCCTGCTCAGCGGTGCCGGCCTCAAGGGCAAGGTGGCCGCCGCCGCCGCCCACGGCCTGCCCCAGGTGCTCAGCCCCCTCGCGGCCGAGGCCACCGGCCTGCGCCACCCCCAGGAGATCTGGATCGCCCGGGATCCGGAAGAATGGGCCGACGCCGTCGAGGCCCTCTGCCGCGACGACGCCCTCTGGTCCGCCATGAGCCGCGCCTCCCACGCCTATGCCCACGCAACCTGGAGTCGCCAGCGGGGCCAGGAGCTGATGGCGGAAGGCCTCAGACGCCTGCATCTCCCCTCCCCCCGCCGCTGACGCATGCCTGAGGCCCCGATCCATTCCCGCACCGACCTGCCCGAACCCCTCAGCGGCGTCCCCGAGAAGCCGCTGGTGGAGCTCGGCTGCGGCTGCCCCTGGCTCACCCTCAGCGAGATCAACCGCGTCATCCGCATCCAGGGGGTGGCGCCGGCCCTCGCCAGGGCCTGGGTGATCGACGAGCTGACCCGCGCCATCCCGCTCGCCGAGGCGCGCGAGCGGGAACTGGTGCACCAATGGCTGGAGCAGCGGGGGATCACCAGCGAAGCGGAACTGCAACCCTGGCTGCAGCGCCAGAGGTTGCTCCGTGCTGACCTGACCCAGATCGCCACCCAGGAGGAACGGCTGGATCGCTTCCGTCGCCATCGCTGGGGAGAGGAGGTGGAGATCCATTTCCTGCGCCGCAAACCCGAGCTCGACGAGGTCACCTATCTGCTCCTGCGCGTCAGTGAGCGGTCCCTGGCGGAGGAAATGCACCAGCGCCTGGTGGAGGGGGAGGCCAGCTTCGCCGAGCTGGCCACCGCCCATTCCGAAGGCCGCGAGCGCCTCAGCCAGGGGATGGTGGGCCCGCTGCCGATCGTCACCGCCCATCCGGAGATCGCGGCGCGCCTCAGGGTTGGCAGGCCGGGCCAGCTCTGGCCGCCCTTCCAGGCCGATCGCTTCTGGGTGCTGATCCAGCTCCAGCAGCAGCTCCCCGCCCGGCTCGACGACGCCACCTACAGCCGCATGATGGAGGAGCTTTTCGAAACCTGGGTCGAGGAGCGCGTCCAGCTGCTGCTCCACGCCCAGCCGCTGCCGGCCCTGCCCCCCCTGCCGACCGCCACCGAGGAGATCCCGCCCAGCGCCCCATGACCGTTCTCTCCTCCAGCACCCTGCAGGGCTTCGCCCCCTTCGATCAGCTGCCCCCCGAGCTCCTCACCCTGCTGGAGCCCAACCTTGAACCCTGTCGCTTCCGCGTCGGCCAAACCGTGCTGCTGCCTGAGGTGATGCCCCAGGGCGTGCTGCTGCTGCGCAGCGGCCAGTTGCGCGGCCTTGCCCCGGCTCCCCGGGGGCAGGGGCAGCGCACGATCGAGCGCCTCGGCCCGGGCCAGATCGCCGGCTGGGTGGGGCTGCTACGCCGCCAGCCCCTGGAGCACCTGAGGGCCTCCACCGAGGTGGAGGCGCAGCTGCTGCCGGCGGCCCTCTTCGAGGAGCTTCTCCAGGGCCACCCGAACCTCTGCGCCGCCTTCCAGCACCGGCTGGCCCCCGCCGAGCTCCATGCCCTGCTGTTGGCGCTCGCGCCCCATCACCCCTGGGCGCTGGAGCAACTGGAGCGCTGGCCCGATCCCCTCTCCAGCAGCTGCGTGCGCAGCCAGGTGCCCGGTCCGGAAACGGCCCTGGCCCTGCCCCCCGGCTACCGCTGGTTCAGCACCAGCGGCGGCGCCTTCGCCGAACCCTGGACGGAGTCCGGTTCCGCCCTGCCCCCACGGCCCGCCGAGGCGCCCTGGCTGCGGCTGGTGGGGGTGGAGGCCCCGGCGGAGCTCCCACCCCCCAGCTCCGGCCCCCCCGCCGCCGCGTTCTCCCCCGCCGGCGATCTTCCCCCGGACGAGGACGACTACTCCCTCTCGCCCGAGCCGCCCAATCCCCGCTCCGGCGCCGCCCATGCCCACCTGTCGCTGCAGCCCGCCAGTGGCCCGAGGCAGATCCCCCTGGCGATCCTCAAAGCCCTGGCCGATTACTACGAGGTGCCCTTCAACCGCGATGCCATCAGCTTCCAGGTGGATGCGGTGCTGCAGCGCCAGAACCAGCTCAACCTGATCAATCTCGGCCAGATCATCGACGGCCTGGGGGTTCAGGTGCTGCTCAGCAAGATCCCCCTCGATCGCATGGCGCGCGTGCCCCTGCCCGTGGTGCTTGAGCGCAATGGCCGCTTCGGGCTGCTCGACAGCATCGAGCCCGACGGCACCGCCCGCATCCTCGAGGCGGAGATGGGCACCCTGGAGCTCCCCTTGGCCGATCTGGCCACCGCCGAGGACGGCCAGCTGGAGGTGCTGCTGCTCGAGCGCAAGCCCGACGCCAAGGATCGCCGCTTCAGCTGGGGCTGGTACCTGCCCTACCTGCGCGAACACAAGCGCGAATTGGTGGAGGTGGCGATCACCTCGCTGGTGGCCAACCTGCTCAAGCTGGTGCCCGCCCTGGCGATCATGGTGCTGCTCGATCAGGTGGCGCGCAGCCGCAGCATCGGCGCCCTGCTCAGCATCAGCGCCGTGATGGTGCTCGCCTCGCTGGTGGAGGGGGTGCTCAACACCCTGCGCAGCTTCATCTTCACCGAAACCGCCAACCGCATCGACCAGGCCACCAAGAGCACCATCCTCAGCCAGATGCTGCGCCTGCCCCAGGGCTTCTTCGATAGCCGCCCGGTGGGGCAGGTGATGTTCTATCTCAACCAGATGGACCGGCTGCGCGAATTCATGCTCGGCCAGTCGATCACCACCCTGATCGATGTGCTGTTCAGCATCATCTTCCTGGCGGTGCTGCTGCTGATCAGCCCCATTCTCACCCTGGTCAGCCTGGTGAGCTCCGTACCCCTGCTGCTGATCCTCGCCCTGGTGAGCAATCCGATCATGCGCGATCAGATCCGCCTCTCGATCGGCGAATCGATACGCACCCACAGCTACCTCAACGAATCGATCACCGGCATTCAAACGATCAAATCCCAGAATGCCGAACTCAAAACCCTCTGGGAGTTCCAGAATCGCTACGCCCGCTACATCGGCGAAGACTTCAAACTCAAGATCACCCAGGAGTCGGTCAAGAACATCTCCGAATTCATCAGCCGTCTCAACCAGGTGATCGTCACCGCGTTCGGCGTCTGGCTGATCATCAACAACCAGATCAACGTCGGCGAGTTCTTCGCCTTCCGCATCCTCTCCGACCAGGTCACCCGCCCCCTGGTCAACCTCGTCTCCACCTGGCAGACCCTGCAGTTCACCAGCAACCAGCTCCAGCTGGTGGGCGATGTGGTCGACCGACCCACCGAGCAGACGCTCGCCGAAGCCCAGAACATCCCGATGCCGCCGCTGCAGGGCAAGGTGGAATTCCGCAACGTGAGCTTCCGCTTCAACGAGGACGGCCCGATGATCCTCCACGGGGTCAATCTTGAAATCCCCGCCGGCGCCTTCGTGGGCCTGGTGGGCGGCTCGGGCAGCGGCAAATCAACCCTGCTCAAGCAATTGCCCCGCTTCTACCGCCCCCAGGAGGGTTCGGTGCTGATCGATGGACTGGACATCGGCAAGGTGGAGCTCTATTCCCTGCGCCGCCAGATCGGCGTGGTTCCCCAGGATTCGATCCTGTTCGAAGGCACCATCCGCGAGAATCTGCTGCTCGTCAAACCCGATGCTTCCGCCCAGGAGTTGATGCGTGCCGCCCGCATCGCCTGCGCCCACGATTTCATCATGAATCTGCCGCAGGGTTACAACTCCAAAATCGGCGAGCGGGGATCCGGCCTCTCGGGTGGCCAGCGTCAGAGGCTTGCCTTGGCCCGGGCGGTTCTGCAGAATCCCCGCATGCTGATCCTTGATGAAGCCACCAGTGCCCTCGATGCCAGCACCGAGCGGCAGGTGTGCATCAACCTGTTCGAAGCCTTCCGCGGTCGTACGGTGTTCTTCATCACCCACCGCCTCTCCACCGTCCGACCCGCCGATTTCATCGTGCTGATGGATCAGGGCGGCGTCATGGAAGTGGGCAGCCACCAGCAGCTGCTTGACCTGCGCGGCTGGTATTACTCCCTCTACCGCAGCCAAAGCCAGGAGGGGATGAGCTGATGGGCCGCGACGCCTCAAGCCTGATCCAGTTCTACGAACGCTTCCTCGGCCGCCGCCGCTTCAGCGCCGCGACGCGCCCCTCCCTCCTGGTCGGGGGCAATCTCGACCTGGTGGGCTCCGCCAGCCCCCCAGGCTCCGCCGCCACCGACGAGCCCCAGGTGTTCGGTCTCCAGCCCGCCAGCCCCCGCGAGCCGGAGCAGGCGGCCGCAGCCGCCGCCCCCCCGGCGAATCCCTTCCTGTCCGCCGCTCCGCTCACCCCTGGTGCCGCCGCGAAGCGGCGGACCCCCTGGAGCTTCAAGCAGACCGTGCTGCTCAGCCCCAAACGGCGCGGCTCCACGGTGCTCGTCTGGACGGCCGTGGGCAGCGTCGCCGCCATCACCCTCTGGGCCTTTGTGGCGCCGATCGCTGAAACCATCGCCGTGCAGGGCAAGCTCGAACCCGACAACAACACCCAGCGCATCGACACGCCGGCACCGGGGGTCGTGGAGGCCGTGCTGGTGCGCGAAGGCCAGCGGGTGCGCCGGGGCGATCCCCTGGTGCGCTTTGATCTGCGCGAACCGCGCAGCAAGCTCGCCGCCGCCGAAAGCATCCGCCAGCAGCTGATCAACGAAAACCAGATCGCTGCCGCCACCCTCGGCGATGCCCTCGCCACCGCACGCCTCAGTCCCAACCAGCGCCTGCAGCTCCGCAGCCAGGCCCAGGAATTCGCCAGCCGGCTGGAGTCAGCCCGTCAGGATCTGCGGAAGGCCCAGGTGGTGCTCGCCGGCCACCGCAACGACCTGCTCACCTACTCCAACATTGCCCAGCGCTTTGCCAGCCTCGTCGGCCAGGGTGCCGCCAGTGAGATCCAGCTGATCCAGGCGCGGCAGCAGGAAGATCAAGCTCGTAATTCCGTCGAGGAAGATCTGCGCGAGATCGCCCGCCTCGAAGCCGTCCTCGCCAACGTCAGAGCCGGCACCAACGTCGATCTGCGCCGCAAGATCGAGGCGAACCTCAGCGAGATCGCCAGGAACGACAGCGAGATCCGGCTCGCCAAGCTGCAGATTCAGAACGGCCTGCTCACCGCCCCCGTCGATGGCACCGTCTTCGACCTGGAGGTCAGAGCGGGCAGCGTGGTGGCGCAGGGCACCGGCATGAGTGCCGACACCAACAGCAAGCCGTTGCTGAAGGTGGTGCCCTTTGATGCCCTGCAGGCGCGCGTCTACATCCCCAACCGGGCGGTCGGCTTCGTGCGGCCCGGCCTGCCGGCCGATCTGTCGATCGATACCTTCGAGGCCGGTGATTTCGGCTACATCCCCGCCGAGGTGATTCGCATCGGCTCCGATGCCCTCAGCCCCGACGAACAGAAGCGTGTGCTCGGCACCGATTCCCAGGGCCTTTACTACCCGGCCGTGCTCCGCCTCTCGCGCCAGAACATCAAACTCAACCGCATCAAGGTGCCGCTGCAATCCGGCATGACCCTCACGGCAGACATCAAACTGCGTGAGCGTCGTCCGATCAACATCCTGTTCAGTTTCCTCGAGGATCAGCGCCGCAATCTCGAGCGCCTCCGCTGATCCTCCTCGCCTTATGGCTCAAGATCCGAAGCTTCAGGATCACCCCTGGTGGAATCATTTGCCGGCGAACAAACGCCAGGCCATTCGGTCGCGATCGCGCTGGCGCCTGCTCAGGCAGCGCTTCTCCCAGCGCCGCAACCTGATCGCAACCATAACCCTCCTCTACCTGCTGGTCTGCCTGATTCCCCTTCTGTACGGAGCCAGCACCATCACCATCCTGGCGTTGCTACCCGTGCTCCTGATGCCCGCCCTGCTCTCCATGATCTGGTGGTTGGCCTGGAAGGAATACCACGATTGAGGAGGACAACCCCGGCCTCAGCCCGCCGGCGAAGCCTCACCCTCAAGCTGGGAGCCGTAAATGCTGGCCATCTGCTGCCGCAGCCAGTCAGGCAGATGCCGCTCACCCCCACCGAAGGAGATCTTGGCCGGCGGATAGAAG
>JBEIHT010000102.1:0-8573 GCA_040381155.1 Aphanothece sp.
CTTTGAGCTGGCTCCAGTAGACGATGGGCTTGTTGCGGTCGGCGTCGAGAATGGTGACGCTGCCCCCTGCCCTCGCGATCTGTGTCGCCAGAATGACTGTTGAGGTGGACTTCCCTGCCCCGCCTTTGGGGTTTGCGAAAACGATGGTTGGCATGAGTGGCTCCCGAACGGCTGACTATAGGTTAGCCAAGAGCATGCTGCTAGTCAACAGCATGCTTTTAGAACACTGATAGCTATCGGCATGCTCTTGTGCTGTAGCTAGCTATCAGGCTCTGGTGCAAATTGGGCGGCAGCGCGAATTCGGACGCTGCGGTTGCATCGATCCGATTCCGATATCGATCACGCAGCCAGCGCGGCTCGCCAGATCTCAGGCAGCGTTGCGCGGCGGCCGCCCAGCTTGCCCAACTTGAACTGCCCCTTCTTGATCTTTTCCGCCAGTTCGATACCACTGATTACAACGTCGGCTGTCTTAAAGCTCTTCAGCCCCAACATCGGCCGCAACCGCGGTTTGATTCTTCGGTGATCTTGCTCGATCAAGTTGTTCAAGTACTTGCTACTGCGCACTACCACCCGCTTCGGCAACTCGCCATCGCGCTTCAAATCAGCCACCGCGCGATGGGACGCCGCGTACGCATCCAGCGTCACTTTCGCGGGGACCCGCTGCCCATTCATCGCTTTGCGCAGAAACGCTTTGGCGGCGTTGATATCTCGTTGCCGACTCAAAAAGAAGTCCACTGTCTTGCCCGCTTTGTCGACCGCCCGCACCCCGGCCCCCCAGCGCCCCCGCTCGCCGAGCCGGCCCGGCGCGGCTCCCGCCCCCGCCCGACCCGGCACCCCCGGCGCTCGCCCCCAGATGGTGGGCCGCCCCCAGCCGGCGGGCGTCGGCGGCGGCCGGCCCGCGCCTCCTGGTTCCAGGCCCCAGCGTCCCGGCGCCCCCCTGGGCGCCCGGCCCACCTCCCCGGCGCGACCCGGTGGGGGCCCTGGCACCGGCCGGCCTGGCACGCCCCCGCTGGAGCTGGTGGGCAAGCCGATCCGCCGCGACACCGCCGGCCCCGGCACCCCTTCGGCGGGGCGGCCCGCCGCCCCGGGCCGGCCGGGCCTGCCGCCCGGCATGCGCAAGCCGATGGCGCCCGGCGAGCTGATGGAGCTCCAGAAGCCCACCGGTCGCCCCACCGCGCCGCCCCCGCGGCGGGTGGGCGAGGCGGCGGCGGCGTCCACGGAGGAAGGGGCGAGCACCGTTCCCGAACTGGTGCGCCCCACCACCGGGCCCAGCGCCCCGCGCCGCCCCGGCTTCCGGCCGGCCCACCCCACCGCCGGCGCTCCGGCGAAAGCGCGGCGTCCCGACTGGGACGACAGCGCCAAGCTGGAGGCCCTGCGCAGCCGCACGCCCCAGAAGCAGCGCCAGAAGGTGCACATCATCGGCGAAAACGATGATGCGCTCACCGCCGAAACCAGCGGCTACGCCGGCGAGCAGGAAGCGATCGTGCTCCAGGCCAGCCTGGCCCGCCCCGCCAAGCCGAAGGGCAGCGCCGGCGCCCCCAGCAAGCCCACCGTCGCCGTTCGCAAGCGCAAGAAGGAAACCACCCGCCAGCGCCAGCGCCGTCGCGCCATGGAGCTGCGGGCCGCCCGCGAACTCAAGGCCCAGCGGCCGGAGATGCTGGTGGTGCCCGAGGGCAATCTCACCGTGCAGGAGCTTGCCGACCGGCTCGGCGTGGAGAGCTCCGAGATCATCAAGAGCCTGTTCTTCAAGGGCATCATCGCCACCGTCACCCAGACCCTCGACCTGCCCACGATCGAGACGGTCTCCGACGAGTTCGGGGTGCCGGTGCTGGAGGACGACGTCCAGGCGGCGGCCGCCAAGACGGTGGAGATGATCGAGGCGAGCGATCTGGCCCACCTGATCCGACGCCCACCGGTGGTGACGGTGATGGGTCACGTCGACCACGGCAAGACGAGCCTGCTCGATGCCATCCGCAAGACGCGGGTGGCGGCCGGCGAAGCCGGGGGCATCACCCAGCACATCGGCGCGTACCAGGTAGAGGTGCCCCATGGCGGTGCCAAGGCGGCGATCACCTTCCTCGACACGCCGGGCCACGAAGCCTTCACCGCCATGCGGGCCCGCGGCACCAAGGTGACGGACGTGGCCGTGCTGGTGGTGGCCGCCGATGACGGCGTGCGCCCCCAGACCCTGGAGGCGATCAGCCACGCCCGGGCGGCCGAGGTGCCGATCGTGGTGGCGATCAACAAGATCGACAAGGAGGGCGCCTCCCCCGACCGGGTGAAGCAGGAGCTCTCCGGCCACGACCTGGTGGCGGAGGACTGGGGCGGCAACACGGTGATGGTGCCGGTGAGCGCCATCAAGGGCGAGAACATCGACCAGCTCCTGGAGATGATCCTGCTGGTCTCCGATGTGGAGGATCTACAGGCCAACCCCGACCGGATGGCCCGCGGCACCGTGATCGAGGCCCACCTCGACAAGGCCAAGGGGCCGGTGGCCACCCTGCTGATCCAGAACGGCACCCTGCGCACCGGCGACGTGCTGGCGGCGGGTCCCGTGCTCGGCAAGGTGCGGGCCATGGTGGATGACGCCGGCAAGCGGGTGAAGACCGCCGGCCCGTCGGCGGCGGTGGAGGCCCTCGGCTTCAGCGAGGTGCCCACGGCCGGTGACGAGTTCGAGGTGTATGCCGACGAGCGGGCGGCCCGGGCCGTGGTGGGCGACCGGGCCAGCGAAGCCCGCGCCAGCCGCCTGGCCCAGCAGATGGCCTCCCGGCGGGTGTCGCTGGCCTCGATGTCCGGCCAGGCCAGCGAGGGCGAGCTCAAGGAGCTCAACCTGATCCTCAAGGCCGACGTGCAGGGCAGTGTTGAGGCGATCCTCGGAGCGCTGGAACAGTTGCCCCAGGAGGAGGTGCAGGTGCGGGTGCTGCTGTCGGCCCCGGGCGAGATCACCGAAACCGACGTGGATCTGGCGGCGGCCTCCGGCGCGGTGATCGTGGGCTTCAACACCTCCATGGCGCCCGGCGCCAAGCGGGCCGCCGATGCCACCGGCGTCGACGTGCGCGACTACGAGGTGATCTACAAGCTGCTGGAGGACATCCAGCTGGCGATGGAGGGCCTGCTGGAGCCGGAGCTGGTGGAGGAACCCCTGGGCGAAGCCGAGGTGCGGGCGGTGTTCAGCATCGGCCGCAACGCCGTCGCCGGCTGCTATGTCACCAACGGCAAGCTGCAGCGCAACGGCAAGGTGCGGGTGCATCGCGGCAAGCAGCTGGTGTACGAGGGCGACCTCGACTCCCTGCGCCGTGGCAAGGATGACGTCAAGGAGGTGGCCACCGGCTTCGAGTGCGGCATCGGTTGCGATCGCTTCAACGCCTGGCAGGAGGGCGATCGGGTCGAGGCCTACAAGCTGGTCACCCAGCGCCGCACCCTCAGCGGCTGATCCCCTCTCCCATCCCCCGCCCGATCCCCGTGAGCCCCACCCGAGCCGCCAGCGAGCCCCTGCTCTGGCTGCAGCTGCTCGGGCTGAGTCTGCTGCCGCTGGAGGCCCTGCTCCTGCTGCTGATCCTGGCGGGCAGCGATCCCGGACCGCTGCCCGGCCTGGAGCGCCTGCTCGCCTGGGCGATGGGCGCCCTGGCGCCCGCCGTTCTGCTCTGGCGCCGGCCGGCGGACATCTGGTCGCTGCTGCTGGTGCAGACCCCGGCGAAGGGCCGCCGTGAGCTGCAGCGCCGGCTCAGCGCCCTGCAGGCCAGCCCGGTGCTGCGCATCGGCCTGACCGTGGGCGCCGCCCTGCTGCTGGTGCTGCTGTGGTGGCTGGATGCCCGCTCGGCCCTGGCCAGTGCCCTGGCCCCGCTGCCGGAGGCGCCGCGCCTGGTGCATCTGCTGCTGAGCGCGCCGCTGCTGGCGCTGATGCTCTGGCAGTGGCAGCAGGGCCTGCAGGCGCTGTGGCTGCTCAGCCGCAGCCCCGAGCAGATCGCCGCCACCCCACCCCTGGAGTCCGCCGGCCTGGCCCAGGGTCGCCTCAGCCTGGGCCTGCCGTTGCTGTTGCCCGAGCCGCTGGCGGGGGCAAGGCCACCGGCCTCAGGGCTCGCTGGCCCGGTTGCGGTCGAACCAGAGCAGGGTGCCGCAAGCCAGCAGGGCTCCGACCTGGATCAGCCAGTCGCTTGAGGGCACCCCATCGCCCGCGGCGGAGCGCATCGCCATCGTGGCCAGGCCCAGGCCTGCTGAGGCCAGCAGGGCCACCCACAGGGCCCGGCGCAGGCTGCGCCAGGGGGTGCGCATCTCTTGCAGCAGCTTCGCCTTCATGTCCGGGTCGAGGGGCCTGGGTCCCATCCTTGGGGTGAGCGCTGGCTCCAAGAGTCTGGATGCTAGCTTTGCGGTGTTGCCGGTGTAGCTCAGCGGTAGAGCAACTGATTCGTAATCAGTAGGTCGCAGGTTCAAATCCAGTCACCGGCTTTCTCGACCCACCGCTCCACCACTCAAAAAGCCTGTTCCCCCAGGCGATCTGACGAGTGGTGGCGGTTGAGGCTCTGTCTCAACATGAGCCAGGCAGGCTCATGTTGTGCCGTGCTGGGGCGGTTTTTTGTAAAGCAAAAAGTAGAGTGTTTGTATCGGGCCTCCTGTGGCCCTCCTGGGACGGCTCCATGGCACAGGCCAGTGCTGAGCAGGTGAAGACCTGGAACCAGCAGCTCCGTCGGGAAGGCAACCCCTTCCGGCTGAGGCTGACATCGCAGAGCCCCTTCCTCTACCTGCGTGGACCCTTTCAGGATCCGCCCCTGATCCGCTCCACCGGCATCCATCACGAGGAGGCCAACGCGGGTCGGCGGGCCTATGAGCTGGCCTGTGAGCTCAGGGAGCGGGGGGGCTGCCTTCCGCCGCAGCTCCTGCCCGCGCACCAGCAACCAGGGACGCGCTTCAGTGGCTGGGTGATGCTGGTGCAGGCCACAAAGCAGGAACTGGCCCGTCAGGGCCTGCGCAGCACGACAGCTTTCGTTGCCCACTTCAACGCCCTCGAGCAGAGACAGGGTGATCCTTCGGGAGACGCGGTTCTGACCTGGATTCAGGAACAGGATCCAGCAAGGCGCGACTATCTGGCGCGCTGCGATACCGCTGTGAAGTTGATTGACGCCGGCCTGACGGACCTGCAGCGGGATGACGTGCTGCGGCTCCGCCAGGCTTCCACCTACAGCGCGATATCGGTGGCGGACCGCTCGCTGGTCAGCGATGAAGCCATCGTGGCCTGGATCGACAGCCTTGGCGATCGGCCCCAGTGGCAGTGGGTCTTCGGGATGCTTGCCACCTATGGCCTGCGCCCCCATGAAGCGTTCCATCTGGAGGGACCGCCTGACGAGGATGCGCTGGTCACGGTCCTGCCGGACACCAAGACAGGCTTCCACGTCTCCCATCCGGCGCCTGAGGAGTGGATCGATCGCTGGACCCTGCGGCAGATGCGCCTGCCAGCCATCCGCTCGGACCGTGCCAACAATCTGGTGGGCCAGGCTGTCTCGACCCAGTGCAGTCGTCTCTCGCCCCCCGTGGCGGAGGATGGTCGCCGCCTGTCGCCTTATGACCTGCGGCACTGCTGGGCGCGTCGCGTCCATTGCTCACCGGATCTGATCCGGTTCTGGACGACAGCGGATGCCGCGGAGTCCCTGGGCCACTCCGAAACGGTCCATCGCCGCCACTACCAACGCTGGATCACCAAGGCGGAGCAGAAGATCAGGGCCAGGGAACTGAGGCGGCGGCGGCTGGCGGAAAGCGAATCGGGCTGAGCGTGAGGGCCGCTGGTGGAGTCAGAGTCATTGCCGGAGCCTCCGCTGCCGTTCTGCTTCTGCGGAGACCTTCCGCAGGCGCTCCTCAACGTTGGGGACATGCCACTGCACCTGTCCCTTATCCGCCATGGGGTTGATCCGTCGGCATTCGCTGCCCATCCGGAAGACACCCTGCTTGACGTTGCGGTAAAGGGTCGCTCGGGACATGCCCGTGATGCGGCAGACCTCCTTGGTGGTCACCCACAGTTTCGACGGCGGGCTCGTTTCCATCAGTCCTCCCCCCGCAGCAACGCCCCCGCCCCCGGATCCCGGAGCAGCAGGAGGCGTCGCTCCCCGCGGCGGGTGGCACCAAGCAGCAGGCCGATGATCACCAGCTGCCCCACCAGGGAGAGCAGGAGCAGGCGGTGCAGGCCCCGCAGGCTGCGGTCGCGGACCAGGGCGTGCCGCGGCGGCCGCCCGCCGCCGAGGAAGGCGGGCAGGGCGGGCCTGCGGGGGGTGGTGGCGGAAGAGGTCGAGCTCATGGGGTGGGCTCCTCCCGGCGGGCGGAGGGCTGCTGATCCAAAGGCGGCAGGGGCGGCAGGCCGGCGCCGAGGCGCATCAGGTGGTGGGCGGCGCCGCTGGCGGAGAGGTTGTGGCGCTCCATCAGGGCCTGCAGCTTGCGATAGCAGTCGTCGTAGACCATCACCTGCAGGTAGTAGCGCTCCTGGCTGACGGTGGGGCGCTCGCCGTAGGTGCGGTGCCGGCGGGCCTTGGGCTGGCGGTGGACGGTGGGGGCGGGGTTCATCGAGGGATCTCCAGGGGGGCCTGCAGGCCCGGGAACAGACGTGGATGGGGAGCGGAGGGGAGGAAAAGGGCGATCAACGAATGCCCAATACCCTCAGCCTTGAGTGGCTGAGCAGAGAAGTCGAAAAAAGGGGCAACCCGCTGGGGTCGCCCCAGTTCCCGACTTGTCGTCGCTCTCCAGGGCAAGCGCCTGGTCACCTCTGGCTGCTGGCACTCTCCAGCCGTCCTGCCGCACCCGCCTGAGCGGGGGTGGGGCGGAAGGCAGAGAGAACCCCGGAGCCATGGCCGAGCCGGACGCTTGCTTGATCTGGAGCTTAGGGGCTCAGGTGCCTGAGGCCAAGCAACAGGCTCAGAAAAAAAGGCCGCAGATTCACTGAGTGTTACGGCTCACGGTGGCGGGGGTTTGCAGGGCGCCCGCGCTGCTGATGGCCCCAGTCCCGCTGACTCTCCAAGGCTTGAGCGTCACCGCAGCGCGATGGGCCTGGCCGCCGGCGGATTCAGGCTTTCCCTGCCGGCCCCGCCCCCACCAGCGGGCCTGGGGAGCCCGCGGCTTCCTCAGCCAGCTCGGGCAGGGACGCCCGCCAGGCCTCGATCCACCTCTCCGGCAGCCAGCCCTGCTGCCACAGGGGGGCCAGTTCCTCGGGGCGGTAGTCCCGGAAGCCGGCGAGCACGGCCCGCAATGTCTTGCGCTCCGCTGCCGGCGCCTGGCGGGCGGCACCTTGCAGGGTTTCGATCGGATCGAGGCCGCGGCGGCTGGCTTCTGTGCTCAGCTGCTGGCGCCAGAGGGCGGAGAGCTCAGCCGCCTGGCTGACATCGAGGCTTGGAGCGGGGGCCGGTGGTGCCTGGCGGAAGGCCTCGGGAACGGGAAGCAGGCCGACGTAGCAGCACCAGAACTCCGAGGGTCCCCAGAGCGCACCGTCATCGCCGCGGATCGGTTCGGCCCCGTCGAGGGCCTGGCGCAGCTCGGGGCTGTGCAGCGGCCCCCAGTCGCGATCGGCGAGGCGGCGGTTGACGTCGGCGAGCTGGAAGTAGGCCTGGGCGCGCAGGTCGCCCGCCTTGCCCTGCTCCACCATCGAGACATTGCCGCTGGAGACGGTGGCAAAGCCCGCCTCGCGGCCCCAGCGCTCGACGGTGTACTGGGTCCAGCCGTTGCGCTCACGCCAGAGGCGCAGCATGCGACCGAAAGCCTCCCGGGCGGCGGCGTGGGTCTGCTTATAGATCTGAAATGTGTCCACCTCAGCGGCTCCGGCTTCTATGGACAGATTCTAAGACGGGCATAGCGCCAGGAGCCATGGAGCTCTGAGGGGGCACGGGAGTGCAGGGCTCTGAGCTGGAACCGCAAGGCCGCCCCCTGCTGGCAAGGGACGGGTTTCTCCAGTGCTGGAGAGGCTTTCGCGGCCATCAAGCCCCCAAATCCCCAAGGCGAGGCGAAACCCATGAGCGACCGGCTCAGCTCTTAGCGAGCCAAGAGCGGCTATAGGCTGACCTCAGCCTTCTAAGTCCTATGGCTTCTCATTCACCGCCGATCTCCGTTCAGCTCACGCGGCGCCAGCTGGCGTGGCTCGATGGCCGTCGCCACGGCGGCGACCGTTCCCGGTCTGCCGCTCTGCGGGCAGCGCTGGATGCGCTGATCCAGCAGGAGCAGGGCAGCGCCAGCGCTGCCGGCGCCCTGGAGCGGGGTGGTTCGGGCCACACCCAGCTGGAGATCACGTCGAGCACCCCATCCACCACCACCGAGGAGATCTGAGATGGAACCCACCACCACCCCCTGGGCTGTTGATGGCCAGACGGCCCGTCGCTTCCTGGAGCTGCTGGGCAAGGACCCCACAACAACCCGCCTGCGGGCCTTCCCCCACCGCCGCGATCTGCGCCGCACCGCCATCGGCGCGCGCAAGGGCCCGTTCGATCTGCGGCAGGCGGAGCGCTGGCAGCGGGAGGGCCGCGGCATCTACGTGGTGATCAACGACGGCGGCGATCGCAACAGCGCCATCCGCCGGTGCCGGGCGTTGTTTGTGGAGTGGGACGACC
>JBEIHT010000103.1:0-8523 GCA_040381155.1 Aphanothece sp.
ATGTGCGCGATGTGGCTCGCAAGGAGTTCTACGAGGCTCTGGGTCTCGATGCCCGCAGCTACGACCGGCTGGTGATCGAGAAAACCAACGAAACCTCGGCCCGCATCTTCCCTGTGGTGCTGGACGTGGCCAATCCCCGCTTCTGGGAGGGTCTGGAGACCCTGGTGGCCAACAACGCCGCCCTCGCCGAGGCCGACGCCAGTGGTGCTCCCGCGCCCCTGAAAGCCCTGCGCAAGCTGCCCCACTGGCTGGGCAACGGTCTGCAGATGGCCCAGCTGTTCCTGATGGCGCCGATCCGCAGCGAGCGCTTCCAGCCCGCGGTGCGCTGAGGCTGCCTTGACTGTCACCACCGATCTCCGCGCGGGCCAGAGTCCCGCCACCACCTGGGCCGATCCGCTCTGGCGCTCCCGCCTCGAGCCCCTGCTGGCCGCCGGTCGGGCCGCCGGCGCCGACCTGGTGGAGGTGTTTCTGGAGCGCACCGACCACCTCGGCGTGCTGGCCGAACAGGAGGCGATCACCAGCGTCAGCCCCGCCTTCGGCATGGGCGCCGGCCTGCGGGTGTTTCGCAACGGCCAGGATGGCTTTGTTTCCACCAACGATCTGAGCGCCGCCGGCCTGTTTGAGGCCCTCGACCAGGCCCTCGGCATGCTCGGCCTGCTGCGCACCGCCAACGGCGGTGGCGGTGGTTTCGAGGGCCTGCCGGAGCTGCGTGACCACGGCGACGACAAGGACGGCTGGCTGCGCGCCTGCCCCCAGCTGGGGGAGGCCACCGCTAAGCTGCTGCTGGGCACCGATCGCCTGCTCCGCCACGGCAAGCACCTGCAGGCCCGGCGCGGCAACTACGCCCGCGACTGGCAGGAGGTGCTGGTCGCCGCCAGCGACGGCACCTTCGCCCGCGACGTACGACTGCACCAATCCCTGGGGCTGAGCGTGCTGGCGGCCGATGGCGAGCACCGCGCCAGCCTGGGCCGGCGCTACGGCACCAGCGACAGCCCCGACGCCCTGCGGGCCTGGGACGCGGATGATTCCGCCCAGGACCTCTGCTCCAGCGCCGGGGCCATGCTCTACGCCGACTACGTGGAGGCCGGCCAGTGCCCGGTGGTGCTGGCCAACCGCTTCGGCGGGGTGATCTTCCATGAGGCCTGCGGCCATCTGCTGGAAACCACCCAGGTGGAGCGGGGCACCACCCCCTTCGCCGAACGGGTGGGCGAGGCCATCGCCCATGAGGCGGTCACAGCGATCGACGAGGGCCTCACCGGCGGCGCCTTCGGATCGCTGGCGATGGATGACGAGGGAATGGAGCCCCAGCGCACGGTTCTGATCGAGAACGGCGTGCTGCGCGCCTTCCTCAGCGACCGCGCCGGCGAACTGCGCACCGGCCATCCGCGCACCGGCAGCGGCCGGCGCCAGAGCCATTCCTTCGCGGCCGCCAGCCGCATGCGCAACACCTACATCGCCGCCGGCCCCCACAGCCCCGACGATCTGATCGCCTCGATCGAGCAGGGCCTGTACTGCAAGTCGATGGGGGGCGGCAGCGTCGGTCCCACCGGCCAGTTCAACTTCGCCGTGGAGGAGGGCTACCGGATCGAGAACGGCCAGCTCACCAATCCGGTGAAGGGGGCCACCCTGATCGGCGAGGCCAAGGAGGTGCTGCCACGGATCTCCATGTGCGCCAACGACCTGGAGCTGGCGGCCGGGTTCTGCGGCTCGGTGAGCGGCAGCGTGTTCGTCACCGTCGGCCAGCCCCACATCAAGGTGGATGGCATCACCGTGGGGGGCCGTTGAACATGCAAGCCAGTCTGGATGCCGAAGCCCTGAGAAGCCGACTGGAAAGCCTCGCCGCGCGGGAGGGGATCCAGCGCTGGGATCTGGGCGCCGCCTGCAGCACCGACACCTCCGTCCAGGTGGACCGGGGAGAGGCCAAGCAGATGAAGGGTGCCCAGCGCAGTGCGATCACGGTGCGCGTCTGGAACGGACAAGGCCTGGTGGGCACCACCAGCACCTCCGATCTGAGCGAGGACGGCCTGAGCCGTGCCCTGGCCGGCGCCCATGCCGCCAGCGCCTTCGGCAATCCGGACGACATCCCCGCTTTCTCGCCCCTGGCGACGGCGCCGGTGGCGGAGCTCCAGCAGCCCCTGCACGAATCCCGCAACATTCTGAGCCTGCTGGACACCCTGCGCCAAGCCGAGCGCGAGTTGCTCGGCCGCCATCCGGCCATCCAAACGGTTCCTTACAACGGCCTGGCCCAGCGGCGCAGCGAGCGGATCTACCTCAACAGCGAGGGGGCCTGCCGCCAGCAGTTGCTGACCACCGCCAGCGTCTACCTCTATGCCCGTGCCGAGGAAGCGGGCCGCAAGCCCCGCAGCAGCGGCGCCGTGCGCCTCGCCTACGGCGCCGATGAGCTCGACATCGCCGGCTGCATCGACGAGGCGGCCGAAGGCACCATCTCCCACCTCAATTACGCACCGATCAACACCGGTCGTTACACCTGCGTCTTCAGCCCCGAGGCCTTCCTCGACCTGATCGGCGCCTTCAGCAGCATGTTCAATGCCCGTGCCGTGCTGGATGGGGTCAGTCTCAGCCGGCGCGAGAGCCTCGGCGAAGCCCTGGCGGTGTCCTTCCTCGATCTCCACGACAACGGCCTGCACCCCGGCAACATCGGCGCCTCCGCCTTCGATGGCGAGGGCACCCCCACCCGCCGTCTCAGCCTGCTGGAGGGGGGCGTGCTGCGCAGTTTTCTCCACTCCGAGGCCACGGCCCGCGCCTTCGGCGTGCCGCCCACGGGCCATGCAGGCCTGGGGGCAAAGGTGTCCGTGGGGCCCGACTGGTTCGAGGTGGGCCCGACACCTGGCAGCGGTGGGGGTGAACACGGCCTGGATCGCTTCGCCGCCTCCGGCCGACGCAGCGGTGAAGGGGCAGGGCTGGTGGTGATCGATTCCCTCTCCGCCCTGCACGCAGGCGTGAAGGCCAGCCAGGGCTCCTTCTCCCTGCCGTTCGATGGCTGGCTGATCCGCGATGGGGTGCAGCGCTCGATCGAGGCGGCCACCGTCGCCGGCGACATCCGCGATGTGCTCAAGGGGATCGTGGGCTTCGAGGGGGAGGCGAAGATCACCCCAGACGGCCTCTGCCCCTGGGTGTGGGTGGACGGGCTGAGCGTCACCGGCGACGCCTGAGCTCGGCGGGCGGATGCGGATCCTGTTCTGGGGCACCCCCGCCTACGCCCTGCCGAGCCTGGAGGCCCTGGTGGCCGCCGGTCATCAGGTGGTGGGGGTGGTGAGCCAGCCCGACCGGCGTCGCGGCCGGGGTGGGGGGCTGGTGCCCTCGCCGGTGAAGAAGCGGGCACTGGAGCTCCATCTGCCGGTGTTCACCCCCACCCGGATCCGACGGGAGCCGCAGGTTCAGCTGGAGCTGGCGGCGCTGGGGGCCGAACTGTCGGTGGTGGTGGCCTTCGGCCAGATTCTGCCGGCGGAGGTGTTGCAGGCGCCCCCCTTCGGCTGCTGGAACGGCCACGGGTCGCTGCTGCCCCGCTGGCGTGGCGCGGCGCCGATCCAATGGGCCCTGCTGGAGGGTGACGCCGAGACGGGGGTGGGGATCATGGCGATGGAGGAGGGGCTCGACACCGGGCCGGTGCTGCTGGAGCGACGCCTATCGATCGGCCTGCTGGAGAACGCCAGCCAGCTGGGAGCACGCCTCGCCAACCTCACCGCCGAGCTGTTGCTGGAGACCCTGCCCCACATCGAGGCGGCCGGGCCGGGGCCGGAGGCCGAGCGATGGCGGCGGCTGGGGGTTCAGCCGCAGCGAGAGGAGGGGATGCGCTATGCCCGGACCCTTTCCCGGGAGGACGGGCGGATCGACTGGACCACCTCGGCCCTGGCGGTGCATCGCCGGATCATGGCCCTCCATCCCAACGCCCATGCCCGCTGGGGTGGCCTGCGTCTGAAGCTGCTGGCCAGCGAACCCCTGGTGCGGCGTCTGGTGGAGCAGCTGAGCCCGGAGGGACGGGAGCTGGCGTCGCGCTGGGGGGCGGAGGCTGGGGAGGGCGCGGCGGCGACGACAGGCCGGATGGCTCCCGGCACGGTGCTGGAGGTGGTGAAGGAGGTGGGACTGGTGGTGGCCACCGCTGGCTGTCCGCTGCTGCTGCGGGAGGCCCGGCTGGAGGGCCGGCCAGCCGCCGCAGGGAGCCGTTTGGTGCAGCAGCTGGAGTCGGTGGGCCTGATGGAGGGCAGCCTGCTGGCGGCCGACGGGGACAAATCGGAAGACGGTATAAAGAAACTGGCCGATTGATTAACGTTCTATGTTGTCAGCGGTCTCACACAGCCGAACCCCCACGTATGGGTTGTAGACAGGAACGGTTCCACCTACTTGGTCCCATGGGAAGCGAACTTTCCTTCGTGAATGCCACCGGCGCCGGGTGCGTGATTCTGCGGGAAACCACCGGGCGTTATGTGGTGAGGTGCGAACAGGAGCCTCGCCAGCAGCAGCATGTGGCCACCTTGGCGGCGGCCCATGCGGTCTGCCGTGGTTTTGAGCGGCGCTGGCAACGGGAGGATCGGCTCCGCGCTTGAAGCCGATTCAGGCCGAGGTCGCCGTTGCCGACACGGCGGCCTCCGGCTGGCGGCGATGGAGTTCGTGCAGACCCTCCAACTGATTGTGAACCGACACGAGCTGATCGCGGATGTGCTCACTGTTCTCGATGCGGGAGAGGGTGAGGAGCATCGTCTCAATCTGCGCCTTGCAGTTGATCAGCACTCGGCACTGGGGGGACCCGGGTTCGTAGGGCATGGCAGTCGAAGCTGTGGGGAGGGCTGAAGATACGGAATGGCACGGTTTGCAAACCGTGCACGGCAGGACCGCGAAACAGTCGACCGCAAGGGGCCATCTCAGACTGTCTCAACCGCTGCAGATTGGCCCAACACGGGGCTCAGCGGCTGCGGCGCCGCGCCGGCGCGGCACTGGCTGCGGAAGGGGAGCGGTCGGAAGAGCGGCCTTGGACACGGCCCATCTGGCCCCCCCGGCCGCCCTGCGCGCGGGCGCCCTGGCGGCCCCGCCCGCCGCTGAGATCCAGCGGGGGGGCGGAGAGCACTTTCGGCTCAAAGCCAGGCACCTCCTGACGCGGAAGCTTCTCCCCCAGTAGCCGCTCGATCGCCCGCAGCAGCTCATGCTCCTCCGCAGCCACCAGCGACACCGCGTGCCCATCAAAGCCGGCCCTGCCGGTGCGGCCGATGCGGTGCACGTAGTCCTCGGCCACATTCGGCAGGTCCAGGTTCACCACATGGGGCAGCTGCTGGATGTCGATGCCGCGGGCGGCGATGTCGGTGGCCACCAGCACCCGCAGCTCACCGCTCTTGAAGCCCGAGAGGGCGCGGGTGCGCGCCCCCTGGCTCTTGTTGCCGTGCAGGGCGGCGGCGCTCAGCCCATCGCGCATCAGCCGCTCGGTGAGCTTGTTCGCCCCGTGCTTGGTGCGGGAGAACACCAACACCTGCTCCCAGCCGTTGCTGCGGATCAGGTGGGTCAGCAGGTCCCCCTTGCGATCCATGTCGCAGGGGTGGAGAACCTGCTGGACACTCGGCGCCGCCTGGTTCTCGGGGGTGGCCTGCAGGTGCACGGGCTGGTGCAGCAAGCCGGTGGCCAGCTGGCGGATCTCGCCGGAGAAGGTGGCGGAGAACAGCAGGTTCTGGCGATGCTCCGGCAACAGGGCCAGGATCCGGCGGATGTCGCGCAGGAAGCCCATGTCGAGCATCCGGTCGGCCTCATCAAGCACCAGGATCTCCACCCGATCGAGGCGCAGCGCCCGCTGCTGATGCAGATCCATCAACCGGCCCGGGGTGGCCACCAACACATCCGTACCGCGCCGCAGGCGCTCGATCTGGGGGTTGGCGCTGACGCCACCGAACACCACATCGGATCGGAGGTCGAGATAGCGGCCGTAGGCCCGCACGCTGTCGCCCACCTGGGCCGCCAGCTCGCGGGTGGGGGTCAGCACCAGGGCGCGCACCACCCCGGCGCGGGCGTGGGGGCCGTGCAGCAGGCGCTCCAGCAGGGGGAGGGTGAAACCAGCCGTCTTGCCGGTGCCCGTCTGGGCGGCGGCAAGCACATCCTTCCCCTCCAGCACCGCCGGGATGCACTGCTTCTGGATCGGTGAGGGATGGCGGTAGCCCTTGGCCGCCACGGCCTTGAGCAGGGGCTCGGAAAGACCGAGTTCGGCGAAATCGGCCGCCAGACCAGCCACCGGCGCCGTCGCGATCGGCCCGGCGGCGGAGCCGGGAGCGTCTGGAAGTCGCGACTCGCCCACCGCTGGGGGGGCCGGGGCGCGTCGGCGCCGGGAGGTGGTCGTGATCGGAGCGCAGGCGTCAGCGCCCAGCCTAGGAGGGCGCTGACGCCCAGACCTCAGGCCCGTTGAAAATGGGCGCAACGCTCGCAGGGGCCCTCAGGCAGCACGGCGCAGCGCAAGAGGGGGGAACGGGCGTTGAAGCGGCAGGAGGGGTCGCCGATCACCCAGCGGCCCTGCCACCAGCGCGCGTCAGCGGGCTGGCGCTGAATCTTCACCTGCAGCGCCACGCTGGACAGTTCGTAGCGGCCATCGCGCAGCCGGTAACGGTGGCGGCGCTGCAGCACCAGGAAGCTGCTGCCGCCGTGCACCAGCCAGCGTCCGGGATGGGGCACCTGCTCGATCCCCTCCAGTTCCAGGGTGTCCAGCAGGCGGTCGTCGTCGATGCGACGCAGCTCGATCCGCACGGACGTACCTCAGGATTGCTCCGCAGGAAGGGTCTCCGGCACCGGGTGCGGGACAGCCTCCGGGTCCGGGGGAGCTGGCGGGGGCTGGCGGTCCGAAAAACCCCACACAAACAGCACCACCACGCTGGCGAGCAGCGCCCAGTCGGGAATCTCCACGGACGGCAGGGCGAGGCGCACCAGCAGACGCAGGCCCACCAGCCCCACCGCCAGATAGCCAGCGGTCTCGAGGTGGCGGAACACCTCCAGCCAGCGGATGAACAGCTCAGCGGTGAGCCGCAGGGCCACCACACCGATCACCCCACCCGCCATCACCAGCAGCAGCCGGTCGGTCACCGCCACCGCAGCGGCGACGCTGTCCAGGGAAAAGGCCAGGTCGGTGAGGGCCAGGGTGAGCACGATCGAGCCCAGCCCCACCCGCGGGGCCGGGTTGGGGGGGGCTTCGGCGGAACCGGGCTCCGGTTCCGCCGCTTCACCGCCGCCATCGAGGCCCAGCAGGTGCCGTCCGCAGAGGTAGAGCAGATAGGCGGAGGCCAGCAGCTGCAGGGGCCAGAAGGCCAGAACCCAGCGCGCCG
Source organism: Aphanothece sp. (assembly GCA_040381155.1). Taxonomy (GTDB): domain Bacteria; phylum Cyanobacteriota; class Cyanobacteriia; order PCC-6307; family Cyanobiaceae; genus Cyanobium. The sequence continues at coordinate 7,308 of JBEIHT010000103.1, forward strand.
CGGCGATCAGCCCCAGGCGGAAGAGCAGGGCGAGCAGAAGGCCGAGGTTGAGGGCCTGGCGCTGGCGGGCCGGATCGTGGAGGCGTCGGGAGATGGCCGCCAGGGCGATGGCGTTGTCCGCCGAGAGCACCGCTTCCAGCCCCACCAGCAACGGCAGGAGCAGCAGCACCTCGCCCCACTGGTCGGCCGCCTGGATCAGCGGAGTGAGGGATTCGACGGTTTCGGCTTCCATGCGCCGCGCTGGCTCCGGGAGGCTCCTGTCTCCGGAGCGGTTCCAGGTCACTGTAGGAAGGTCTCCCCCGAGCCTCGACCGCCCCATGGAGCTGCAGGCCGAGCTGGTGCACGCCGAGCCGGGGCGGCGGGTGGTGCGGGTCTCCGCCCTGGAGGGGGGGCGCCCCCTGGGCAGCGCCCTGGGGGAGGCGGAGGACGCGGAGAGTGCGGAGGAGCGGGCGATCGCGCGACTGCGGACACGGCTGGTCAGACCGGAGGGGGCAGCGCCCGCAGCCGCTCCCACGCCCATGGCCGCTCCGCTCCCGACATCCTCCCCAATGCCCTCAACGCACCCCTCGCCGGCTGCGCCGCCAGCACCAGCGCAGCAGCCACCGGAAGCCCCCGAGCGTTCTGCCCCCCTGGAGCCGCCGATGGACCCGGAGGACTGGAGCCAGGAGCTCCTTCAGCTGGACCGGCAACTGCAACGCCTCGGCTGGGCCCGCGACCAGGAGGGCGTGTATCTGCAGCGGGCCTTCGGCCATCCGAGCCGCAGCCGTCTCACCCGCTGGGCCGACCTGACGGCCTTCCTGCGGGCCCTGGAGGAGCTGGAACCAGGGGCTGACCCCGCCTCGGCCCCCATCCCTCTGCAGCGCGGCGACCTGCTCAGCCAGTGCGACACCCTGCTGGAGCGGCTCGGCTGGGACACCCTAAGCGCCCGCCGCTTCCTGGAGCGACACCTGGCGGTGAGCAGCCGCCAGCAGCTCAGCGACGCCCAGCTGCTGCAGTTCAACATGCTGCTGGAGGAGGCCTGGCTGGAGGCCGGCGCGGCCGCCTCGGTGTGCGAGCCTGGCCCGGCGCCGGCCGTCTCCGCTGCCACCGCGCCCCAGAGTTCTCCGCGACGACCATGACCCTCCGCGTCGGCATCAACGGCTTCGGCCGCATCGGCCGTCTGGCCTTCCGCCACGCCTGCCGCCAGAGCGACATCGAGGTGGTGGGGATCAACGAC
>JBEIHT010000104.1:0-8505 GCA_040381155.1 Aphanothece sp.
GGCACCGATCAACACCTGCCAGGGCGGCGCGGCTTGCGGGGCCGGGGACAGCGCCAAGGGGCGTGATGCGGTTTCGAATCTGAGTTTAGGGAGGGCACAGGCACCGCACCCAGTCCCAGCAGATTTCCCTCAGGAATTTCACCCTTTTCACACCACTTCTGATCAGCAAAGTGGCAAGGATTTGAAAGAATACGCCAACGCACCCCCGTAGGTCAGCTGCACAACAGGCACAAAGCCAAATGACAGTCTCACGCCGGGTTTTGCCGTGCTCACCTCCAAGAAGCCTTGCCCTGACTGGGCTTGCATCGGCTAATGTGGCTTTGCAGACACTTGCAGAAGCGACCACGAGCGAAAAGTTAATCCAGTCTCTCCCCTAATCTTTCGCTTGTGATTTTCGTCTTCTGACCGACAGACCACCAACGCTTTAGCGATGGATTCTTTGCCTGCTTCACTGCTGCAAAATGCTCCCCGCTGAGACCAAGTTGCGCAGTTTGCCTGTCTGGAACAAAGGCCAATTTCACCACCAATATCTATTCAAGGATTTTTTCATGCCCACTGGAACTCCAGGCAACGACACCCTGACTGGCAACAGCTTCAGCGAGCTTTACTCCGGTCTTGGTGGCGATGACGTCCTGATCGGCAGTGGCGGCAGCGACTCCCTTGATGGTGGCACAGAATTTGACACTGCAGATTACAGCTTGCTGGGCTCCCTAGTAACGCTTGGCGCCTTTGGCCAACTCACGAAAAGTGGTGGTGCGGTCGACACCTTGATTAGCATTGAAAAAGTTGTTGGCAGCAATTTACTCGGCGATACCATCAATCTTTCTGGCGCAGTCTCTGGCGGCGGCTTTACGGTCACCGGCACCGCCACCGACCTGACGGCGGGCACCGTAACAATCTTCGGCAGTCCCTCTCCCCTGCCCCTGAAGATCTTTGTTGCTAAATTCGAGAACGTTGTCGGCAGCAATTTTAGCGACAGCATCAGCGGCGATGCCAATGCCAATAGAATCGATGGTGGGCTCGGCGCTGACAAAATGGCCGGCGGTCTAGGCAACGACACCTACGTGGTCGATAACGTTGGCGATAGCATCAGCGAAGCGTTATCGGCAGGCACCGATACGGTTCTGTCTTCGATCACTTATACCCTGGGTGCCAATCTGGAAAATCTCACCCTCACGGGTGCGGCCGCCATCAACGGCACCGGCAACAGCCTGAATAACACCATTCTCGGTAACGGAAACAACAACATCCTCAATGGTGGCCTGGGTGCTGATGTCATGTCTGGCGGATCTGGCAGCGACACCTATGTGGTCGATAACATCGGTGATATCGTCACCGAAGCCGCTCTGGCGGGTACCGATACGGTTCAGTCTTCAATCACATACTCCCTGGGCGCCAACCTGGAGAATCTCACCCTCACGGGTGCGGCCGCCATCAACGGTACCGGCAACAGCCTGAACAACACCATTCTCGGAAACGGAGCAAACAACACCCTCGTTGGCGGTCTGGGAAGTGATACCCTCACTGGCCAGGGCGGGGCCGACGCGTTTAAGTACAACAGCGTGTCAGACTCCGCCTTTGGAGTGCTGAACCGAGATACAATTACAGACTTTTCGGCAGCGCAGATGGACAAGATTGACCTCAGCGCTATAGACGCCGATACTAGTACTTCCGGAAATGGTATATTCAGCTTCCTGGGCGCCGTGACGAACTTCACGAATGCTGGGCAATTGCGCTATCAACTCAGTGGCTCTGATCTGCTGCTTTTCGGCAACGTCGATGGTGATTTTGCTACCGCAGAGTTTGAGATCAAGTTCAGCTCTCTCTCCAGCCTGGCAGCCTCCAGTATCATTCTTTGAGGACTGTCGGCCTGAGCCTGGTCCGGCATCTCCTCTGGGGTTGCCAGACCAGGTCAGCCGGTGAGCTGGCCAGAGCTCTTCAGCAGGAATGCCATCGGCAACGCGGCTTGGTTGATCTCCCCCCCCCCTCCGGCCAGCCGCCCCTGCGGCTGCTGGCCGCCCCCCTGGCGGAATGGCCCGATTCCTTGCTGCGGCGGCTGCGGGAGCGCTGGCAGATCCGCCTTGGCGGCCTCGACGACCGGGATCCGGCCCGCGACGCTCCGCTGCTCCTCGCCTACGCGGATCCGGCCGCAACCCTGGCCTCAGCCCTGGCGGGAGAGGCCACGCCGGACATCGCCGCCCTGCTGGACGAGTGGCAGCAGGTCTGCGCTGGGATGCTGGCGCTGCGCCGCCGCTGGCCCGATCGGACGCTGCTGATCGATCCCACCCAACTGGACCCGGCGGCGGAAACCCTGCTGCTGGAGCGCCTGGAGCCCCACGGCGGCTGTCGCGACCGCGCGGCGGCAGGCGAGGCGCCGATGGCCGCTTCCAGCGAAGCCGCACCGCAGCCCCAGCCCCCCCTGCCGGCAGCGGTGGCCTTTTATCTGGCCCAGCGCTCCGACCTCAGCCAACTGTTCGCCGACCTGGAGGGCAACGCCGAACTGCTGGGCCGCGAACCGCGCCTCGGGCCGGTGCCCCCGCGCCCCCGGGGTCTGGTGCTGGCGGAGCATCTGCTCGCCGACTGGCAGGCGGAGCGCTCCCGCCATCAGCGGGAGATCGGGGCGGAGCGCAGCGCCCTCGGCCAGCGGATCGAGCAGGGGCAAGGGGAGCTGGCCGAGGCGCGGCGCGAGGCCGAGGAGCTCCGTGCCCGCCTGCAGGACTGCGAGGAGGAGCGGGAGCTGATCCTGCTCCAGCTCCAACAGGTGCAGGAGGAGCTGGTCCGCACCTTCGAGGAGCTCAGCCAGGCCCGGGAGCGGGGGGAGGAGGCGGGGTTGCGCCTGGGGCGGCTGGAGCAGGAATGCCGCAGCCTGTTTCTGCACTGCCACCTGAGTGCCGGGATCGACCGCAGCCAGATCGCCACCATCCTGCAGTTGGTCCGGGAGAGCCTGCAGATCTGAGCGGATGGGGGTGGACGCGGCTGGCGAAGCGCCGCTGCCCTGGCAGCAGCCCAACAACACCGAGGGCACCGCCTGGCAGCGGCTGCAGGCCACCCCAGCCGGCACCCCAGGCGCCGGCACCTCGGCCGCGGCCTACCTGCCCTTCCCCTGGGCGAGCTGGATCGACGCCGTCGCCCGGGGGCTGCGGCCGCCGCAGCCGCCCCTGCGGGGGGGGACGCCGCCAGGACCCGTGGCCACCGTCTGCCAGCACATCGCCGCCCTGGAGCACCTGCCGGCCCTGCGCGCCGCCGGGGTCACCGATCTGTTCTGGAGCCACACCCGCCGCGGCCCCGGCCTGCACGGGGGCGTGCGCCTGCACCCATTCCCGCTGCTGCCGGTGCGCTGTCTCAGCCACCCACCGCCGCCCGAGCTGATCCCCCCGGCGGCGCGGCCGCTGCTGTACTGCTTCCAGGGCTTCCAGCCCCCAGGCGACGAGCGCAGCGCGGTGCGGCGCTGGTTGCTGCAGCTGCCCGCCCGGCCGGACGCGCTGCTGGCGGCGCGGCGGGAGTGGCATTTCGACCAGCAGGTGTACCGGGAGCAGCTGCACGGGCAACAGCCCGATCCCGGGCGCCACGAGCAGCTGGCGGCCGAGGCCGATGCCTACGTGGCGGCGCTGCGCGACAGCTGCTTCGCCCTCTGCCCCGCCGGTGCCGGCCCCAATTCGATCCGGCTCTGGGAGGCGCTCGGCTTCGGGGCGATTCCGGTGATCCTCTCCGATGAGCTGCGGCTGCCGGGCGATGCCGCCCTGTGGGAGCAGGCGGCCCTGTTCGTGCCGGAGCGGCCCGAAGCGGTGGCGGCCCTGCCCCACACCCTCGCCCAGCTGCGGGGGCAACCGGAGCGGCTGGCGGCGATGCAGGCGGCGGGCCGGCGGCTCTGGCGGCGCTATGGGCCCGAGGGCTTCGTGGCCGATGTGAGCGACTTCCTCCACGACCCCGATGCGGTGCTGCGCCACCGGGCCCGCCAGCGGCTGGGGGGCGATGGGGCGTGCGAGGAGTTGGTGGGGCGGGAGCCGGCGGCGCTGCTGCTGGGGCTGCGGGCCTGGCTGCGGCAGGCCCCCCGCGGCGCCCGCCTGCTGATCCACCTCGACGATCCACGGCCGCCGGAGCTGCAGGAGCGGCTCTGGCGCGGCAGCGTCGAGCTGGCGGCCCAGCTGCTGGCGGCCCGCAGCGATGTGGCCTGGCAGCTCAGCTGCCGCGCCCCGCGGCTGGAGGCCCTGGCCGGCCCTCCGCTCAGGGGCAGCGCCGCAACAGGCTGAGCAGCCGCCCATCCTCCTGGAGGCGCTGCTGCTCCAGCCGGAAGCGCCCCTTGAAGCCATGGCGGGCCGCCCGCCGCCGAGGGTCGCAGAAGAGGTCGGGGAAGGTGCGCTCGCCCACGCCGCTGCCCCGCACGGCGCTCTCGTCCCCCTCCGCCGGGGGGGCGGCCCGCCCGAGGAACAGGAACAGGCCGCCCGGCCTGAGCACCCGATGGATCTCATTCATCAGCGCCACCAGGGGCAGCCGGCGCCGGGGGGTGTACAGCAGCCGGGGCAGATCCTCGAGGCCATGCAGCACGCACACGTAGTCGCAGGATCGGCGCCGGAACGGGATGTCCTCCACCACCAGATCGGCGACGCGGATGCGTTTGCCCCCGGCCCCATCGCCGCTCGCCACAGCCCAGGCATCACCGCTGGCAAAGGGATCGAGAATCCCCTCCTCGCAGCCGAGCGCCAGGGAGCGACGGGGGCCGAATTCCGGTGTCGGCGCGCCATGGCGGGCTCCGTACTCCAGCAGATCGATCGCCTGCAGGACCTGGGGATCGAGGTCACAGGCCTGCAGATAGGCCTTGCCCAGCTGGTCGGCGAGCGACTCATCGATGCGATGCTCCGGCTGGCTGGCGGGATGAAAAATGGTGACGCGATCGTCCACCACCGCTTCCCCCAGGGCCCGGGCCCGCACCGCCGTGGCCATGTCGATGCCGTAGCCGAAGCAGTTGGTCTCCGGCACCGGGAAGAGGCTGCGCACCACCGCTGTGCGCACCATGAAGCAGAAGCCTTCGGCCGCCCCGCACAGCCGCAGGATCGAGCCCGGCCGATGGGTGCAGGAGGGATAGGAATGGCGGGATTCCGGCGCCAGCGAGGGGGTCCAGAGGGCGATGCGCGGATCGGCGCTGATGGCGCCCATGATCTCCTTCATCCCCTCCGCCCAGAGCAGGCGCACATCGGAGGCGATGAAGAACAGCCATTCGTGCTGGCCCTCCAGCGCCCGCTGCACCGCCGCGTTCCAGAGGCCGCGATACCCCTGGTTCGCCACCACCAGATCCACCTCCGCCGGCGGGATTGGGGAGCTGGAATCGATCAGCAGGGTGGGGAACGAATCGGCGAAGAACTGCTTGAGTCGCTGGGCGTTGGCGTTGAAGTCATAATTGGCGACCACCACGAGAATGCTGGTCGGCTCAGCCGCTGCAGCCGCATCGGCGGGGGCAATCTTTTTATCTTTCGATCGACTCTTTTTCATCGGAGTGGATCAGCGCGCGGCTTCAGCTTCCCACGCCACAATGGCGCCGGCCAGATCCTGCCCCCATGGCCTCTGCCCGCGCCTGCGCCTCCGCCTGCGCCTCCGTCTCGGTGCTGATGCCCTGCCGGAACGCCGGCCGCTTCCTGGAGGAGGCCATCGACAGCGCCCTGGCCGATCCGGCGGTGCTCGAACTGCTAATCGCCGATGGCGGCTCCAGCGACGGCTCCCTGGAGCGCATCGAGGTCCGCGGCCGCAAGGATCGGCGGCTGCGGCTGGTCTCCCGCGCCGATCAGGGCCCGGCCGATGCGCTCAATCGCGCCCTGCCCCACGCCCGGGGCTCGGTGATCGGCTGGCTGAACGCTGACGACCGCCACCTGCCCGGCGCCGCTTCCCGGGCGGTGGCCGCCCTGGCGGCGAACCCCCACTGGCTGATGGTCTACGGGGAGGGGGAACACATCGATGCCGAGGGCCGCCGGCTCGACCGCTATCCCACCCGCGGGCCCGAGGTGGGGCTGGCGGGCTTCCGCGACTACTGCTTCCTCTGCCAGCCCACCGTGTTCTGGCGCCGCAGCCTCTCGCTGCTGATCGGGCCCTGGGACACCAGCCTGGGCTGCGCCTTCGATCTCGATTACTGGATCCGCGCCTTCCGCGCCGCACCCGGCAGGATCGGCGCCCTGGACGCCCTGCAGGCCCAGACGCGCCGCCATCCCGACACCCTCTCGTCCACCCAGCTGGGTCGAGCGGTGCTGGAGGCCACGCGCCTGCAGGCCCGCCACCTGCCGGATCCCTCGGCCCACCTGCTGCTGGCCTACGCCGCGGAGGTGCTGCTGGGCGAGACGCCCCCACCGCAGGGGGCTGAGCCGCTGGAGCACCTGGTCGGCCTGCTCCACGACCTGCGGCAGGATCTGCCGGTGGCTCTCTGGAACTCCGTGCTGGCCCAGCTGCCCGAGGTGGCGGAGCGGCTGCGGGCCAGCGGTGGGGCGGGGTAGCCTGAAGCGATGATCAAGACGATCCTGTTTGTGCTGTGGATGATCAGCGGTGCCCTGCTGATCATCTCCGTGCTGCTGCACAGCCCGAAGGGCGACGGCATGGGCGGGCTGGCGGCCAGCGGCGGCTCGATGTTCACGAGCGCCCGCTCGGCCGAGGCCACCCTCAACCGCGTCACCTGGACCCTGCTGGCCCTGTTCCTCGGCCTGGCCACGGTGCTCTCGGCCGGCTGGGTGCGCTGATCCCTTCCCGATGCCAGGCCCCCTGAACCGCCGCACCGTGCTCCATCGGATCCTGGGCATTGCCAAGCCCCTGGTCGCCCTCATCCCCTTCCTGCCGGGGGGGCGTGCGGAGGCAGCCGCGGCCGCCGCCGATCCCGCCTGGCAGCTGAGCGAGGCCCAGTGGCGCGCCCGGCTCAGCCCTGCCGCCTTCGAGGTGCTGCGGCGCGAAGGCACCGAACGGCCGTTCAGCAGTGCCCTCAACGGCGAGAAGCGCCCGGGCACGTTCGTGTGCGCCGGCTGCGCCCTGCCGCTGTTCTCCTCCCGCAACAAGTACGACAGCGGCACCGGCTGGCCCAGCTTCTGGGAGGCGCTGCCCGGCGCCGTGGCCACCCGCACCGATTTCAAGCTGATCGTGCCCCGCACGGAGTACCACTGCCGGCGCTGCGGCGGCCACCAGGGCCACGTCTTCAACGACGGGCCGCGCCCCACCGGCAAGCGGTACTGCAACAACGGAGTCGCCCTGAAGTTCCTGGCGGCATGAGCCTGTTCACGGAACTGCTCCTGGTTCTTGGCCTGCCCCTGGTGTTTCTGGTCGCAATCACCGTCTGGCTCAGCGAGCCGGGGGCCCGATTGCCGGGGCCGCTGGCCTGGTTGGCGGCCAGGCGCGGCTATCTCTGGCTCACCTACATGGTGTTGTTCGTGTCGGTGCTGCTGGGGCGGCTGCTGCTGGGGCGCCGCTGAACGATTGGCATCCATTGGTGGTCTGTGGCTTTTCTGGACGCCACCCTCCTGATGACGGCGACTTCTGCTTATTGACTCGTTGAAAAAATCATCTTCATTGGTTCTCGGGTGTCAGGAAGAAAGATCCAGTTTTTCTGTACGGCGATGCAATGGGCCACAGCCGACCTGAATATCCAAACCCTCTGGCGAACGAATGGCCGCGGGGTCTGGCTGGCTTGTGGTTGTCGTCGCGGCAGCAGGCAGAAAAAAAGCGCCCCCGAGGGGGCGCTTTGCAAAGGATCGGCAGGATGGCGAAGCGACGCGGATCTCCGGACGGAGATCAGTAGTCGAAGTCGCCGCCCATGCCGCCGCCGCCACCGGCGGGGGCCGCTTCCTTCTTCTCGGGCAGATCGGCCACGATGCACTCGGTGGTGAGCACCATGCCGGCGATCGAGGCGGCGTTCTGCAGGCCCGAGCGGGTCACCTTGGCGGGGTCAACGATGCCGGCGGCCAGCATGTCGACGTATTCGCCGGTGGAGGCGTTGTAGCCCTCGTTGAAGGGCTTGTTGCGCACGTGCTCGGCCACGACGGCGCCATTGGCACCGGCGTTCTCGGCGATGCGGCGCAGGGGGGCGGTGAGGCTGGAGGCCACGATCGTGGCACCGATCAGCTCCTCACCGGCCAGGTTCGCCGCGGCCCACTCCTCGAGGACGGGTGCCAGGTGCGCCAGGGTGGTGCCACCGCCGGGCACGATGCCCTCCTCCACCGCCGCCTTGGTGGCGTTGATGGCGTCTTCGAGGCGCAGCTTCTTGTCCTTCATCTCGGTTTCGGTGGCGGCACCCACCTTGACCACGGCCACACCGCCGCTCAGCTTGGCCAGACGCTCCTGCAGCTTCTCCTTGTCATAGGAGGAGTCGGTTTCGTCGATCTGCTTGCGGATCTGCTCGCAGCGGGCCTTCACCGCACCCTCGTTGCCCTCGGCCACGATGGTGGTGGTGTCCTTGTTGATCGTGATGCGGCGGGCGGTGCCGAGCATCTCGAGCTTGGCATTCTCCAGCTTGAGGCCGGCATCCTCGGTGATCAGCTGACC
>JBEIHT010000105.1:0-8486 GCA_040381155.1 Aphanothece sp.
CCCCCAGGGGCCGCCGGTGGTGGGGGCCTTTGATCCCTCGGGCGTCTTCTGCGCCCAGCCCCGCACCCGCATCGATGACGCCGTCAGCCAGGGGCTCACGATCCTCGCTGGCCTGGCCCTGGGGAGTTCGGTGGGGGGTGGGGCGCGTCCCGGCGGCGAGGGGCCATAAGGCCCGCAATCCGCTCCGGCCACTCCTCCTCCTCAGCGGCGCCCTGGGTGGCGGGGGCGTGCCTTGGCATCCGTTGCCACCTCCAGCCGCTGCGGTGACCTGGCGCATGCCTGGCTCATCGCCTCGTCGCAACGCTCCAGGTGGTAAAGCAGCGGGCTGTTGGGGTTTGGGAACTTGCGGCGGAAGTGCAGGCCGGGCTTGAGGAGTCCGGCGGCCCGCCAGCGGTGGAGGGTGCTTTCACTCACTCCAAGATGGTCGGCAGCATGGCGCTGCTTGACCCAGGGACTTGGTGGCGTCATGAGGTGTGGATGCTGTCGTTCCTCGGTGCCTTGGGAGGCATCCGGCGAGAAGGTAGGCGTCCTGGTTCCGTCCAAAACCTCAGGCATGGGCCTGCAGGCCGGCGTGAACCCAGACGCCTACGCATCACCGCAGGAAAGGCTAGTGAAAATCGCGGATCCACCCGCTCAGGCTCGACTGTGACGGTGGAGTTTTGGGCGGATTTTGGGCGGAACCCAAAAGCGCGATCCCTGAAAAGTCAATCGGGACGACAGGATTCGAACCTGCGACCTAGTGCTCCCAAAGCTCGCGTTTGGCTGCTTTCGAGGGGGCTGACGGAGTCCGGGATCTCAGCCAAAACGGCTGTCTGGCACTAAGTTGGTGGCTGGCGATGAATGGCTCTCGATGCCACAGCATGCCAACCTGTGGGGCGAAATCTCTCCCCAGATCTCTCCCATGCCCCGCCCGAGTGACTGGGTAACGCTCCTGAGGGCAGGTCTCTCCCACACTCTCTCCCTCGAGGGCTGCCGTTCTGGCCTGACGGTCAACGAGAAGCGGGGCAAGGCTCGGATCAACATCTCGGAGGCTCTGGGCCATGGGCGACGCCGCCAGGTGCCGCTGCCGATCGACTGGTCGCCGGAGAACGTTGATGCGATCCGGGATGCCGCTCTGGCGGTGTATCGCGGCCTCGTCGCTGGCAAGTCGATCGAGACAATCGTTGCGGCCTTCTCCAGCAACGACAGCACAAGCAACGGCACTGCCATCGGTGGCCAGGAGGTGGAGAGGATCCACTGGCCGGCGTTGGTGGAGGCCTTCCGGGAACGCAAGCTCGGCAGCGGGGAGATCAAGCCCACGACATGGACCAACGTCTATGTCCGCCGCATGAGGTTGATCATGGCCGCGGTGGATCGTTGCCAGACGCCGGTTCAGCTCTTGGAGGCCGTCATCGCCCCCTGGGCGACGCAGCCAGGATGCCGAGGGCGGCAGCTCCAGGTGCAGCAGACCGCGGCGATCCTCCGCTGGGGTGTGGACACTGGCCGGCTGCCGGCAGCCTGGGCGCCCCCCCTTGATCTGACTCCCTATGTGGGTCGGCGGCGGGAGTCGACCTCCGTGACGACGCCATTGACGGTGGATGAAATTCTGGCGTTGGTGGAGGCGATTCCAGATCTCAAATGGCGCTATGCATTCCAGCTGCTATCCGCCTATGGATTGCGGCCGGAGGAACTGCAGCACCTTGAGGTGCGCAATGGGCGACTCTGGTGCACCTACGCCAAGGTTTCCAGCAGGGGAAAGACCGAGCCCCGTCCGCTGCGATTGCTGCCCTGTGATCATTGGGCTGCGGACTGGCACCTGGAGGACAACTTTTGTGCGGATCGTCTGCCCCGGATGAAGCCCGGCTTGGGGGCGGATGCGATGGGGTTGTACATGCGACGTCGTGAACTCTGGCAGGACCTGCGGAGCCGCTATGAAAAACAGGGCGAGAAGCTGGTGCTCTATTCCTGTCGCCATGCCTACGCCCACCGGGCCCACACCCTCTGCCCGAGGCTGCCGACCAAGTTCGTGGCGGCGGCCATGGGGCACAGCCTGGAAACCCACCTCGCCGCCTACAGCCGCTGGATCGGAGATGACGAAGTGGATGCCGCCTTTGAACGGGCCTCGCGCCGGATGGAGCAGGAGCCTCCCAGAGGCTGAGCCCGCCTGCTGATCAGCGACTCCAGGAACCCTCGTGCATCTTCACCTGCACAGCGGCAATCATGCTGTGGATGAGGGCCACCAGATCGAGAACGAGTGCATCGGTCTCAGCGCCATGGCCCACGTGAGCGGCGCTGCGGATCAGGGGCCGACGAGCGTCAGCCCTGCAGATTCCGCTTGCTCCACCCGGTGATTGCAGCCTCGACATTCTCGTGATGCCACTGCAGCGGGCCCTTGCCCTGGGTGCATCCCCAGCGGCGGAAGTGTTTGCCGGGCTGAAGCACCCCCCGCAGCCGCAGCCGGCGGAGGGTCTCGCGGCTGATGCCCAGGCAGTCGCAGACCTCAGCGGTGGGGATCCAGGCGCGCTGGCGGCTGGTGGTGGTTGGGGCGTCCATCAGCCCTCCCCCCGCAGCAACGCCGCCGCCGCCGGATCCCGGAGCATCAGGAGGCGGCGCTCCCCGCGGCGGCCGGCACCAAGCAGCAGACCGATGATCACCAGCTGCCCCACCAGGGAGAGCAGCAGCAGCCGGTGCAGGCCCCGCAGGCTGCGGACGCGGACCAGGGCGTGCCGCGGCGCCCGCCCGCCGCCGAGGAAGGCGGGAAGGGCGGGCCTGCGGGAAGGAGGGGAGGAATGGGCCGGGCTCATGGCGTGCGCTCCTCCTGGCTGGGGGTAGAGCCCTGCTGATCCAGCGGCGGCAGGGGCGGCAGGCCGGCACCGAGGCGCATCAGGTGGTGGGCGGCGCCGCTGGCGGAGAGGTTGTGGCGCTCCATCAGGGCCTGCAGCTTGCGATAGCAGTCGTCGTAGACCATCACCTGCAGGTAGTAGCGCTCCTGGCTGATGGTGGGCCGCTCGCCGTAGCCGCGGGGGCGGCGGCGGGCTTTCGCCTGGTGGTGGCCGGTGGGGGTGGGGTTCATCGGGGGATCTCCAGGGGGAACGGTTGGAGCCGGGCAAGGGAAGAGGGGAGAGGCCAAGGCGAACTGTGATCACCCAAAACCCTCAGCCTTGAGGGGCTAGGCAAGATCAGCGAAAAAAGGGGGTGTCCCGATGGGAATCACCCGTGATGCGTAAGGTCTCTCGCTCGCCAGGGGAAGCGCCCAGCCCGTCAGGCTGTGGGTGGCGAGGCTCCAGCAGCCGCGCAAATCCAGCCGGAGCGGGGCTTTGGCGGTGAGCGGGGGAGGCGCCGTTGCCATGACGGAGCGGGACGCTTGCTTGTCCCTGAGCTTATAGGCTCAAGACCCTAAGGCCAACAGGTCAGCTCATCAAGTCGTGAGATTGGCAGAGATAGACAGTGCTGCTCAGCCTGGCGGGCTTGCCGCCAATGGCGAGGTTGAGGGGGCTGTGGCTGCCTCGTCCAGCTCGGGCAGAGAAGCGCGCCAGGCCTCGATCCACGCCTCTGGCAACCAGCCCTGCTGCCAGAGGGGCAGCAGTTCCTCCGGCCGGTAGTCGCGGAAGCCGGCGAGCACGGCCCGCAACGTCTTGCGCTCGGCGGCCGGCGCCTGGCGGGAGGCGCCTTGCAGGGTTTCGATCGGATCGAGGCCGCGGCGGCTGGCCTCGTTGCTCACCTGCTGGCGCCAGAGGGCGGAGAGTTCCGCCGCCTTGCTGGCATCCAGGCTTGGGGCGGGCTTCGGAGCTGCCTGGCGGTAGGCCACCGGAACGGGCAGCAGGCCCACATAGCAGCTCCAGAACTCCGCCGGACCCCAGAGCTCACCGTCATCGCCGCGGATCGATTCGGCGCCGTCGAGGGGCTGGCGCAGCTCGGGGCTGTGCAGAGCTCCCCAGTCGCGATCGGCCAGGCGACGGTTCACATCGGCGAGCTGGAAGTAGGCCTGGGCGCGCAGATCGCCTGCCTTGCCCTGCTCCACCATCGAGACGGTGCCGCTGGAGACGGTGGCAAAGCCCGCCTCCCGGCCCCAGCGCTCCACCGTGTACTGGGTCCAGCCGTTGCGCTCCCGCCAGAGGCGGAGCATGCGGCCAAAGGCCTGCCGTGCCGCAGCGTGAGTGTCCTTGTAGGTCTGATACATGTCTGCCATGTGCCCTCGGCTTCTATGGACAGACTCTAAGACAGGCATGGTTCCTCAAGCCATGGGGCGGCATTGGCGTGGGGAGTTGGCGCATGGCGTCCTGATCGCTTGGCCACGATCGGAGCAGGCACGGGTGGCTTTTTCCTAGTGCTGATCAAGCTTCTGCGGGCAAAACGGCCCGGTGGCCCCCTGGCGTGAGCGGAGGTGGTGGCGACACCGGCTCAGGTCTCCTCAACCCAAAAAGGCGCTATAGGTTGATCTCAGCCTTCTAAGTGCCATGACCTCACTTGCCCCACCGATCTCGATTCACCTCAGCCGGCACCAGCTCTTGTGGCTTGATGGCCGCCGCCGCTGCGGCCGCCTGACCCGTTCCGCCGCCCTGCGGGCAGCGCTGGATGCGCTGATCCAGCAGGAGCAGGGCAGCGGCAGCCCTGCCGGCGCCCTGGAGCGGGGTGGTTCGGGCCACACCCAGCTGGAGATCGCGTCCACCGCCCCATCCACCACCACCGAGGAGATCTGAGATGGAAGCCACCACAACCCCCTGGTCTGTTGATGGCCAGACGGCCCGCCGCTTCCTGGAGCTGCTGGGCAAGGAACCCACTGGCACCCGGCTGCGGGCTTTCCCCCACCGCCACGATCCGCGCCGCACCGCCATCGGCGCCCGCAAGGGCCCGTTCGATCTGCGGCAGGCGGAGCGCTGGCAGCGGGAGGGCCGCGGCCTCTACGTGGTGATCAATGACGGCGGCGATCGCAACAGCGCCATCCGCCGGTGCCGGGCGTTGTTTGTGGAGTGGGACGACCGGCCACTTACCTGGCAGCGGGATGCCTGGCGTGAGCTGGGCTTGCCGGAGCCGAGCGTGGTGGTGGCCACCGGTGGTCGCTCGCTGCATTGCTACTGGGTGCTGCGGGAGCCGCTGGCTCCGGCGGTATGGCACCCGTTGCAGCGGCAGCTGATCGAGGCGGCCCAGGGGGATTCGAGCTGCGGCGATCTGGCCCGGGTGATGCGCCTGCCGGGCTCCTGGTACCTCGATGCCAACGGCCAGCCGCTGGCCCAGGTGGTAATCGAGGCCGCCAGCGGCCAGCGCTACGGCGCCGACGAGCTGGCCGCGGCGCTGCTGGCCCTGCCGGCTCGCGCCGGGGACACGGCGGAGCTTGTGCCGGCGGCCATGACCCTGCCCATGCTTTCTCCCTCCGAGAGCGCCGAGGCGCCCCCCGCCGCATCGGCACCATCGACATCCGCCACAGCGCGCGCCGTTGAGCCGCTACCCCCGGTGGAGCCGGCCCCCAGCTGGGACGACATCTGCGCTGCCCTGGCCCTGATCCCGCCGCGGGTGGCGGGGAGCAACAGCTACGCCATTTACCGCAACATCCTCTGGGGCCTGATCAGCGCCTGCCAGGAAGCCGGTCACGCCAAGGAGGAGGCGATTGCGTTGATGGAGGCCCACAGCCCCAGCGGCGCGAGCGGCTGGGATGTGCGCCAGGTCGCCAATTCCGGCGGGGAAGAGATCAGCTCGGCGACGTTCTGGTTCCACGCCCGCCGCTGGGGCTGGCAGCCCGAGGGAGAACCAACCCACCGGAGGCCCCCCGGCCGGCACCGACCGCTGCTCCATCGCACCGCTGCCGGGAGCGCAGCACCCAGCGCAGGGGACCAGGGCCCCAACCCAGGGATTTCAGCAGCAGGTGCCATGGCGGCAGGTGCCTTAGCAGCAGGGGCTCCAACAGCAGGGGCCTCCGGCCCGGGCCCTGGCCCCGGCCCGCGCCGCGGCCCGAAATACCTCCCGCTGGCCCGGCGCCTCGATGCGCTCGATCACTGCATCCACGCCCTGCTGGGGCGGGAGCCCAACAGCCTGCGGCGACATGCGCGGGTGCGGCATGCCCAGGCGGCGCTGGAGCTCAAGGCCCTGCTGCGCCATCAGGAGATCGGCCAGCTGATCCTCGAGGCCCACGACCGGCGCCACGGCAACCGCTTCCAGGGGCTGGGGTCGCCGCAGCGGCTGGCGATGAGCGTGCCGCAGCTGGAGTGGGAGATCCCCGACTGCCTGCCAGCCCGGGACCTCACGATCCTGGGGGGCCGGGCCAAGGTGGGCAAGACGCGACTGGCCCATGCCCTGCTGCGCTGCCTGCTGTGCGCCGAGGATTTTCTGGGGTTCGGCGCGCCGAGCAGGCCGCGGCCGGTGATCCTCATCAGCGATGACCAGGCCGATGGCGACACCGCCCAGATGCTGCAGGCCTCGGGGATGTGGGGCCACCCGCTGCTGATCTGGTCCCGGCGCTTCCGGGCCACAGAAACCAACCTGGAAGCCCTGCGCGAGTGCCTGACGGAGCAGGGCATCGCCAGCCAGGGCGGGGCGGTGGTAATGCTCGATTCGCTGCGCTCGATCACCCGCTCCTGCTGCTTTGGCGAGAACGATCCGGAGATGGGGACGATGATCTACGACCTCAAGCACCAGATCACCGACGCCGGTGGCACCGTGCTGCTGGTGCACCACTGCAACAAGGCGAACGAGACCACCGGCACCGAGGCCCTCTCGGGGCACAACGCGATCGCTGGGGCGGCGAACACGATCCTGACGCTGCATTACATGAGCCAGGAGAATCGGCTGCTCAAGGAGTCCCCCCAGCGGCGGCTGGTGCGCGAGGCCCGCTCGGGGCCGCCGGTGGATCTGGTGGTGACGATGGAAGACTCAGGCGGCCGCTTTATGCGGATCGGTTCCTACAGCGATGTGCTGGAGGAGCAGGAGCTGCAGCAGGGGCGCCAGAAGGCGCTGGATCGGGTGCAGAAGGCCACCGATGAGCAGCACAAGGCGCTGCAGCATCTGCTGGAGCGCCACCAGCGGGGCGAGCAGGGCCTGCCGGTGCTGCAGCTGCTCCAGGCGGTGGGGGCGGTGCCGGAGGCGGCGGTGCGCATGCGGGATCTGGAAGGGGAGGATCTGACCCGCTACAAGACCCTCGCCCGCCTGCTCACCCACCTGAAGGGCGTTGTGGTGAGCAGCCGCAAGACGGAGGAGGGCGGCGGCTACAGCCTCCGTTACTCGCTGAGCACGGCCGGCGCGAAGTGGCTGGCGGAGGTGCTCGGGTCTTGAGCCAAGCCAGGAGCCCAGGCTGGCTCCAGGGGGCGGCATCCTCAGGCCATAAGGCCCGGGGATGCCCCCTTTTTGTTGGGCCAGGGCCTGTGAGCACTGCGGGCGCGTACCAAGGGCAACGCGATGGGAATGGCTCGATTCCGGCGCTCCAGAGGCCCAGAGAAGGGCGAAGCAGGGAGGTTTCACGGCGGTTTTTCGGCGCGTTTCACCTATGGCGACGGCTGAGAGCCCCTGCGCTGGAACGTGAGTCACAGTTTCCACGCGTTTTGGGGGGTATGAAGCGCGCACGATTTTTTGGCGTACAACGCTGGTGGCATGTTCTGACGTGCTCGAACCGCTCGTCTCCCAGGGCAAGCCCCTCCTCGGTGATGACGGCCGGCCGATGACCACCACCGAGTTCCTCGATCAGATGCGCGTGCATCCCGTCTACGGCTTCCTGTTCCAGCAGCGCGGCCCAGCCGGGATGCAGGCCGCCGGTGGGCTGACGGTGTCTGGGATCGGCAGCAACGTTGAACCGATCAACCCCCAGGCCATGAGCGCCTCTGAGCTGTATCGGGCGTCCTTCGCGGTGAATGGCCGCGGGGCTCGGCGCTGAGACCAGTCGATGGCAAGGCGACCCCACAGCTTCTACGCCGGCCTCTCCTTCCGACCGCCGGAGCTCGTGGCTGCTGCCGCCCGCCGTGCCCTGGAGCGCCGTGCCCAGCAGCCGCCCTCCAACCGGGGCATGACGCCGGTGGGGCTGGCGCGAGCCCGGCAGCTGCTCCATCGCCAGGAGCTCTCTCCCCAGACGATTGATCGGATGGTGAGCTACTTCGCTCGCCACGAAGTCGACAAGCAGGGCTCCAGCTGGGAGAGCTACGGCAAGGGCCGGCAGGCCTGGGATGGCTGGGGCGGTGATCCCGGCCGCCGCTGGGCCAGTGCTGTCGCGCGGCGGATGGATGCGGCGGAGCAAGCAGCTCAGCGCTCAACCCAACAACCTCGCCGCTGCTGACGCGCGAACCGATCAACCCCGCAACTGCCCAGAGCCCCGGAAAAACCACACGCCACACGATCAACACCTCAAAAGGGGAAAAAGCAACACGACAAAAATCGAAAATTCTCCTCGTATTTCGCGTTTCAAAATCAGCTCCCTGCAACTCCTTGGAGAGTCCCGTAGCTCCTCATAGAAGAACGCAGACTCGGGGGGTATTCCCCCTGTTTCCGGGAGCGGCGAAGGGTGCCTCGGGAATTTTTCAGGTTCCGGG
>JBEIHT010000106.1:0-8442 GCA_040381155.1 Aphanothece sp.
CCGGTTTCCTCGACGGCAAGGACACCGCCGGCAGCCCCGGCGGTGGCAACGCTGGCAACGACGTGATCAGCGGCATCACGCTGACTCCGGGCATGAACAGCACCGAGAACAACTTCTGTGAACTGCTGCCGGCCAGCCTCGGTGATCGCCTCTGGAGCGACAGCAACGGCAACGGCATCCAGGATGCCGGTGAGGCCGGCATCGTCGGTCAGACCGTCACCCTGATCGGCGGCGGTGCCGATGGTGTGATCAACGGTGTGGCTGACACCACCACCACCACCACCACCGGCGCCAACGGCATCTACACCTTCACGGGTCTCACCCCGGGCCAGCACTATCAGGTGCAGTTCAGCAAGCCGGCCGGCACGGTGTTCACCGTGCCTGACGTGGGCGCTGGGGCGCCGGGTAGCCCCGCCGATGCCAGCGATTCCGACGCCAATCCGGCCGACGGCAAAACCCAGATCGTCTCCCTCGCCCAGGGCGAGAACAACCTGACGTTGGATGCGGGCGTGGTGAGCCTGCCGCCCAACGGCGGTATCCGGCTGGTGAAGGCCACCAACGCGGCCAACCCCTCGAACCCCACAGCCGCCGAAGACGCCAACCTGCCGCCAGGTCTGGCCCTGCAGACCGGGACCAACGTGGTCTGGACTTACCAGGTGTTCAACGAAAGCACCAGTGCGTTGCGGATCACGTCGCTGGTCGATGACGCCGGCACGCCGCAGACAACTGCTGATGACTTCAGCCCGGTGATGGTGGTTTCGGCCGGCTTCAACCTGGGCGACATCGACAAGGACAACCTGCTCGACACCAACGAGGTCTGGCTCTACACGTCCAGTGGTGTCCCTGGGGCGAGCTACCAGGCCCAGCCTGGTCTGCCGCAGCTGGGCGGCCCTTCACTCACATTCAACTTCAGCCAGGCCAACAGCTACGCGTTGCTGGGCCTGAATGGGGGCAACGTGACCGTGAACTCGGCCACCGCCGTGAAGGGAGACTTTGGCTATAGCCAGGCTGTCACCAGCACCACCAATCAAAAGATCGGTGAAGACTTCTTCGGCCAGTGGAACGGTACGGCCTACGTGCACAGCCAAGTCGCCAATTTCAAGTCCACCGACAAGAACTTCATCCCCAGCGGTGGAAAAGTCAGCAATGCCGCGCAAGATTCTCGCTTGAACACGGCCAATGCCGAAGCGCTGGCGGCATCCGCCCAACTGGCTGCCCTGACGCCGACGATCAACTTGGGGGCGATCAATGACACCAGCGCCACCGTGGGCGCGGTCAACGGTGCGGCGAACCTGAATGTGGTGCAGATCAGCTCGCTGAACATGAACTCCGATACCTTCACATTAATTGGAGACGAGCAAGATTACTTCGTCATGAACGTCCTAGGCAGCTTCAACTTTTCGCAGAGTCAGGTAGTCCTGTCCGGAGGCTTGACCGCCAATCATGTCATCTGGAATTTCCCTGCAGTCGCGCAGAATATAAATCTCTACAAATCTGCAACCGTTTTCAACGGCACCATTCTGGCGCCAGATGACAGCGTTTCCTATCACAACCCAGCCCAGTTCAACGGCGCCATCATCGCCAAGAACATCAGCGTCCATTCGGACTTCAACCTGAATTGGGCACCCTTCTACACCAGCTATACCAATGTTGGCACGGTCTCTGCCGTGCGGCCCGGCACGACGACGACGTTCACGGACACCGACCCCAGCAGCCACTACGGAGTGCCGGAAGATGAAGGCGACGATGATGAAGGCGACGATGATGAAGACGACGATGATGAAGACGACGATGATGAAGACGACGATGATGAAGACGCTGAGCCCGACCCCAGCAGCCACTACGGAGTGCCGGAAGATGAAGGCGACGATGATGAAGACGACGATGATGAAGACGCTGAGCCCGACCCCAGCAGTCACTACGGAGTGCCGCCCTCGTTCCAGCTCAACAAAACGGTCTCGGTGATCCCCGACTGCCCCACCGGTCCGATCGGAGCCGTCGACACCGATAACAACGGCGTGGTCGACGGTGGCATCAACCTGGGCAACCTGACGAAGTACCTGTTCGTCTTCGCCAACGGCAGCATCGACGCCAACTGGCAGGGCGCCACCAAGGGATTCGTTGGCAACGTCGCCATCGACGGGATCAGCGCCAAGGAGCGCACCTCGGGCGGCGTGCCCTTCGCCGGCACGATCTTCACCAACGACACCACCCTGGGCGCCTGGCAGGGCATCGTGAATCAGAACGCCGGCCAGGCCACGGCCGCGACGGGCCAGACGGCTCTCATCGCCGGGCTGGAGACCGACCTCAGCAACGCCTTCACCCAGATCAACGGCCTGGCGGCAACGGCGGGATACACCAATGTCAAGGCGACCGCTCTGAACGGACTGAACACCCAGGACGGCATCAACCGCACCTACGTCATCAACGTCACCAGCGGTCTGCAGGTGTCCTCCAAGATCAACATCACCGGTGACGCCGGTGATGTGTTCGTGATGCGCTGGGACACCGACGCGAACGCCGCCAACGGCTACCAGGGGCAGGTCAAGTTCCAAAGTGGCGGCGCCATCGTGCCGCTGGGCGGCCTCACGGCCGGCAACTTCATCCACGTCGCCGGCGACATCAATGCCTCGGGTGGCGGCAACACGCCGGCAGCGCCGTATCCGCAGGGCCCGCGGCTGAACGGCGGTCAGGGCAACCTGCCCACCGGTGCCCAGGACTTCAACGGCGGTGGCTTCTTCACGGGGTACTGGCTGACGACCGGCGACCCGGTGACCGGCCAGACCAGTCCGCTGAGCAACGGCCTAGTTGTCGGCGGATGGTATACGACGACCAACAAGTTCAGCATGACCTCGGGAACCAGCGGCACGCGGGTGTGCGTGAACGACGCCACCCAGGCCCAGGTGTTCAATCCGGCCAATGTCGGCACGGATGTCAGCTCAGCCCAGGTCGGAGACCGGCTCCTTTACACCTTCGCGGTGAAAAACACCGGCTCGGGTGTGCTGGCCGCGCCCACCCTGATCGACAACAACGGCACCCCGACCAACCCTACTGACGATTTCGTGCCCACCCCGGTGCTCACGAACGGCAGGAACCACGGCGACACGAACGCCAACGGCCAGTTCGACGCCGGCGAAACCTGGTACTACCAGGGCAGCGTTGTGGCCACGGCCCCGGGTGTGCTGACCAACCTCGCCACGGCCAGCGTGGGGGGCTCCTCGGTGACCGACACCGCCACCGTGAGCATTGTGCGCCGTGTGGCGACCTCGAAGTTCTTCGTGGTCGACTCCAGCACCGACAGGTTCTACGGCTACAACACCTTCGGCGCGGCCACCGGCGACCAGGCGCTCGCTGCGGCCAACAGCGAGTCGCGCGGCATCACCGGCGACGCCCAGGGCACCACGCTCTGGGTGCTCGACCGCAACAGGAGCGTCTACGTCACCACGACCAGCGGCGTCGCCCAGGGCAGCTGGACCGCCACCGACCTCAGCACTTCCCCTGAGGGAATCGCCAAGGACGGCAACCACCTGTGGATGGTGGACAGTGCCAACAAGCGCATCTATTGGTATCAGAATGCCGCATTGAACACCTCGGGCACCGATACGGCGGAGAAGACCTTCTCCCTGGCGAGTGCGGTGGTGCCCAAAGGGCTCACCACCGATGGAACCTCTCTCTGGGTGGTGAGCGACTCCACCGCCAACACGGTGTTCCGGTACACGATCGTCAAGGACGGCACCGGCACCCCCACCAGCCTCACCCCTTCAGGGAGCTGGACGCTGGCTGCCGCCAACACCACCCCCAGCGGCATCACGCTGGACCCGACCGGCGTGTCCAAGAGCCTGTGGGTGGTGGACATCGGCACCGACACCGTCTACGAATACGCCAACGGCACCCTGCGCTCCAGCGGCACCAACGTGGCGGCCGTCGCCAGCTTCAAGCTCAGCAGTGGCAACACCACCCCGCAGGACATCTTCGACCCCTTGTTCACGCAGGATTCTGCCCCAGCAGAAAGCTCTGCAATCACAGCGGCCGAGCCGGATGGGCTGACCGGTCTCGTAGGAACAGGCCCCGCACCAATCCAGCTGATCGCTGACTTCAATGGCGTGGAGTCTTGTGATGGCCTGATCAAGCCTGGCCAACCATCCCCTGCCTGGGGCTCTGCCACCGACGCCAGCGGCTCCAGCAACCTGCTCGCCAACCCAGGGCTGGATTCCGTCACAGCCAGTCTGGATGACCTCCTGCTCAGCCAGCTGAATCACCACCCGCTCAGTGGTGCCAGCCTGATGGGTGCCCATGCACTCACCGGCACGGCGCTTCTCTGAGATTCAGGCCAGCGGACCTCCGTCAGCCAGGACGAATCCTCCTGCCAGACGCTCCTCAGCTCCAGGGCCGCCCCCGCCGCGCCAGCCAGCCATCGAGCCGGGGCCAGGGTTCGGCGGCGGGGCCGCCGGCGGGCTCGTGCCAGATCGCCTGCGGATCGGCCAGGGGCAGGCCGTGGCGGGCCAGCTCGCGGCGATCGAGCAGAAACAGCACCGCCGCCGTGGAGGCGTCGAGCAGCAGCTCACTGGCCTCCCGGTAGACCGTGAGCCGGCCGCAGGCAGCGGCCTCCGGCCGCAGGCGCTCCAGCCAGGCGGCGCTGCGGGGCATGGCCCGCGGCACCGCCAGTCGCCAGCGCGGGTCGCCGGGGGGCGCCAGGCGCTCCAGCAGGGCCGCCAGGGCCGGGTCGGCCCCGTCATCGGCGCGGCGCACCACCACCTGGGCGGGCAGGCGGGCGGCGGCGGGCTCCGGAAACAGATGGTCGAGCAGCAGGCCGGCCCGCTCCCGCAGCAGCTGGGGCATGGCGTTGAGCTCGATCAGGGCGCCACTGCCGGGCCCGAGGGGCTGGCTGATGTCCGGGGTCACCGCATCCACCCCGAGGGCATCGAGCCGCAGGGTGGCCGCCAGGGCCTCCACCATGCGGCGGGTGGCGGGATGGACCCGCCCGCTGACGTCCTGGCGCAGGCCGCCGCTGCTGACGTTGGCATTGAGGCGCAGGACCAGCTCCTGGCCCACCGGCAGCACGCTCGCCAGGCTGAGGCCGGCGGTGGCGAGGCGCCCCCGCACCACCGCATCCACGCTCACCGGTCCGCTGACGCCATCGCGGGCGCGGCGCCGCAGGCGATCGCGGTTGAGCGCCTCGATCAGTTCGGCCACGGAGTGCTCGCCATCGCCACGGATGCGGGGCGGCTGGCGGCACACGGCGAAGGCGAAGCGGCCGCCGAGCACCATCAGGCGGTGATCGTCGCCTTCGATCTGCTCCTCCACCAGCACCACCCCCTGCCCGTAGCGGGCGGCCTCCTGCCAGGCGCGCCCCACCGCCGCCAGGTCGGCCAGCCCCACCGCCACGCCGCGCCCCTGCTCCTGGTCGATGGGCTTGACGACACAGGGCAGACCCACCCGCGCCACCGCCGCCGCCAGCTCCTCCTCGCCGCGCACCACCACCTGGCGGGGCACCGGCAGCCCCAGGCGCGCCATCAGACGGTGGCTGCGGGACTTATCAGTGGAGAGAACAGCGCCGAAGTGGGAATCGGCATCGGTGGAGCTGGCCACCAGCCAGCGGCTGCGGGCACCGTTGCCGAGCTGGTAAAGGCGGTTGTCGGGCTCGATCAACCAGCTGGGCAGCCCGCGGCGGTCGGCCTCCGCCAGCAGCGCCTCGCTGAAGCCGTCGTTGCAGCAGCGCTGCACCAGCTCCCGCAGGCGCCGCAGACGGGGCAGCAGGGCGGCCGGGTCGCCGCAGAGGGGGCGCAGGGGCTGGAGGGAGGGGAGGGTGGCGAGCAGGTCGGCCGCCAGGGGCAGGGCTTCGCCGAGCAGGTCGAACTGGAGACTCTCGAGGGCCAGGGCCGGCGCCTCCGGGCTGGCCAGGGGGGCGTTGGACCCCGCCGGGGCGAGGGGATCGTGGGGATCCTGGGGATCGGCGAAGGGATCGGCATCGAGCGTTGCGGCCCGCACGGCGGCGGGCTGCAGCAGCCGGGCCGCGAGGGTGGCGATCCAGCCGGCGGGGTGGTCGGGCCGCTCCAGGGGCGGTCGCCAGTCGGCGGCACCCCAGCGCAGGCCACCGGCCCGCAGCTCCGCCTCCAGCGCCGCCCAGGCCGGCCAGGCGCCGCCGGCGGGGCGGGGCAGGGGCCAGTGCAGCAGCCAGGCGCGCCGGTCGCACCACGGCCCGGGGCCAAGGCTGCGGCGCAGCCGCGGGGGGACGGGGGGAAGGGCGGTCAACGGCGGACGCCAGCCAGGCCAGCATGGCCGCCCCCCCGGCGCCGGGCATCCCCCCTAGGATCAGGGGATGGCCAAGCCCCGCCGCTCCTCGGCCCCCAGCCCGGCGCCCCGGGATCAGGCCCGCCGCATCGGCAACCTCTCGCTGCTGCTGCCCCCGCTGGCGGCCCCCGCCAGCCCGGTGGCCCAGTGCCTGCAGTCGCTGGAGCGGGATTGGCGGCGGGACGGCCATCTGGCGGCGCTGTGGCAGGCCTGGCCGCGCATCGCCGGCCCCCAGCTGGCGCCCCACTGCCGGCCGCTGCAGCTGCAGGCCGGCCTGCTCACGGTGGGGGCACCGCCCGGACCCTGGCTGCAGGCCCTGCAGTACAACCGCCACCAGCTGCTCGGCGCCCTGCGCGGCGCCGGCTTCACGGTGCGCGACCTGCGCCTGCGCCAGTATCACGGCGTGCCGGCGGTGCCCCTGGCCAGCCAGGCGGAGGAGCAGATCTGGGCGGCCCACCCTAGCCGCAGCGACGTGCACGGCATGGCGGACTGTCCCGCCTGCGGCCGGCCGGCCCCCACCGGGGAGATGGCCCGCTGGGGGCATTGCGGCTTCTGCCGGCGGGCCCAGCTGGCCTAGGGGCGGCAGGCGGGCCTCAGGGCTGGGCGAACAGGGCCCGCCAGGCCCGCTCCTGGGCGGCGGCCTCCGGGGTGCCCTCGAGCGGGAAGGAGGCGAGGAAATCCTTGTCGGCGGCGGGCATGTAGGGCCCCTGCTTGAGCTCGAACATCACCGTGTCGGGCTCCAGGGCCACCAGGGTGTGAAGGGTGCCCTGGGGCAGCTCGATGCCCCGCAGCGGACCGGCGGCGTCGAGCCGCTCCTTGGCCAGCACCCGCCCCTGCTCGTCGAGCACCAGCAGGCCGATGGCGCCCTGGAGCACCAGGAAGCACTCGAAGCCGGCGGCCGGATCGGGGCGGCAGTGGCGGTGCGGGCGCACGTAGGTGCCGGGCTGGAGGGCGTTGAGAAAACGCTGCACCAGGTCGGGTTCGGCGTGCAGGTTGTGGTTGCGGCGCAGGCGGGGGGCCTGGCGGGCCTCGGCGGCCACGGCGTCGAAGAGGGTCTGGTCGAGGCGCTGGAGCATGGGGAGATCAGGGGGCGAGCTCGGCGCAGCAGGCGGCGAAGGCGGCGGCCGGATCGGCGGCGGCACTGATCGGCCGGCCGATCACCAGGCGGGAGGCGCCGGCGGCGATGGCCTGGGCCGGGGTCATCACCCGCCGCTGGTCGTCGCCAGCCGCGCCCGCCGGCCGGATGCCAGGGGTGACGAGAGTGAAAGGCTCCGGGTGGGCGGCCCGCAGGGCGGCCACCTCCAGGGGCGAGCAGACGGCTCCCCCCACACCGGCGGCGGCCGCCAGGGCCGCCAGGCGCGGCACGTAGGCGGCCAGCGGCTCCTCGATCGCCAGCTCGGCGGCGAAGCGCTGCGGCGACCAGCTGGTGAGCACGGTGACCGCCAGCAGGGTGGGGGCCTCCAGGCCGGCGGCGGCGGCCCCCTCCTGGGCCCCCGCCTGCGCCGCCGCTAGGGCCTCAGCGCCCGCGGCGGCATGCACCGTGATCAGCGCCGCCCCGAGCCGGGCGGCGCTGCGGCAGGCCCCGGCCATGGTGGCGGGGATGTCGTGGAACTTGAGGTCGAGAAACACCCGCAACCCCCGCTGCCGCAACCGCTGCACCACCTCGGGGCCGGCGGCGCCGAACAGCTCCAGCCCAACCTTCACCCAGCGCAGATCCGGAATGGCCTCCACCAGGGCCAGGGCGGCGGCGGCATCGGGGCGATCCAGGGCGAGGATCAGGCGATCGGCGGCTTCTGGCGGTGCGGCGTCTTGCGAGGCGGCGACAGACGGGGCGGCGGCTGGCATCGGGTGCGGGGTGGGGATTCGGACGTGGGGGGCACTGGCGCCATGATCGTCGTCCGGAGCCAGGGCGAGAAAAGGCGCGGCTTTGATCCAGGTGAGGTACAGCTGCTCTGGTGGAGCACCAACCCTGCAATGCCACTGGCCTGCAATGCGACTGGGAGGCGTCTGATCCCCCCTCTGCCAGGAAAGATGACGCCTCTCCATCCCGACCACTTCAACCACCAGGGGGCCTGATGGAATCGATCGATGCGTCGTTACAGCGAGGCCGTCAAGGCTGATGTCCGCCGCCGGATGGGCCCGCCCCACCGC
>JBEIHT010000107.1:0-8387 GCA_040381155.1 Aphanothece sp.
GGCGGCCGATCCCGCCATCGGCTGGGCGGCGGCCCTGATCCGCCAGGGTCGCCGCCATGGCCTGGTGGTGTGGGATGGCCGCCGCTGGCGCCACTGGCTGGCCCCCACCCTGCGCCGGCCCCGCCATCTGGTGATCGATGGGGCCGAGAGCGTGCTGGTGGGCGAACCGCCCTGGCTGCCCGGCGACAGCCGCCCGACGCCGTTCACCCGCCTGCTGATCCGCCCCACGGGGCTGGAGGCGGAGGAGAGCTACAGCGTGCGCGGCTTTGATGGCCGCGGCCTCTGGCGCCAGGGCGACACAATCTTCGCCTCCACGCCCTCCGGAGCGCGGCCGCTGCTGCGGCGGGAGCGGCGGCTGCGCGGCGAAGGGCGGATCGAAACCTGGGCCCTCGATTCCGGCAGCTTCGCCTGCCACTGGCACCGCCGGTTTGTGGATGTGTGCCTGCCGCCGGGCACCCGGCTCTGGGTGGAGGCCCGCAGCAGCGACGACCTGCCCCCCTGGGAGGTGCGCCGCGGCGCCCGAGGCCCCCAGGATCGGGTGGGCGACACGCCGCCCGATCCACCGCCCCCCCGGATCGACGATCCCTGGCCTCCGCTCGCCTCCCGCGCCGCCAACGACCCGGAGGGCTGGCAACCGCTCGCCGCCGCCGATCGCCGGCCTCCCCTGATCGACCAGCCCCTGGAACTGCCGGCGCCGGGTCAGAGGGGGATGGAGACCCTGGAGTGGCTGGTGAGCACCCCGCCGGGCCGCTACCTGTGGCTGCGTCTCCATCTGGAGGGGGATGGCCGCCGCTCGCCGGTGGTGTATGCCCTGCGGGTGAGCCAGCCGCGGCCCCCCCTGCTGGAGCGGCTGCCGGCCTTCTGGCGGGCGGAGCCGGAGGCTGCGGCCCTCAGCGAGCGGCTGCTGGCCCTGTTCGAAGGGCCGCTCACCGAGCTCGACCAGCGGGCCGAGGCCCTGCGGCGCCTGTTCCTGCCGGCGGTGACGCCGGCGGAGGCCCTGCCCTGGCTGGCGGGCTTCCTGGCACTCACGTACCACGATCTGGTGCCCCTGCGGGTGCGTCGCCAGCTTCTGGCGGAGATGGCTGGGCTCTACCGCCGGCGCGGCACTCGGCCGGGGCTGGAGCGGCTGCTCTCGATCCTGGTGGAGGCCGACGTGGTGATCCTCGAGGGCTTCCGGCTGCGGCGCCGCACGGCGGCCGTCATGGGGGAGGCGACCGTGTTGGGGCCGGCCCTGGAGCTGGGGGGTCGGGACGGGGTGCTGGGCCAGGACCTGCTGGCCCTCGACCCCCTGGCGATCGCGGCCCGGGGCGATGACGAGGAGCGCCTGGCTCTGGCCCACGGGGCTCTGCTGGCCTACCGGAAGAGCACGCACGCCGCGGGCCGCGACCCCGGTCCGCGCACGGAGCCGCCCAGTCCGGTGGCCGCCGATCCGCTGCAGGCCTGGTTTCGCCAGCAGGCGCACCGCTTCACCGTGCTCATTCCCCACTGCCGCACGGCAGCGCTGGAGGCGGTGCTGGAGCAGGCGCTGGAGCTGCACAAGCCCGCCCACACCGTGCACCAGCTCTGCTGGCTGGAGGCCGGCTACTGCCTCGGTCGGGGGGTGCGGGTGGGCTTGCACCGGCTGGGCCTCTCGCCCCGGGCGGCGCCTCCGGTGCTCGGCCAGGCCCTGCTGGGGGGAGGCACCGATCCCCTCGGCGGCGCTCCGGCCAGCCACCCCTGCGGCCCGGGACTGGCCGTGTTGCCCTTTCTGCCGATGCGATCCCGACAGCCATGACCCAGACCCTCAGCCGTGACCCGAGCGATCCGCTCTTTCAACCCATCAACGACAGCGATCCCGCCACGCCCGGCGATCCTCTCAGCCGCCTGCGCTTCCACTACGGGCAGTGCCTGAGCGCTGAGGATTTCGAGGCCGAGCAGCGCTACTTCGTGCTGCGCCAGCGCCTGCACAACGCCCTGTTGCATGGGGTGGGCACGGTTTGGGGCCTGGCGATCCGCCGCAAGGAACCGCCGCCGGAGGGCGGCGATCAGCTGATCTGCGAGCCGGGGATGGCGATTGATCCGCTGGGCCGCGAGATCTGGGTGACCCAGCCCCTCTGCCTGGATCTGGCGGCCCTGGAGACGAGATTCTGGGCCCAGCTGGCCTCGACGGATCCGGCCGACCCCGAGGCTCCAACGCGCCGGGCCTATGTGGTGCTCCGCTACCAGGCCTGTCCCAGCGAGGCCGTGCCGGTGATCCCGCTGCCCTGTGGCGACGACCAGGACGGCCTTGCCGCCTCCCGGCTGCGGGACAGTTTCCGGCTCTGCCTGGAGGCGGAAGCCCCGCCGGATCCCTACGCCACGGTGCGCGACATCAGCCGGCGTCTCGGTTCCCGCGACAGACGGCTGGGGCCTCGGCGGGGAGACCGCTGGCGGGCCGCCGATGGCACGATCTGGATCTACGACCAACCCCGCAATGCCGACGGCACCTGGCGCGCGGACGATCCCAGCACTCCAGCGCGGGAATCTGATCTGCGCTGGCGGATCGCTCCTTCCGTCCCCCCGGCTTCGCCCGGTGGCCCCCTTCCGGTTCCCGCTCCCCTGACCCTTCACCCATGGCAGGGATGGCGGCAGGGGCTGCTGGATCACGCCCTGAACGACCCGATCGCAGAAGTGACGATCGCGCCGGGCCCCCTGGAGCGCTTCTGGAGCGGCGCCGATGATGCGGCTTTGCTGCTGGCCAGCCTCGATCTGGAGGCGACCAACCTGCCCTCCACGGCCGAGCTGCAACCGGTCCGCCTGCTGCCGGCCACAGCGGCGGCAAGCAATCCCGATAACGGGGTGCGGGCGGTGCTGCCGTCGGTCCAAGCCGTAGCCGACCTGGCCTTCGGCATCCGGCTGGAGGGAACCGAAGGCCAGTCCAAGGGGGTGTTGCAGGCCAGGCTGGTGAGCGCTCACGCCCTCGACACCAATGGGCAGCCGACCGCCTCGGCTGGAGGTGCGGCGGCCACCCTGATCGAGGTGGGACTCTCCCACCCCCTGGCCGCGGATGCGCCGGAGCTGGCCAAGGGCATCCGGCTGCTCTGCAAACCCTCAGGCAGCGGCCGCTGGCAGACGCTCAAGCCCGAGACGATCCGACTGGCATCGTCCCCCGAGGGATCCAGCGTTCAGCTCCTGGTGAAACCAGCCTGGTCCAGCCGAACCCCGTTCCAGGTGGTGCTGAGCGGCACGGGCCCCGCGGCCCTGCTCTCGGATACACCTCGACCCATGCCCATGGCCGGCGTCGTCGGCGAGGTCGTGCCACCCGGCAGCGGCCGCGACGCCCACCTCTTTGGCACCTACACCCCTCCCACCCCCTGAGCCGGAGATCCCCATGACCAGAGATTTCGACGAGATGGAGCAGAGGCGCTATTTCACCACCGCCGCTCGCCTTGCCAACGGGGGACGGATCAGTGCGGTGGAGGAGCGCTGGATCCGGGGCTACCTCGACCGCTATGTCCAAGCGGAGGCGGTGGAGCCGGGCTTTCCCGAGGGGCCCAGCGGTGACAGGCACTATCGCAACAACCTACGACGCACCAACTGGTTCAACGGCCGCTACCTCACCGCCGAGGCCCTCTCTCGGCAGGATGTCTATTTCGACCATCGGGCCCGGCTCAACGCCCATGCCCTCATGCCCGGCATCGCCTGGGGGCTGGGGATTGTCGGCAAGGGATCAAAGCAGCTCAGCGGCCCGGGCCGCCCACCGGGTGTTCTTCGGGACGACACTCTGACCCTGCGGCGTGGCCTGGCCTTTGACGGCGTGGGCCGGCCGATTCTGGTGAGCCAGGACGCTGACTTCACTCTGGCTGAACTGATCGGCGTGGCGCAGACGACGCCTCGGCAAGTGGTGGGAGGCGAGCAGGAGTTCATGCCCTGCGTGTGCCTGGCGCCCGATCCGCAGGGGGCCAGCGGTGGTGGCCCGGCCCTGCCCAACGGCCCTTTCCTCCTGGTGATCGAGGCCGGCGAACGGCCCGAGGGCAAGGCGAAGGTGACGGGTGATGTCTGCGGCGGCCGCGCCAGCGCCAACTGCGAGGCCGATGTCTGGCAGGGCAGCTTCAGATTGTCGCTGGTGCGCTTTCCACTGGAGGTACCGCTGCTCAAGGACATCAAGGATCGCTGGGCTTTGCGAGGTGCGTTGTCGGCCTATTACTTCGATGTGTTCGAGCATTCGCTCGCCAAACGCTGGCAACCAGACTTCCCGATCGATGGCAGCTTCCAACAGGACAGCGGCCCCGGCCGCCATGAGGGGATGGCGATTCCTTTAGCCATGGTGCATCTCGACGATGCCAACAATGCCCTTTATCTCGATTCCTGGATCCCCCGCCGCCTGATCACCGCCACACCGGGCGAGGACTGGCATCGCACCTGCTTCGGTGCGCCGCCGCGGGCGGCGGCCTGGGCGCGGCTCCATCAGTTTCAAACCATGCTGGAGGAGAGCCTGGCGGAGCGGCCCCTGGCTGGCAGTGATCAGACTGGACTCAATCTTCATCAGCGTGGTTTCCGGCATCTTCCGCCAATCGGCTTTTTACCGGTTACCCCTCCCCGGCTGCCGAAGCAAGAAAAAACGGTGAAATTAAAACATATTTGCACGAAATTTTTCGAGATGGCGAATGATAGGCTTTCCAATCCTTATGCTGGCAACCAGGCTAGCTTCCAGTCAACTTACGAGCGACACAAAGATTTTAATCAAGTTCTCGACGAGATACCTGGCTCGATACAGCCGCCGAAGGTGCAAAATCCGCCCATAATAAATCCCCCTGGAGATCCGATTACTCCCCCTGGGGATCCAATTATCGCAGCTGGTGAGAAAATCAAAAACACGAACCAGGCGGCTGATGATTTAATTGCGTTCAGACGTCCAACTCCCGCAGCTGCTGAGGACTTTGGAAGCGAGAACCATATTGCCATGAACAAGGGAGTACGAGGCCTGGTGCTATTCCACCGAGATCAGTCCGAAACTGAATACACTACCAATACAGCTGGTAAAAAGGCAATAGTAACTAGGTATGTGGTGCACGTAAGCTTATCTATTACCCTGGCTCAGCTGGCCGAGAAGGTGGCGCTGCGCATCATGGTTGACTGTAAACAGCCCAAAATAAACTCTCCTGGCGTAGGTGTCTGGGTTGAAGCCTATGGCCCTTCTGATGCATCTGGTCAAGCCTCGCTGCTAGGCAAACAAGAAGTTCTGAGTAGCGACACACTGGAGACCATAACCATCCAAGCCAAGGGAATCCAGAAAGTAATCATCAGAAGTGAAACAGAAAGAGTTGTCGATGAAGCATATCTCACTGAGTTTTGCTATACTACTAGTCAGCCTGTGGCGGTTCCGGTGCTCGGCGCGCGCGCGCAGCACGTGCGCATGGTTCTGCGCCAGGCGGAAGAGTATTTTCTGGGCACCAATGTGCTGCCCTATGCCGTTGTTGCCCTCCATGATGATGACATTCTTGAAGATCTGCACCTTGTCATTGACAAGGATCCCCTGCAGCTTCAACCCGCAAAGAGCGAGAATCTGAACCTGGAAGGATTCGGGAAATTTTTTGTCGGCAAGTTGTCGGCGGATGCGAGGAAGTCACCGGTCGTCAAATCTGTGTCTTTATGGCTGTCAGAACTACTTCGATACCTTCATAAGAATGGCACGAACATTGATGCGCTTGTCAACCGCCAGGTCGAGGTTGTAAAGCTCATTGTTCCACTGGAGGGTTTATACCGATCAATCTCTTCATTCAGCGCCTCTTCACTCCCGGCCAGGCGAATGCAGGCCTTCCAGAACACCTTCCGGAACACCTTCCAAAGCAGTGAGTCCGCACCTGCGGGGTTGGAGCACGCTATTGAGGTGCTGCCACGGGCTTTTGTCGTTTACGTCAAGCAGAGAATGGTATTACTGGATGTTCTATACAAATCCTTGGAAGCAATGCAGGAGTTCTTTGACTTCCTGATCAGCATCTATGTCGATTCAGTCGATGATGGGAAGCAAACGGCCACCAGTACTGCACCCCTCAAAACCAACGTGCTGCACCAGATTGCCCAGGGCCAGCCGGAATCGTCGCAGCTGCTCATGCGCTCCACATTGGCCCAGCCTCTGGTTCGGGATCTTGTGCTCAAAACCCTGGCGGCCGCCATCCCACCGCTTGTGGCAACAGATCGGACGAAGATCTTTCTCGATCAGGTGCAAGCTGCCTCCGAGGCGCTGCCGGCCTCCATTGAGGATCCACAAGAGCGTGAGGCCCTTGCCCTGGGGCAGGTGACGGATGGCTGGGCCGCCGAGTTTCCCGAGGTCAGGCTCCTGCAGGTGCTGGCCGCGCTGCAACCCCCGCAGCAGACTCTGAAGATGGTGAGGGAGCTCAACACAGGGGCCGCCGCCACCCCCGGGAGCAGCGTGGGCGACGGGCTGAAGTTCCAGCCACCCGGTCGGTTTGCAACGGAGATGAGCCGGGCCCTCTATGCAGAGTCTCGTCAGCGACTGGAGCAGCGTCCTCTGCACGACCTTCTCGGGGATCCTCAACTCACGGCCAAACTGGGTTCTCTCACAGTCGGGGAGTTTCTTGCGCGAACTCCGCAGGAGGCAGCGTCGCTCCTCGGCGGTGCCGACAAGGTGGCTGCCGTGGGCGACGCGTTTCTGAAGGAGCGCCAGGCCGCGCTGGAGGCCGCGAAGGGGTTGGCCGATGGGGCGCCTCCTGAGATGGTGGCACGGCTGGAGGTCGCCGTGGCGGAGGGTGTCCAACCCGATGAGGCTTTGCTTCGCCTCAAGGTCGAGGAGGAAGCCAAACCTGAGCAGGAACGCGATCCGGACCTGCTGCGCAAGATCGCTGGCGCTCAAACCCTGTTGCGGGTCAGCGGCAACCAGTTCGAATCCCTGAGGCCTCTCCGGCGGCGGCCGGGAGGTTGAGCCATGGCCGTTCCCCTGCGCATCGCCCGATGGGCAACCCAGCTGCGACTGCCGGCTGACGTTGCCCCAGGGAGCCAGCATGGCGCCTGGCTGCGGCAGCTCAGCCAACGGGCTCTCCCCGCTGCCCTGGGGGGAGTGGCGGAGCGAGCCCTGGCGCGGGCGGGACTGCCGCCGGAGGCGGTGGTGGCGGTGCGACGCCTCAACCTGCGCCTGCAGGTGGGGGATGGCGACTGGGGGGTTGGCGCCAGGGATGAGGCCTTTCTCAAGGCCTGGAGCCAGGCCTTGGAGCAGGCGCTTGTGCAAGCCCTGGAGGGTGTCCGAAGCGCCACCCCGGGCATGAGGGGTTCTGCCGCTGCCTGGTCAACCAACCTGGAGGTTGCAGCGGAAGCCACGGCAGACCCCGTGGTCGTGTTCGCCGATGCCTGGGCGGCGGAAACGGCCCATCTGCGCCAGCTGCTGCGGGAGGGGCAGCCCGCCTGGTGGGCGGATCGGTTGCGGGATGGACGCGGCGAGCGGTTGGATCTGGCCCCGGCATCCATCCTGAGGCGTTGGTTGGAGCAGCAACCAGCCCGTGCGGTGGCGACCATGGACCGGTTGGCGTCGCTGACGGGCACGCCCCGGACCGTGGGCGAACTTCTCGGGGATCGGCAGGCGCTGGCGTTGAGTGATGCCCTGGCCCAGCGGCTTTCGCAGCGACCGGCGGCGGAGCTGGATCTGCCGGAGGCGGGTTCGGCGCTTCGGGCGCTGCTGGAGAGCTGCCTTGCGGGCCTGGGGAGCCATCCCCAGCTGGGCGGCAGCTCCATCGCCGGAGCCGAGGCTGCCCGCCTGAGGCCCTGGCGCCTGGCGGCGCTGCTCCAGCGGCAACCCTCGCTCTCGCTGTTGAGTCCGCCCACCCTGATCGCCCTGGTCGCTGAGATGGAGCGTGGGCACGGTGCCGTTGTTGTCGAACTCACCGCCTTCTGCCTTCGGGAGCCGCAGGCCCCCGGGGGCCAGAACGCAGCCGATGTGGGATCTGAACGGGCACAGGTTGGCCCCGGGGCGCGGGCTGCCGTTCCCCGGGAGCCCGCGACGTCTGCAGCCACCCCCCGCATCCCCCCGACGGTGGGGCAAGTCCAAGGGCGCGCCTGGATCCACGCCGGCGGCCTGCTGCTCCTGCTCAACCACCCCGCGCTCCGGGCCCCCTCCAGCGATGAGCCCCCTCAGGGTTCCCCCGCCGGCGACCTGGCCCTGCTCGCCCTGCACCGCCTGCTGGCCCCCCTGGGTGCCGGGGAGCGGGCGGCGGCGCTGCAACGGGAACGGCCCCTGCTGGCCCTGCTGGCGCCGGATCGGGCCTGGCCGGAGCGGCTGGACCTGGCCGACCCCCTGGAGCCGGCGGCGGCCGCGCGACACCTGGCGCTGCTGCTCGGCGCCATCCCGGACGCGATCGGCTGCGCCCCAGGCGCCCTGCGGCAGGTGTATGGCCCCGCCCATGGCGCCACGCCACCCC
>JBEIHT010000108.1:0-8346 GCA_040381155.1 Aphanothece sp.
CCGCCGAGGGGCTTGAGCACCACCTCCCCCTGCTCGGCGGTGAAGGCCGCCAGCTGGTCGACCCGACCACTCACCAGGGTGGGGGCCATCAGGTGGCTGAAGCGCAGGGAACTGAGCTTCTCGTTCCAGGCCCGCAGGGAGGCCGGCCGATTCAGCACCCTCACGCCGCCGCGCCGCTCCGCCAGCTCCAGCAGATGGGTGGCATAGAGATACGCCTCATCCACCGGCGGATCCTTGCGCATCCACACGTGGGCGAAGCGCTCCAGCGGCCGACGCTCCGGTGCACCGAGCTGATGCCAGGGCTCGGGCACCCGCCAGCCCTCGGCGTGCGGCTCGATCGCCGCCAGCGTCACCGGACGGGCCACCGCCCAGGCGGTGTGGCCCGAGCGGGGGTGCTCCGCCGCCGAGATGTCCACGGGCGTGCAGACCCACACCGGCCGCCCGGCCCTTTGGGCGGCCTGTATCAGAGCGACGCTGGAGTCGCGGGCGGGGTTTAGCCGCTCGATCGGATCCAGGACGAACAACTGGGCGCCATCGCCGGCAGGGGTGGCGGTGTCGCTCACAGAATCGGGTTGGTCATTGTGCAATTCTGCCGCTTCAGCGGCATTCCGGGCGGCAGGGAAACTGGGCGAGTCACTGGGTTGTGACCAGCGGACCGGAGCCAGGCCGTCGATCCAGGACAAGAAAAAACCCGCTGGAGGCCAGCGGGTGATCGGGAAAAAAGACTTTGCAGAAACCTGTTCAGTGCGAAAGTCTGTTCAGTTGTAATCAGGGTTGCTTGGCAGCTCTGATTCGAGCCTTCAGCCTGCGACTGAAAGCAAATGCGGCTCCAGAGCCGAGGATGGGAAGCGGCGCGGGCACACCAGTAGAAGGATCTACGTAGAGATTTGTATAATCAACTTGGTTGATCGCGAACTGGGACATGCCCGAAGTAGGGCTCAAAATTGAAAATTGGGTTTTGTAGATTGATTCCGATGAAGAGGAGCTGCGAGCGCCAATGAAAATAGCCGTACCAGGGGTGGTGTCGGAAAGTCCGTTGAAATCGAATTGGCCGAGCAAAGCGTCTGACTGATCAAAAACTGAAAGTCTTGCTGTAAAAGCTTCTTGGCGGCTGGCTTGGATATTGGCGCCAACCCCGGCAAAGCCTTTTGTGGTTGTAACGAGAGAGATGGGGTTGAGTATATTTGCTGCCGTATCCGTAGCTAAAAGTTTATCGCCAGTCGTAAAATTTCCCTGCCAGGGATTTGACGTAGAAGTTTCATCCAGGCGCAAGAAGTCGCCTGTGGCAGACATTGAGACTTTGACCTGAGTACCAAGATCGGTAGTAACGTCAGAAGGGTTCAGTGGTTGCTCTCCGGCTGCACCCAGAGTAGTGCCCCAATTAATGAACTCAGTAGTTCCAAGGGCACTACGGCTGAAAACGGGATAGATAATAGCCTTTGCCTCGCCGCCCCACACGCTGATCCCTGCCGTCGCCGTCAGGGTGAGGAGGGGGAGCACAAGCGATGAAGGGAGCGATCCGGCAAATGGAATCCGACGGCCTGACATGGGGTCAACTCGAGGCGCAGCCCTCCCACCCTATTGGTGAGGCTTCTGAGCGTCAACACATCGCGGCCGACTTAAGGTTGGTTTCATGATGGACCCTTGTGTCCGCGTGGTCTCCTCGGCCCGAGGGCCGCGGTAGCGTCGTGCCAACGGCCCCGTCCCCCCGTGCTCGACCTCACCGACTTCAAGCGCGACCTCTCCGAACTCACCGACCGCCTGGGCCATGCCCAGGACTGCCTTTGACGTCCCTGCCCTGAAGGCCCGCCAGCAGGATCTGGAGCAGCTCGCCGCCCAGCCAGGCTTCTGGGACGACCAGCAACAGGCCCAGAAGCAGATGCGCCTGCTCGATGAGGTGAAGCAGCAGCTGGAGCAGCTCAGCCGCTGGCGCGCCGCCGTGGATGACGGCCGGGCCACCCTGGAACTCCTGGAGCTGGAGGCCGACGACGACATGCTGGAGGAGGCCGCCGCCGGGCTGCGCCTGCTGCGGGGCGACCTCGACCGCTGGGAGCTGGAGCGGTTGCTCTGCGGCCCCTACGACAAGGAAGGGGCGGTGATCAGCATCAACGCCGGGGCCGGGGGCACCGACGCCCAGGACTGGGCGCTGATGCTGATGCGCATGTACACCCGCTGGGCCGAGGACCACGGCATGAAGGTCAGCGTCGATGAACTCTCCGAGGGGGAGGAGGCGGGCATCAAGAGCTGCACGATCGAAATCGAGGGCCGCTACGCCTATGGCTACCTGCGCAACGAGAAGGGCACCCACCGGCTGGTGAGGATCTCGCCGTTCAACGCCAACGACAAGCGCCAGACCAGCTTCGCCGGCGTGGAGGTGATGCCCAAGCTCGAGGAGGAGGTGAAGCTCGACATCCCCGAGAAGGATCTGGAGGTCACCACCTCCCGCTCCGGCGGCGCCGGCGGCCAGAACGTGAACAAGGTGGAGACGGCGGTGCGCATCCTCCACATCCCCACCGGCCTGGCCGTGCGCTGCACCCAGGAGCGCTCCCAGCTCCAGAACAAGGAGAAGGCGATGGCGCTGCTGATGGCCAAGCTGCTGGTGATCGCCCAGGAGCAGCGGGCCGCCGAGATTGCCGACATCCGCGGCGACATCGTGGAGGCGGCCTGGGGCAACCAGATCCGCAACTACGTGTTCCACCCCTACCAGCTGGTGAAGGATCTGCGCACCGGCGAGGAGACCACCGACGTGCAGGGGGTGATGGACGGCGATCTCGACCCCTTCATCCAGGCGCTGCTGCGCCAGGGGGTGGAGGTGGGGGTGGCCGCCTGAGGTTGGGTGGCCGCCTGAACTCCGCAGCCCGGGGCCTGAGCCTCCAGACTGGATCAGTTTTCTCTGCCGAACCTCCCCCGTGACGCCGGACTCCGAGGCTGTCGCCGCCCCACCAACGGACCAGGTGGCGGAACGCCCCAGCTTCCTCAAGCTGGCGATGCGCAACATGGTGCGCAAAGGCCGCCAGAGTCTTCTCCATTTCGGCCTCACCGCGGTGGGGCTCACCGCTTTTCTCGTGCTGATCGCCTGGCTGGGCCGGCCCCAGCTGCCCGGATGAGCAGCGCGGCGGAGCAGATGAGCAGTGCGCCTGAGCAAAAGGGAGGAGACGTGGAGCTGGATCTGGCCTTCTCCCTGGACGACGGGCTGGCCCCCGAGCTGCGGGCCGCCGCCGGAGCGCTGGCCTCGGACGAAGACGGGGAGGAAAGCTGGGGCCTGCTGCTGGGCCGCTGGCTCAGCGACCTGGCCGGCGAGATCCCCGCCCCCCTGCGCAGCCCCGCCTACAGCCTCGGCCTGCAGCTCTGTGATGACACCAGCATCGCCGCCCTCAACGAAACCTGGCGCCACCAGGCCGGCCCCACCGACGTGCTGGCCTTCGCGGCCCAGGAAGAGGCGGTGCCGCTGCCGGGGGGGCCGCTGGAGCTCGGCGACATCCTCGTCTCCCTGGAAACCGCCGCCCGCCAGGCCGAGGAGCACAACCACCCCCTGGAACGGGAGCTGCGCTTCCTGGCCAGCCACGGCCTGCTGCACCTGCTCGGCTGGGATCACCCGGATGAGGAATCCCTGGCGGCGATGCTGGAACGGCAGGATCGGCTGCTGGGCCTCCCTGGCCGTTGGGGTTAAGGTGCCGGACAACGGTGCCGCGGCGGATGGCCAAGCCCATGCTGGTTCCCGAGAATTCGCCTCCGCTTCGCCCCATCACTGACGTGCATCGCCGCGGCCGCCGGATGCGGGTGGGAGCCTGGAAGGTGGCCGGCGACCTGCCGGCGAGCTTCCGCTACGCCGCCCAGGGCCTGGCCTACGGCTTCGCCAGCCAGCGGAATTTCCGCATTCATGTGGTCACCGGCCTGTTCGTCTTCGCCATGGGGCTCTGGCTGCGCCTCACCGTTGACCGGCTGGCGGTGCTGGTGCTCACCGTGGCGGCGGTTCTGGTGCTCGAACTGCTCAACACCGCCACCGAGGCGGTGGTGGACCTGGCGATCGGCCGCCAGTTCCACCCCCTGGCCCGCATCGCCAAGGACTGCGCCGCCGCCGCCGTGCTCGTGGCGGCCCTCTCCTCGATGATGATTGCCCTGCTGCTGCTGATCCCCCCCCTGCTCCAGAAGCTCGGGCTCTGAACCCACCGGCCGCCGCGATGCTCCTGGTCCTCGACAACTACGACAGCTTCACCTTCAACCTCGTCCAATACCTGGGGGAGCTGGCGACGGAGCACCCGCTGGCGGTGGATCTGAAGGTGGTGCGCAACGACGCCCTCACCCTGGCGGAGATCAAGGCGCTGGCGCCCGCGGCGATCCTGATCTCCCCCGGCCCCGGCGATCCGGACCAGGCCGGCATCTGCCTGGAGGTGCTGCGGGAGCTGGGGCCTGAGGTGCCGATCCTGGGGGTGTGCCTGGGGCACCAGTGCCTGGCCCAGGTGTTCGGCGGCCGGGTGGTGCGCGCCCGCGAACTGATGCACGGCAAAACATCTCCCGTGCACCACAGCGGCCAGGGGGTGTTCGCGGGCCTGCCCGAGCCGCTCACCGCCACCCGTTATCACAGCCTGATCGCCGAGCGCGAGAGCCTGCCGGACTGCCTGGAGATCACCGCCTGGCTGGAGGACGGCACGATCATGGGCCTGCGCCATCGGCAGCATCCCCATCTGCAGGGGGTGCAGTTTCACCCCGAGAGCGTGCTCACCGAAAGCGGCCACCAGCTGCTGGCCAACTTTCTGCGGGAGGCGGAGCAGCGCCAGGCGGAGCCGGCCGGGCACCGGTGATAGCTTCGCGCCATCGCCGGGACCACCGCGGTCCGCTTTCCGCCATGCCGATTGGTTCCGCCCGCCGCCGGTCGCGCCGCCGTTGCCCCTGGAGCGCGGCGGTGATGCCAGGGCTGATACCAAGAGCCGCGCGGGCGATCTCAGGCGTTCTGGCGGGTGGCTCGCTGGCCGCCGCAGCCCTCGCGTTGGGCGCCCTGGCCCCTGCGGGCCCGCCCCCGGCCGGTGCCGCACCCGGCGGGGGAGTGACGATCACCAGCTACGGCCACAGCGCTCTGCTGATCCGCGGCGGTGGCGCCACCGTGCTGCTCAATCCCTTCAAAGCGGTGGGCTGCGCCGCCGGCCTGGCCGAACCGCGGGTGAGCGCCGATGTGATCCTGGCCAGCAGCCGGCTTAAGGATGAGGGGGCGGCGGTGGCCTCCGGCAGGCTGCTGGTCAAGCCCGGCTCCTACCAGGTGGCCGGTCTGCGCCTCGAGGGCATCGCCGTGCCCCACGATCGCTTCGGCGGCAAGCGCTTCGGGCCCTCCACCCTCTGGCGCTGGAAGCAAGGCGGCCTGGAATTCGCCCACCTCGGCGGCACCGCCGGGCGGCTCAGCCCTTCCGATCGGGTGCTGCTCGGCCGGCCGGATGTGCTGGTGATCGGCGTGGGTGGCGGCGCGAAGGTGTACAGCGGCAGCGAGGCCGCCCAGGTGGTGCGGGAGCTCCAGCCCCGCCGCGTGATCCCTGTGCAATACGGCGGCAAGCCCGGTGCCGGCTGCGATCAGGGCGGCGTGCAGCCCTTCCTCGACGCCATGGCCGGCACGACGGTGAATCGCCCGGGCCGCAGCCTCAGCCTCACGCCGCCCCTGGGGGAGAGCACCGTGATCGAGCTGCTGCGCTAGGGCGCCCCCACCGTTCCGATCCCCTCCACCGCGCACCAGGCCCGCCAGAACCGCTCCATCTGGGGCCGGGTGCCGAGGCTCACCCGCAGGCTGCCGTGGATCTGGTGTTTGCCGGCCATCGAGCGCACCAGGATGGCCGCCTCCTCCTTGAGGCGCCGCTCCACCTCGGCGGGATCGCCCTTGGGCCAGAGCAGCAGGTAGTTGCCGCCATCCACGTGGTGGCGCACCCCCGCCTCGCGCAGCTGCCGCACCAGAGCGTCACGGGCGGCCAGCACCTCCGCCACGTAACCCTCCACATAGGCCTGGTCGGCCAGGGCGGCATAGGCGGCCGCCACCGCAAAGCTGTTGACGTCGTAGGGCCCGGTGACCCGGCCCACCCGATCGATCAGCGGGGCGGCGCCGAGGGCGAAACCGATGCGCAGCCCGGCGATGCCGGCGGTTTTGGAGAGGGAGCGCAGCACCAGCAGGTTGGGGTGGGCCGCGAAGGGATCCCCCCCGCCGGCGGCGGCGATCAGGGGCGGCAGCACGCTGTCGCCGCTGAAGGCCTCATAGAGCTCATCCACCACCACCAACGTGCCCGGGGCGGCCGCCGCCAGCGCCAGCACCCGCTGCGGCGCCAGGCGGGTGCCGGTGGGGTTGTTGGGGTTGCAGAGCAGCAGCAGCTTGGGCGGCCGGTCGCGCAGCGCCTGCAGCATCTCCTCAAACGGGAAGAGAAAACCCGGCAGGCGATGGGGGATCGCCTCGATCTCCATCCCCTGCATGCGGGCGCAAGGGGTGTAGTAGCCGAAGGTGGGGCTGGTGGTGAGCAGCCGCTCGCCGGCGGCGCCGTAGGCGTGGAAACAGGCGTGCAGGGCGGCGTCGACGCCGTTGAAGATCCCCACCTGCGGCGGGGTGAGGCCCGTGGCGGAGCCGCCGAGGGAGGCGATCAGGGCCTGGCGCAGACCGTCGTACTCCGGATAGATCGCGTACTCCTCCGCCGGGATGGCCCGGATCGCCGCCACCACCT
Source organism: Aphanothece sp. (assembly GCA_040381155.1). GTDB lineage: Bacteria > Cyanobacteriota > Cyanobacteriia > PCC-6307 > Cyanobiaceae > Cyanobium. The sequence goes on from JBEIHT010000108.1 coordinate 6,687, forward strand.
GGGGGCTGGGGCCCACCGTGTTCTCGTTGAAGTCAAGCCGCAGCAGGCCCCGCCGACCCTCCAGGGGGGCGCTGTAGGCCTGCAGGGCCTCCACCTCGGGGCGGGCAGCGGGCGGCGGTTGTCGCACAGACTGGCCAGGGGGCGCTTCGGCAGCGTAGAGGCGGCCCAGCAGCGGCCCGCAATGGCGCCGCACCTGGTCCTCCAGATGGCTGGGCGGGAGGCACTGGAGGATCGGTCGCTTGGCCGGGTTGCGGAACTCCTCTAGGCCCACCGCCGCCCGGGCCGCGATCGCGCCGGGATCGACCGCCAGGCCGGCGGCGGCGGCGAAGGCGGCGATCCGCCCGGCCTCCGCGGCGATCCGCTCCACCCGCACCACCAGCAGCCGTTCGGGGGGCACGTGCGCCAGGGCGTGCTCCAGATGGGCGCGCCAGTAGCGGAGGTAGCCGGCGAGCGGATGGAGGCCCAGCTCCCGCAGGGGCGCCTCGGCCGGGGGGTGGGGGCCGCCGCGACCGAAGCGGTGCTCGGCAAAGGCTCGCCACTGGGCGGTGGGCTGGTGGCGCAGGTAGTGGTTGAGGATCGAATCCAGCCACGACCAGGGATCGCGGATGGTGAGCACGAAGCGCGCCTGCGGGTCGAGGGCCACCAGCAGATCCACCAGAAAGATGTTGAGGTTGGCGACATCCACCGCCAGGCCCAGCCGCCGCTCCCGCGCCGCCACAAACTCGACAAGGTCACGCCAGTGGCACTGGCCGGCGTCGTAGGCGAGCAGGGCCTCGATCAGCGCCGCGGCCTCGGGTTCGTGGGCGGTCGGCAGGCCGCGGAAGAGGCTGGCGAGCGCGTGGGTGCCGCTCTTGCCGGGGCCGATCCCGTAGAGGCGCGGGCGGGGCGGCAAGCGCCAGCGGTGGGCCTCGGCGCGGAAGGCGATCCCATCGCCGGGGCGGAGTCCGAAGCGGAGAGCGGCCGGGAGGAGTTCCTCAGGCATCGGGCGTGGGGGGCGCGGGCGGAGGCTTACATCCGCTCCAGGGTGTCGATCCCCAGCAGCCCCAGACCCAGCTTGAGGGTGTCGGCGGTGAGGCGGCAGAGGGCCAGGCGGGAGCCGCGGGCGGGCTCCTCGGCCTTGAGCACCGGCACCTGGTCGTAGAAGCGGTTGAAGCTCTGGCTGAGCTCGAACAGATAGGCGCACAGGCGGTTGGGCAGCAGCTCCTGCTCCACCTCCACCACCACCGTGTCGAAGCGCAGCAGCTCGCGGGCCAGGGCCCATTCCTGGGGTTCGGAGAACACGAGGGGATCGGGGCCGTCGGCCGCGCCGCCGCCTTTGCGGGCGATGCCGGCGATGCGCACCACCGCATAAAGCAGATAGGGGGCGGTGTTGCCCTGCAGGGCGAGCATGCGATCGAAGCTGAACTGGTAATTGGTGATCCGGTTCTGGCTGAGGTCGGCGTACTTCACCGCCGCCAGGCCCACGGTGGTGGCGGCGTGGGTGATGAAAGCCTCGTCCTCCTGGCGACCCTCCTCCGCCAGCCGGCGGCGCAGGTCGGCCTCGGCCCGCTCCACCGCCTCATCGAGCAGGTCGCGCAGGCGCACGGTGTCGCCGGCGCGGGTCTTGAGCTTCTTGCCGTCCTCCCCCTGCACCAGGCCGAAGGGCACGTGCTCCAGGCTC
>JBEIHT010000109.1:0-8180 GCA_040381155.1 Aphanothece sp.
AACAGGGGTGCCGCCCCCCGGCCGGCGGGGGCGGCGCCGGCCACGGGCATGGCGCCGGCGGGCAGCACGTTGACGGCGCCCACAAATCCCATCACGAAAGGGCTGGCGGGGTGGTCATAGATCTCGGCGGGGCTGCCGATCTGCTCGATGCGCCCCTCGTTCATCACCACGATCCGGTCGGCCACCTCCATGGCCTCCTCCTGGTCGTGGGTGACGATCACGGTGGTGACGTGCATCTCGTCGTGGAGATTGCGCAGCCAGGCGCGCAACTCCTTGCGCACCTTGGCGTCGAGGGCGCTGAAGGGTTCATCGAGCAGCAGCACCCGCGGCTGCACCGCCAGGGCGCGGGCCAGGGCCACCCGCTGGCGCTGGCCGCCGGAGAGCTGGGAGGGGTAGCGGCCGCCGTAGCCCCGCAGCTGCACCAGATCGAGCAGCTCGTCGACACGGCGGCGGATGGCGTCCTTCTTCCAGCGGCGCAGCTCGAGGCCGAAGGCCACGTTCTGGCGCACGTTGCGGTGTTTGAACAGGGCGAAGTGCTGGAACACGAAGCCCACGTGGCGGTCCTGCACGGAACGGTCGGTGGCCTCCTCGCCGGTGATCCAGACCCGGCCGCTGTCGGCCTGGTCGAGGCCGGCGATCAGGCGCAGCAGGGTGCTTTTGCCGGAGCCGGAGGGCCCGAGCAGGGCCACCAGGGAGCCGCTGTCGATGTCGAGGCTCACATCATCGACGGCGCGGAAGTCGCCGAACTGCTTGGAGACGTTGGCGACGCGGATGCCCATGGGCCGGGGAGCGCGGGAGGATGGAGCGGGGTTGATCCCACTAAGACGAGTTTAGCATCGGGAAACCGGACTATCCCTGGCCGCCACCCTGACTCCGGTGTTACGGTCGGGATACTGTTGTTTTCGTCATGGTTGTTGCCCTGCCCCGCCGCAGGGGGCTTCCCGCCCTGCGGCTGCCCAGCTGGTCCTGGCGCATCACCTGGACCTACTTGGGTCTGGTGCTGTTCCTGCCCCTGGCCGGCATGTTGCTCAAGGCCGCCGGCGTGGGGCCGGTGGGCTTCTGGGAGAAGGCCACAAGTCCGGTGGCCCTGGCCTCCTATCGCGTCAGCTTCGGTCTGGCGGCGCTGGCCAGCCTGGTGAACGGGGTGTTCGGGTTGGTGATCGCCTGGGCCCTGATCCGCTGCCGCTTTCCCGGCCAGCGGCTGCTGGATTCCCTGATCGATCGTCCCTTCGCCCTGCCCACGGCGGTGGCGGGCCTGGCCCTCTCCTATGTGTACAGCCCGGAGGGCTGGCTGGGGGCGCCACTGATGCAGGCGTTCGGCCTGCGGGTTTCGTACACGGCGGTGGGGGTGGCGGTGGCGATGGTGTTCATCTCGCTGCCGTTTGTGGTGCGCACGGTGGAGCCGGTGCTGCGCTCGCTGGAGAAAGAGCAGGAGGAGGCGTCCTGGTGCCTGGGGGCAAGCCGCCGGCAGACGTTTTTCCGGGTGGTGCTGCCCCAGCTGATGCCCGCGATTCTGGGGGGCATCGCCCAGGGCTACAGCCGGGCGGTGGGGGAGTACGGCTCGGTGGTGATGATTTCGAGCAACATCCCCTTCCGGGATCTGATCACCCCCACCCTGATCGTCCAGAACCTGGAGGAGTACGACTTTGACAGCGCCACGGTGGTGGGCAGCGTGATGCTGCTGTTCTCGCTGCTGAGCCTGGCGGTGATCAACGCCATCCAGGTGTGGGGTCAGCGGTACCAGGGCGGCGGCTCCTCCACCAGGGTGAAGCCATGAGCAACCTCCTGATCGTGCTGGTGGCCTGCGTGTACGTGGGCGTGATCATCCTGCTGCCGGCGCTGGCGGTGGTGGTGCAGGCCTTCGCAAAGGGTCTGGCGGTGTTTCTGGAGAATTTCCGCTCACCGGATCTGCTCTCGGCCCTGCAACTCACGCTGCTGGCCACCGGTATCGCCGTGCCGATGAACACGATCTTCGGGCTGGCGGCGGCCACGGCGATCGCCCGGCGCCAGTTCCGCGGCAAGGCGCTGCTGCTGAGCGTGATCGATCTGCCGTTTTCGATCTCGCCGGTGGTGGTGGGCCTGATGCTGGTGTTGCTCTACAGCCCGAGCCATGGGCTGCTGAGCGGCTTGGTGAACAGCCTGGGCTGGAAGATCATCTTCTCCTGGCCGGGCATCGTGCTGGCCACGGTGATCGTCACCTTCCCGTTCATGGCGCGGGAGGTGATTCCGCTGCTGGAGGAGGAGGGCTGGGAGCAGGAGGAGGCGGCCCGCACCCTGGGGGCCAGCGATTGGCAGGTGTTCTGGAAGGTGACCCTGCCTTCGGTGCGCTGGGCGGCGCTCTATGGCCTGATTCTCACCACGGCCCGGGCGCTCGGCGAATTCGGCGCGGTGGCGGTGGTGAGCGGCAACATCGCGGGCCAGACGCAGACGTTGCCGTTGTTTGTGGAGGATGCCTACAAGCAATACCACACCGAACTGGCCTTCGGGGCGGCGATGGTGCTGGGCGGCGTGGCCCTGGTGTCGCTGTTGCTCAAGGTGTTGGTGGAACAACTGCTGGAGCACGACCGCCGCAGCACCCGGGTGAGGCAGGAGGAGTAGGGGCGAACAGAGCGCCCCTGCGGATCACTCCTCGTCGGGTGCACCGGCGGGGACAAGGCGCACCTGCTTGCGTCCGAGCTTGATCTCGAACTCATCGCCGGGCTTGAGGCCCAGCATGGCGGTGTAGGCCTTGCCCACCAGCAGGTTGCCGTTGCCCTGCACGGTGGCCACATAGCTGAGCTTGCGGCCGGGGGTGCCGCTGCCCTTGCCGCCGCCTTCGCCGAGGCTGAGGCCCTTGGCTTCGAGCAGCGCTTCATAGAAGGCCGTGAAGTTCAGGCGCTCGCCACCGTCCTTTTTGGTGCTGACGTAGCCGCAGGCTCGCACCAGATCGGACTTGGAGGCATCGCCGTATTCCTTGACTTTGGCCAGGAGATCGGAGCCGGTGAGCATGGAATGGGGGAGGAGACTTAACTCAAGCTACAACCTCAACAGCGCGACTGCCATAGCGGGCCCGCCTCAATTCCTCCGGATGGCTGTCAGCGGCCCCGTAGCACATGGGAAAGCTGGCTGCGCCACTCCTCCGGCAGCGGCCAGTGCGCCAGCCCCGCCATGATGTGGTCGCTGGTGTCGGCATCCGGCCGCAGTCCGTCCTGGCGGACGCCATCGCCGCTCACGTAGGTGAGGGCCTCAAACCGGATGCCGCAGGGGCTGGTCACCGCCACAACTGTGCGCTGGTCCTGGCCGTCGTGCACGCCTTCGCCGTGCTCGAGGGCGCTCAGATCGCTGGGGCGAAGGTGGGTGACCACGCCCCATGTGTGGCTGCGGGGCTGGGGGCGGATGCCGGCGCCGCCGCCACCGCCGGCGCTGCGTTTCTCGATCGCCCAGCTCCACCCCTGCAGCCGCACCACCACTCCCAGGCCATCCCAGAGGGGGCAGTGCCGCTGCAGCCGAAGCGGATCAAGGTTGGCGCCGTAGTGAAACACCGGTGTGCTGCCCCAGTCGCCGAGGGGCACCCGGGGGGTGCCGTGCACCCGCGCAGCCGGCCCGTGATAGATCCAGGCCCGGCGGCCATCAGAAAGTGCGCGAAGGCTGCGGTCGTAGAAATGGGGAAAATCTTCCAGTTCATCGAGCCGGGCCAGGCCAGCATCAGCCACGCTGTAAACCTCACCGTGGCTCACATCGGCGGCATTCTGAGTGAGCAGGGCCATCGGATAGGGGCCGAGATCATGGAGGCGAACCCCGGCCAGCCGGTGGCGCCCTAGGCATGGCGCACCGGCGAGCCAGTGGTGGTTGCTTTCCCCCGCCTTGAGGGTGCCGTACACAAACACCAGCTGTGCGCCCATCCGCGGCCTACGCCCCCCAGATCTCCGTTGGCGCTCCGGTGGCGGCTGGAGCGAGCGTCATCCCGCCGGAGGAGGAAGATTTGCACTGTAGGCAGCGCCCGTCGGGCAGCCCAGCCAGCGGGCGGTGCTGGTGGCGCGGGGGTTGGCGGCGGGCCCCGGGAGGCGGAGGCAGAGCAGGTCGCGCACATCCACCTGCCGGCCCTGGCAATCGGCGGTGGCGAGGGGGGAGGACGGCAGGGGCATGGCGCCCTGCAGCTGGGCGGTGGTGGCGCGCACCGCCTGGAGCAGGCAGCGCTGCTGGTTGCGGCGGTTGAATACGAGCAGTTCGTTGCGGCCGGGCAAGGGGAAGCTCCAGCCCGGACTGGGGCCAGAGCCGCTGCTGAGCGAGGCGGCCAGCTCCGGACGGCTCACGGCATCGAGGGCCCGGGCCAGGGCGGCGGGCTCCCCCCAGCGCAGCATCGCCAGCTCCACCGCGGCGCGGGGATGGTCGGGGTCGGCTTCGTAGAGGGCGAGGGCCTCGCCCTGGCGGCCCGGCAGCTGGGCGAGCACGCCGGCCCAGCCGATGCGATAGGCGCGGGCGGCACGGGTTTCGGTGGATTCCAGGGCGAGGGCCTGGCGCCAGGCGGCCTCCGCCTCCGGCAGCTCGCCCCGCAGATCGTGGAGAAAGGCCAGCCGGGCGCGGGGTTCGGCCCGGGCGGGAGCCAGCCGGGCGGCCTGGCGCCAGGCCGCCTCGGCGAGCTGCAGCTGGAGATCCTGCTCGCCCCGTTCGTAGGCCTTGTCGAACCTGCTGAAGGCCTGATCGCCCGCCGCCAGCGCGGCGCGGGCCCCCTGCTGCTGGGCCAGCCGCCAGGCCAGGGGCCCCGCCAGCGCACCAACGGCGAGAACGCCCGCTGCCAGCAGGGTCGCCCGCCGCCGTCCGGGCCAGCACCGCCGCCAGGCCCTCCCCTCCGCCAGGAGGCCCGGAAGGCCGCCTGTCCCTGGAGCCTGGCCGGGATCCGCCACCCCCTGCAGCGCCAGCCGCTCCAGGATGCGGGCCACCACCTCGGCGCTGGGGCGTCGGCTCATCTCCAGGTAGCCATCAGTCGGCAGCAGGCCGAGGCCGGAGAGGTCCCCGGGATCGCCGAGGCTGAGCAGCAGGATCCGCTCGCTGCCGGGGCCGAGCAGCAGCTGGCGGATCCAGCGCAGTTCCAGGCCGCACCAGGCCTTGCGCGGGTAATCGGGGCTGAGCAGCACCACGATCAGCTCGCTCTGGTCGCGGTAGAGCGCAGGCAGGTACACATCGAGGTTGGGCCTGGCGAATTCCGCCTCGTGGAAGCGGTCGTAGAGCACCCGCTGGCGGCCGAACCGCTGGGCCACCGCCTCCGCCAGGGGCGCCACCCGGGCCCGATCCTCGCCGGCATAGGAGAAGGCCACCGCAAAGCGTCTGCCCTTGGCGGCCGCTGGCGTCATGGCCCCGCTCAGGGCCGGCGGCCCGAACGGGTGAGGCTGAAGTCGTCGTCGGGTTCGTGAAACACCGCCTTCTGCTCCCCGCCGAAGCGCGCCTCGCTGATGCGCTTCAGTTCCTTCCTGGCGAACGCCACGATCTCCTGCACGCTCACCTCCTCGCCGTTGTCGCTGTTGGCGGCGCCGGCCAGGCCGCTGAGCAGCACGCCGGTGAAGAGGCCGCCACCGAGGGAGGGGTGCTCCAGGGCGCTGCCTTCCGGGGCCGAACCGGCCAGCACCGCCCGACCGCTGAGCAGGTTGAGGCGGCGCATGGCGGGGTCGATCTGGAAGGCATCGCGGAAGCGGCCGGCGCTGCAGGTGTCGAGCACCACCACCAGGTTGGTGCTGGGGATGGCGGCGAGCAGATCGAGCAGCTGGCGACCCCCCAGGCCGGGGCCAGCGGCGGGCTCATCCACCGTCTTGAACACGTAGTCGCCCCGCACATCGGTGACCCCATGGCCGGCCAGGTAGAGCACGAACACGTCCTCCGGGCGGATCACGGCGGGGTCGCTGAAGTGCTCCAGCGCCTGGCGGATGCGGCCGGCGGTGGCCTCGCCATCGAGGAGCGGGATGGCGGAGGCCACGGGCAGGGCGGCGCGGCCGGAGCTGAAGGCCTCCCGGAAGGCCCGGGCATCGCGGGCGGCGAAGGTGACCCCCTCCCGCAGGCTCTGATCGCTGTAGGCGCTGATGCCCACGGCGAGCAGGTGCAGGCGGCCGGGCCGGCGGGCTTGTACCCAGGCCGGCGGGATCGCAATCGCCAGGGGCGGTGAGGCCACGCCGCGCCGGCCGGCCGCGTAGGCCACGGTTTCCAGCTTCGGCGGCCTGCCGTCCTTGCGGCGGCTGAGGCGGGGGTAGCGGCTGCGGTACAGACCCTGGATCGGCGGCACCAGGCCACTGCGGGCGCGCAGCACCTGGCCATCGATGCGCAGCTCCACCTCGCCGATGCCGCCGCCCTGGTCGATCAGCTGGTAGCGGATTTCGATCTCCCCACTGGGCAACAGCATCGGGGCGCCCACCAGGCGGATCGCCGGCGGCAGGCTGGCGAGGCTGAGGCTGGTGCGCACATCGCCCACCTCGGCCACGGCCGCGGCGATGGCGGCCTCATCGTCCGGGCGTCCGGAAAGGCGGCGGGCGATCAGATCGGGCCGCAGGAACTGGCGTTGCAGCTGGGCGGAGCGGATGAAGGTGCCGGCGGCCTCGCGGCCGTTGTTGAGCTGGTAGCCGAACAGCTCGTCGCCGCCGGGGGAGGCGTCGTAGAAGCCCTCGGGGGTCCAGAGGATCCAGCGCTGCAGATCGGGATGCACAAACAGGGCGAGGGCCTCACTGCCGGCCGCCGCAGCGCCCTCCTGCTGGGTGCGGTACCAGCGGATCGTGCCATCGGCGAGGGCGGCCACCACAAAACGGCCGTCGGGGCTGAGGTTCACCAGCCAGGCGACATCGGGGGTGGGGGTTCGCCAGCGGAGCTGGCCCTCGGCGCTGAACAGGCGAACGCCCCATTCGCTGCCGAGGGCAAAGCGCTGGCGATCGGCGCTGATCGCCAGGCTGCGGGAGGTTTCGTACGGCTCCAGCGGCAGGGGCTTGCCGGCCAGGGTGGGGGCGGTGGTGTCTTGCCAGCCGTCGATGGGCAGGCCGGCGGAGCGGGGGGCGAGGCCAGCGGCGGCGGGGGAGGTGGGCAGGAGCAGGCGGCGCTCGGCCAGGCCGAAAGGGACCAGGCGGCGCTCGGCCAGGTCGAAACGCACCAGGCGGGCGGGGGCGCCTGAGGCGTCGCGGCTGACGGCGCGGAATTCAAGCCAGCGGCCCTCGCCGGCGGGGGCCAGGCGGAACGCCTCGTAGCCCGCGTGGCTGTTGCTGCTGGCGGCATCGCTGCGATGGTCGAGCACCGGCGGGCCGCGGAAGAGGGGTGTGCGCTGGAGCTGGGCGTCGAACACCCCCCAGGCCGGCCCTCCACCGCCGTAAAGCAGTCGTCCGTCGGCTAGAGGCCGCAGGTCCATCACGACGTTGGTCATCCCAGGGGCAGGAGCTGGGGGGCGCCTCCGGCGCTGGGCCAGGCCACCAGAGGGACGCTGCCATCAGGCTGGTGGTACCTGCCGGCGGCGAGCAGGCGTTGGCCGTCGGCGCTCCAGGCCACTGCATTCAGGCTGCCATTGCGGATCGCGCTGGTGTCGGGGGAGGGGAGGGGGGCGAGGCTGGCGCCATCGAGCACGGCGACGGCGCTGCTGTCCATAAACCCCACGGCGATGCGGCGGCCATCCGGAGAAAACCGCGCGAAGAACGGCTTGCTACCACCAGGGGCAGGTCGGCGCTGCAGGGGGGTGAGTAGGCCCCGCTGGCCGGCGGCGTAGAGCCGCAGATCGCCGTCGTAGCTGGTGGCGAGCAGGCGGCCGCTGGCATCGAACTCCACGCTGTAGCTACCACCCCCGTAGGCAGGATCGGCGGCCACCTGGGTCCAGCGGCCGCCGGCGGCGGCTTCGTACACCCGAATGCCGTTGGCCCCGCCGAGGGCGGCGGCGAGGCGGCGCCCGTCGGCGGAGAAGGCCAGGTGGTTCACCACGTTGGGCAGGCCGGCGAGGCGCTGGAGGAGGCGGCCGCTGGCGCGCTCGAACAGGTAGATCACTTTTTCCTTCCCATCCGGCCCGGTGAAGCCGCCCAGGGCCACCAGGGCGCCATCGGGGCTGAGGGCCACGGCGTAGAGCTTGCCTTCATTCCCCTCCCCCACCGGCACCCGCAGCACCGCGGCAAGCTGGCCGCCGTGGGCCAGATCCCACACCCTGGCGGTCTTGTCGTCGGAGGCGGTGACCAGCCAGCGGCCGGCCCGGT
>JBEIHT010000110.1:0-7856 GCA_040381155.1 Aphanothece sp.
AAAACTCCTGCCACCATCACTTCGGTCAGCGAAAAGCCCTGGTGGCTGGAGCGGCGGCTGGGGTGTGGGTTGAGGTTGGGGTGTTTCATGGTTCCAAAGCTGACGGATTAGGGGCTGATTCAGCCGGCTCCGTAGAGGGAGCGCACGGAGCTGCCGCGCACGATCCAGTCGAAGAAAGGCAGCAGGCGGAAGGGGTTATCGATGGTGGGAGTGCCCAGGCCCTGGAAGCTGGAGGAGAAGGCGGGTGCGGCGAGCTGGGTTTGGTAGCTGCCGTTGATGCCGGCGCCCATCGAGAGGTTGTCGATCCAGAGCAGACCGCGATAGTTGGGAACGCCGTAGGGGTTGCTAAGTCTGTTTGGGTCTTCCGCCAGGGTAAGAGTTCCTTTCGGCATGTAGATGAACAGGTCACGAATGAATCCGTCATCGCCGATCTTCAGGGATGTCGTGGTGTTGCTGTATAGAGTTGCGCGTGGAGCATCGTCCGGAGGCGCTTTCGTCGCGCACGGGGTGTCGTCATTTGGCAGAGTGGCACAATACAAGTGCTGGATTTGGCCGTCGTCATAACGAGACTGAGTGCAGATGGCGTCCTGGGTGGGTTGCTCATCAGCACCACCGCAAGTGTCCGGGCTGATCCAGGCGGCATTGAAGTGAAGGAAAATCCTGCCCCGGGAGCTGTCGATGAAAAAAGTGTTGTTCTGTCGCCGCGACCATTCACAGGTGTCAAATCCCGTAGCGGGAGGGGTGCAGCTACCCGCTGATGTGACATCACGAACATGGAGCCGGGCGATGCGGCAGTGATAACTCCAGGTTTCTGGTTTGTTGTTGTCGCCAGTGCGTGCGCAGTAGTCGTCGATTCGGCTGTCGCAGCTGCCGGTAACGAAGGATTCAGGTAGTCTTGGTTCTTTCCCGTCATCGGCCGAGCCAGAAACAATCGTGCTATTACGAGTTACGTTACACAGCTCCACGACCCCGGCGGAATTGACCCGCAGATAATCCTGGTGTTGTTCGCTTGTGGTGCTGGTGGAACCGCTCTTGGTTGCATCATCATTGACACTGTTCGCCACAATGATGAAGCCATTTGAGTTCACGGCTTTGGGCACGGGTCGGTTGTCCTTCGCCGGGTAGGTGGGCGGATCCGGCGGCTTGATCTGGATGGTCTGGATCGGCACACCGTCAACGTTGTCCCTGACGTTGCCACCGCAGGTCCCGGTGTCGTTCACGCACAGCACCCGTGCCGGCTTCTGAACCGTGCTGGACAGGATCAGGGATCCCACCGGCAGCTCCCGCAGCTGGGCGCCGCTGCCGGCGCGCAGCATGCCGCCGCGGTTCAGGCCGATCAGCAGGTTGGGGAAGCGGCTGGCGCAGAATTGGGTGATCGAGGCGGTGTTGTCGCCGATCGAGGCGCCGCAGCATTTGGGCACCACGCCCAGTTCCTGGGTGATCACCCGGCTGGACACCGGCAACCCGTTGCGCAGGCTCTGGCCCTCGATCGTCAGCTCCAGGCGGCTGAATTGCTCGGTCTCGGATGCGGTTCGGATGTCCGTGGGGTTGTAAGTGCCCGCTGCGGTGACGGTGGCCGTGCCGCCGCTGCTGGAGAGCTGGGTGCTGATCCGGGCGTTGCGGGCGGCGTTTTTCACCGTTGCCGAGCGGATCCGGTAGCGCAAGTTGGGATTGTTGGGCAGCGTCTGCCACTCCCCATTGCTCAGGGAGACCGCCGTGCTGGTGGGGGCCAGGTTGGCAGGGCTGCCGTCCGCGTTCTGCAGGCAGGGATTGCTCAACGAGGCGTCGGCGGCACCCCAGTTGTTCATCGACACGTTGGAGGCCGCCAGCTGACGGTTTTCCTCCCGGTTCAGTTCGGCAACCACCGCCTCGAAGCCTGAGTCGGCCGCATCCAGGGCCTCGTTGGCCTGGTCCTGCAGGCCCTCGCCGAGCCGCAGTGAGAGGGCACGGCTGGTGAGGGTCGCGGCGCCGAGGGTCACCACGAGGCCAGCGATCAGCATCGCGGGCAGAACAAATCCATGGCCCGACCGCGGTCCGGAGCTGACCCGCGGCCGGCAGTGCACACCAATGGGAAGGGGGGTACGCATCGCTTGATCTCTGTTTCCCAATCTTAAGCCAGGATTCCGGCTACCTGAAGGATCGCGGCCCATGGCTGGCGAATAATTAAGTAATATTCTAGATGCTGATGTTGTGGCTGGTGCGGAGCGGGGAGCGGCCAGGTCAGAGAACCTGGACCACCTCGGTGACTTCCGGGATCGATTCCCGCAGCTTGCGCTCGATGCCCATCTTCAGGGTCATCGTGCTGCTCGGGCAGGAGCCGCAGGCTCCCTGAAGCCGCACTTTCACCACCGGGCCATCGATCTCGACGATTTCGACGTTGCCGCCATCGGCCATCAGGTAGGGGCGCAGCTCATCCAGAACCCGCTCCACGTTTTCGATGGTGAGGGCGCGGGGGTCGGTGGGGGTTTCCAGGGTCATGGCCGATCGGCGTGAGGCTCAGGTCAGTCTGTCGGCCCACTCTAGGAATTTCCACCACCCCACTGCCTAGGATCGGCGCACCCTCTGGCCCTGCAGCCCCCCGGGGCCGCGCCCATGACCGACGTTCCTGCTGCACGCATCCGCAACTTCTGCATCATTGCCCATATCGACCACGGCAAATCCACCCTGGCGGACCGGCTGCTGCAGGAAACCGGCACCGTGGCGGCCCGGGACATGCAGGAGCAGTTCCTCGACAACATGGAGCTCGAGCGCGAGCGGGGCATCACCATCAAGCTGCAGGCGGCTCGGATGGAAGCCACCGCCGCCGATGGTCAGCGCTACATCCTCAACCTGATCGATACCCCTGGGCACGTTGATTTTTCCTACGAGGTGAGCCGCTCGCTGCAGGCCTGCGAAGGGGCCCTGCTGGTGGTGGATGCCAGTCAGGGGGTGGAGGCCCAGACCCTGGCCAACGTCTACCTGGCGCTGGAGAACGATCTGGAGATCATCCCGGTGCTCAACAAGATCGATCTGCCCGGCGCCGACCCCGAACGGGTGCGCCAGGAGATCGAGGCGATCATCGGCCTGGACACCAGCACGGCCATCGCCTGCTCCGCCAAGACCGGCCTCGGGGTGCCCGAGATCCTGCAGGCCGTGGTCGATCGCGTGCCGGCGCCGCAGGATCGCCAGGATGAACCGCTGCGGGCCCTGATCTTTGATTCCTATTACGACCCCTACCGGGGGGTGATCGTTTATTTCCGCGTCATCAGTGGCACGATCTCCCGCCGCGACAAGGTGCTGCTGATGGCCAGCGGCAAAACCTATGAACTCGATGAGGTGGGGGTGATGGCCCCCGATCAGCGCCAGGTCGAGAGCCTCCACGCCGGTGAGGTGGGCTATCTGGCCGCCTCAATCAAAGCGGTCGCCGATGCCCGCGTCGGCGACACGATCACCCTGGCGGCCGTGCCCGCCCGCGATCCCCTGCCCGGCTACACCGAAGCCAAGCCGATGGTGTTCTGCGGCCTGTTCCCCACCGATGCCGATCAGTACCCCGATCTGCGGGATGCCCTCGACAAGCTGCGGCTCTCCGATGCCGCCCTCCAGTACGAGCCGGAAACCAGCAGCGCCATGGGATTCGGCTTCCGCTGCGGCTTCCTCGGCCTGCTGCACATGGAAATCGTGCAGGAGCGCCTGGAGCGGGAGTACGATCTCGACCTGATCGTGACGGCGCCTTCGGTGGTTTACCGGGTGAACATGATCGATGGTGCTGTGGAGATGGTCGACAACCCCGCCACCTTGCCCGATCCGCAGAAGCGTGAATCGATCGAAGAGCCCTATGTAAAGCTGGAGATCTACACGCCCAACACCTATAACGGCGCGCTGATGGAGCTCTGTCAGGAGCGGCGCGGTGAGTTCATCGACATGAAATACATCACCACCGACCGGGTCACCCTACATTACGAGATGCCTCTGGCGGAGGTGGTGACCGATTTTTTCGATCAACTCAAAAGCCGCACCAAGGGTTATGCCTCGATGGAATACCACCTGATCGGTTACCGCCGCAATGAGCTGGTGCGGCTTGATGTGCTGATCAACAGTGAAAGGGCCGATCCCCTGACCACAATTGTGCACCGCGATAAGGCCTACAACGTGGGCAAGGGTTTGGTGGAAAAACTCAAGGAGCTCATTCCCCGCCAGCAATTCAAAATTCCCATTCAGGCCGCCATCGGCAGTCGAGTGATCGCCAGTGAAAGCATCAGCGCCATGCGCAAGGATGTGCTCGCCAAATGCTATGGGGGCGACATCTCCCGTAAGAAAAAGTTGCTGCAGAAACAGGCCAAGGGCAAAAAGCGGATGAAGGCCATGGGCAAGGTGGATGTGCCGCAGGAGGCCTTCATGGCCGTGTTGCGTCTCAATCAGTAAGCGCCTCAGTCAGCGCCGCTCCTCACGGGATCGCCCAGCGTCGCCTGGGCATGTCCGGATCAGCGCGGAAGAACAGGGCGACGCTCAACCCGTGCTTCCTGATCTCGCGGCTGCCCTGGCGATGCAGCAGCAGCAGCCCCACGCCGGTGATCAGCTGCATCAGGACGGTGGAGCCGCTGCGCGGCAGGCTGAGCAGCTCCCGCTGGTAGGGCGACAGCGACAGCAAGGGCGAGGCCTTGCGCGCCTTCGTCAGCTCCAGCTCCAGGGTGCGGGCCAGGCGCCAGCGACTCAGCCCCACCGGTTCGTTGACCGAGACGGGCAGCTCGAGCCCGTAGCTCTTGACGAGAGCCTGCAGAGCGGCTGGTGTGGTGGCGCGGTCGGCCTCCCCCAGCCACTGCTCGTGCCGGCTGACCATCACCTGATCTTCGCTTTCAGCCCTGCTCATGTTCTGCCGGAGCTGCTGCACGTTGGTCAGGGTGATGAAAGGCAGGACCACCAGGCAGGCCAGGGCCAGGGGCACCAGGAAGCGATGCAGCACCTCGGTGGGCAGGAATTCCCGCGGTTGACGCTGGCGTCCGCCCCCCAGCAGATAGAGGCTGATGCCCAGGGGCAGCAGGGGCAAGGAGTTGCTCAGGCTGGTGAGGGCCGAAAGCTGTTGGATCGATGGGCCTTCCAGGCTGAGGAACAGGCCAACGGCCCGGGCGGCCAGGACCAGGAGCAGCAGGATCCCCACCAGCCGCAGCTGCAGCAGGGAATAATTGAGCTGGTGCCTTTCCACGAATGGATGGACAGGGGCCCGCGGCTCGGGATCGCTGTTCAGGCGCATGGCTCGGCAGATGAGATTTTTGCAGTCTTGCAACGCCATCTTCCCCCGCAGGCCCCGCCCCCGAGCCAGTGGACCGTTTGTCCGCTGGCGGGAACCCTCAGCAGGCTCTCTGCCTGATCCGCCGTGGTTCTCCGCCGGCCCGGCGCCGCCGCCGGTTTCGCCTTGCCCCTGGCGATCGCTGCCGCCCTTGTGCTGCTGCTCGCCAGCCTGGCCAGCCAGAGCGCCCTGCACCAGGCCCGGCTCCGCAATGCCGCCGCCCTCGGCGAGCGCCGGTTGGAGGATGGCCTGGCCTCCGCCGCCCACCGGCTGGTGGCCCAGGTGGTGGCCCGCCACCCGTGCCTGCTCGCCCTGCCCCTGGAGCACTGGCCCCAGGCCGGCGGTGCCTGCGCCGACGCCGCCCAGCAGGCCGCCCTGCGGGAGGGGCAGATTGCCGCCCTCCCCTATCGCCTGCTGAGCTGGCAACCGGCCATGGCGGCCGAGCCAGCCCTCCCCAGCCTGCACCTGGAGCTGGTCAGCCGCTCCAGCGCCGACGCTCCGGCCGGGCGGGCGGCCTTCGCCCTGGATCTGCATGGGGACCCCCCCCGGCTGCTGGGGCTGCGGGAGCTGGGTCTGCGGGGAACCGGGCCATGAGCCTCACGGAAGTGCTAGTGGCGTCCTGCCTGCTGCTCGGCGCTCTGAGCGGTTCGCTGCAGCTCTGGGCCTCCGCGGTCGGGATGGGCAGCGTGGAGGAGCGTCGCCAGCTTCTGCGGGAGCAGGTGGAGGCGGAACTGATCGGCAACGAAGCCCGGTTGCGGCGTCTCAGTCGCGCCCTTTCTCCCAGCGGGGACTGCCAGGCCCAGGGCCGCTCGCTGCAGGCCGCCCTGGACGCCCACCCCATGCCCGAGGGGCTGCGCCGCCAGCTGCGCCTCCAGGAGGAGGGGCTGCTGCTGGAGGTGAGCGTCGACGCCGAGGGTCTGGGGGAGCCGCGCCAGCGGCTCTGGAGTCCGGCGGCCTTCGGGCTGTGCGGCACAGCGGCGGAGCCCACCGCCCCCGAGCCATGAAATCCTCCTGTGCCGGCCATTCGCTTGCCGAGCTGCTGGTGGCGGTGGGGTTGCTGGCCGTGCTGGGGCTGCCGGCCCTGAAGCTGGCGGCTGGCAGCCTCGCCGCCCAGCGGGTGGAGAGCGTCAGCCGACGGGTGGTGCTCGGTCTGGAACACGGCCGCGCCGCCGCCCAGAGCAGCGGTCGGCCCTGCGCCCTCCAGCTCGATCAGGAGGGCTGGCGGGAGCCCCTTGGCGGCTCCCTGCCGGCTTGTGCCGGCGTTCGTCTGCCGCTCGGCGGAGACGGTGGCGAGTCGGGGGTGCAGTTGCGCCACAACCTTCCCGGCGCCGTGCGCTTCACCAGCAATGGCCTGGTGCTGGATGGGGGCACGGTCGTGGTCACGGCGCCGGGCACGGCCCTGGAGCGCTGCGTGGTGATGTCCCTGCCGCTCGGCGTGGTGCGGATGGGCCGCTGGATCGACGGGGAGTGCCGTCCCGATCCCTCCCTGTGATGGCCCCCATGTCCCACCGCTGGCGCAGACCACGGGGGTTCAGCCTGTTGGAGCTTCTGCTCGCGTCCCTGCTGGGCCTGCTGCTGTGGGGGGTGGCGGTGCGGCTGCTGATGGCGGAGGGGGAGCAGGGGGCCCGCCTGGGCCGCCTGGCGCGGGAACGGCTCTGGCAGCGCCGGAGTCTTGATCTGATCCGCTCAGAACTGCGCCGGGCGGAGCGGATTTCCCTCAACCCCAGCCAACCGGCGGCGGTCTGCCCGATGGCCGGTCGCCGGGCGGTGCTGCACCTGGCCAGCAATCCTGGGCCGGTCACCTATGCGATCGGGCCAGCGCCTTCGGCGATCTGGCGGGGGAGGGTGCTGCTTCGCTGTGGTCCGGCCTTCGGCCTGCTCGGTGAGCCAAGCAGCGCCGATTCCCTCAACCGGGTGCTGCTGGATGGCCTGAGTGACCGGGGCCTGATCGCCGAGCTGCGGGAGGAGGGGGTGCTGCGCCTGGAACTGGAGCAGGAGCTGCCCCTTGCCGGTAGGCCGTCCCAGCGCATCAGCACCGTGGTGCACCTGGCGAGTCCCCCCGTGGACGGGCCGCTGAGCGAGTGAGGGGCCTCTCTTTTCTCCTCCATTCCTGCCCCTGGCAGGGCCTGGCAGCTTGGGCCGCAGCATCAGCAAAAAGCCCCGCTGGGCGGGGCTTGCGTTGGATTGGAAACCCGTCCCCGTGGACGGGGGCATGCCCGATCAGCTGAAGCTGCAGGTGAGGGTGCCGCTGGTGTCGATGGAAATGACGGCCTTGGTGTGGGAGGTGGTGGAGGTGTCCGAAAGGCAGCGGACGCCATCGGCTTTGGCGTTGCCCCAGGTGGCCGTGGCCGTGCCGGTGGCACCCTGGCCGGTGCAGCCGGCGATGGCGACGCCACCATCGTTAGTGGAACTGCTGCCGGAGGGCGTCGCACCAATGCCGGTGACGGTGCGGACGGCGCACTCCTTGGCGAAGCCCACGGCCTCACCGACGCGGGAGCCGATCAGGGCGGCGCTGCGGGCCTGCAGGTAGTTGGGCAGGGCCACGGCGGAGAGGATGCCGACAATCGCCACGACGATCATGAGCTCCACCAGG
>JBEIHT010000111.1:0-7671 GCA_040381155.1 Aphanothece sp.
CGCGCTCAGGGGCAGGGGCGGCACCCCCAGGGCCTCGCGCTCGGCGGCGGCGGCCCGGTAGGCGGGCAGCAGCTCGGCGGTGGCGATGGGAGCGGCGGGGGCGGCGTCAGGCATGGGAACGGGGGCGCGGATCCGGCCGCTGGGGGGTCGTTGCTTCCATTTTTGGCCCCCGGCATACCCCGTCTTGGTGGCGAGCGCTGCAGAACGGGCGTCATTCCACCGGCGGGGACGGCACCGCTATGGGTTTGCAGCCGAGCTGGTGGTGGCGATGGGCCACGGCCAGGTGCAGGCCATCGTCTGCTCGCAGGCGTCGAGGTAGATCCTCCCGCCGGGCGTTTCCCGGATCACCCGCGCCACGGGTCGCCCCCTGCGGGTGATCACCACCTCCTCCCCGGCTTCCACCGCGTTGAGCAGGGGGGAGAGCCCCGCCTTGGCCTCGGCCAGATTGATGGTGCGAATGACTAGATGACTACTTGAGTTGAAGGTCGCTTTGCATCAACACCTTGTTACCAAGAACGGTTGTCACTTGGTAACACTGCGGTTTCCTCGCCCAGGCCAGTGGCAAGGCCATGGGGGAGTGCCTGGGCAGGGGTTCGTGCAAACCATCTCAACCCCCTGGCAACGGTTACCCAGCGCCGCGATCGCTGCGGCTGCATCACTGACCTCTGCCCCGTTGGCCCGCTCCCCTTGCCTGGGGCATGCCGCCAGGCCCCAGGGGGCCGTGTCGGGTCCGCCCCCACTGGGCGGGCCCGGCCTCGGACCCCGCCCGGGGGCCGGCCGCATCAACGCAGCGGCGTCGCCGTGTGCGCCCCGTTGGGATCACCGGCCTCCCGCGCGTTGGCACGGCCCTGCACCTCGCCGGTCTCGGCCATCTCCAGCTCAATCCGCTGCAGGCGGTACCCGCGCAGACGCCGCTGCAAGGTGCGCAACTGGCGATCGCTGTAGCGCTGCGGGTCATGGGCCACCAGCCGCTCCATCAGCTGCCGGGAGCCCAGCAGCGGCTCTCCCTCCAGCCAGCCCTCGATCAACGTCACGTCGGCCTCGAACGGATCGGGTCGTGTCCGCTTTCCGGGTCGCGTCCTCGGTTTGCGGCGGCGCGGCTGGCTGGATTGCCACAGTGTCTGCAGATCGCCCAGAAACACCTCCAACGAACGGCTCTCCTGCGTGCGATCCGCCACGGCTGCTCCCGGCCCCAGGCCGCTGCCCTGTTCCCCGCTGGCCAGCACCGCCAGCTGGCCCTGGCAGCGACGGATCGTTTCCAGCAGCGCCAGTGGATCGCTGCCGCGCTGCAGCTGCCGCAGCTGTTCCGCACGCTCCTCACTCAGCTGCCCTGTGGCCAGCAACCGCTGCAGCGGAGTGCGCGGTGGGTGGTGCTGTCGCCGGATCCGGCCGCCGTCCCGTTCACTGCTTTTGAGCTTGAACGACGGCTGAAACAGGTTCGTAAACAGGCGCAGCGCCCCGTAGAGCTCCCCCAGCACCCGGGCGGCCTCCAGGCTCACCAGCCGCTGGTAGCCCACCACCCGCCTCACGAGCATTCCGTTCTTCTGCTCCACCCAGGCCTGATCGTTGGACTTGTAGGCCCGCGATCGGGTCAGCACGATCTGCTGGCCAGGGCTGTCGCACCAGGCCTCCATCAGGTGATTCATGAACACCGGGTCGTTGTCCGCATCGATCCCCCGCAAGGAGAACGGCAACTGCCGGCGGATCAGCTGCAGCGCCGTCAGCACAAGCGCCCCATCGCGCATCAGGATCGGCAGGCTCTCACTCCAGCCAGTGGCGATGTCGGTCGCCATCAGGGTCCACAGGAACCGCCCCTCCATCCGGCCACCGCAGTGGGCCACCAGGTCGATCTCTAACCAGCCGGGATCGCTGTGGTCGTCCCAGCCCTTGTAGACGCCAGTCGGCCGGAGGCCATACGTGCGCACCGGCACCCGCCGCCGAACGGCGCTGTACGCCCGGGGCGGGCGGCGCCAGCCGTTGCGGCCGCTCTGCTTGCGGATCGGGGCCAACAACCGGTCGATCGTGGCACTGCTCATCGCCAGCAGCGACTCCCGCACCGCCGGCTCCAGAGACAAGTGCCCGTGGCTCTCGAGCGACTCCACCAGCAGCGGCAATAACGCCTGCAGCCTCTTGCCGCACAGCCGATCGCTCGCCTCCCACAGCGGTACCAGCGCCTCCAGCACCTCGGGGCCATAGCGCCGGCGATGGTGCGGCTTGTCCGGCTCCGGCCGCGAACCACCTGGCTCCGCTGCGGCCATGGGCTCGGGCCGATTAAGCAGCCGCAGCAAGGACTTGCGGTGATACCCGGTGAGTTCCTGCAGCTCATCAAGGAGCCGCCGCTTGCCGATGGCAGACAGCCCCATGTAGCGCCGCCGGGCCGCTCCCAGAGCCGCCTGGCGTCGTTGGCGATCGATGCCGGTTGGAGGGGCCAGGAGCTGGGACCGAGTGCTGCCAGCAGATCCCTGCGTCATGCCATGCCCGCTTGTGATGCAACAAGACTAGGCGGGTAACTCTACTAACGATGCAATGCGAGGTTGTCGCTTGTCGCCGCCGCTGCTCCTGAGAGCCGTCGGTAGCGTTGGCCCATGGCCGCCGCCCCTTCCCCAGCCACGGCTCCGCCGTTCACGCCGCCGTCGATCCCCTGGCTCGCCCCCCGGGCGCTGGCGTCGCCCCTGGATCTGGGACCGGGGCTTGATCCCCAGCTCAGCGCGGCGGCCCTGGCGCGGCTGTGCGCTGAACCCGACGTGCAGGCGGTGGTGGCCTTCGGCTCGCGGGCACGGGGGCAGGCGCGGGCGGATTCCGATCTGGATCTGGCGGTGATTGTGCGCCAGCCGCAGCTGAGCGGCGCGGAGAAGATGGCCTGCTGGCAGCGCTTCTCTCGGGTGCTCGGACCCCTGGGGGTGGGGGTGGACCTGGTGGTGGCCGGCGCCGCCGATGCCGCACGGCTGAGCGGCTCCCGCTGGCATGTGTTCGGCGATGTGGCCCGCGAGGGTCGGGTGCTGCATGTCGCCGGCTGAGGACGCAGCCCTGCTGCTGGCGATCGTGCGCCGCCATCTGCGCACGCTGCGCATCGGCCTGGATGCGGCGTACCCGGAGGAGAACTGGGGCTTCACCGCCCAGCAAGCGGCGGAGAAACTGCTGAAGGCCTGGATCGTGCTGGCGGATCGGCGACCGCCGCGGTTGCACTAGCTGAAGGATCTGGCGGCCCTGGCGGAGCAGCCGCTGGATCCGCGGCTGGCGGCCCTGCAGGTGTTCGCGGTGGAGGCGCGGTATGAAGAGGGGCCGTTTCCCTTGCCGGCTTCGCGGGTGGAGTTGCTGGCGTTGCTGGAAGCGGAGCTGGCGCGGTGTGAGCGGGCGGTGGAGGGGGCGGGCTGAGGCGGCCGCTTGAGGTTGCAAGGAAGCACCCCTTGGCCGGAACAGGACGCTGCCTCGGTGCGTTGACCATCGCCCCACCCGCTGGCCCACCGGCGCCGCTGCTGCTGCTGCCGCAACACACGCCTGCTGACCCGGTTGCAGACCTGGGCGGATCGCCGAGGGGGCTGGTGCTGGAGCTGGAGGAGATCTGGGCTGGGTAGCGTGAACCCGTCGGCTCGCCCCAGCTCCGCCCCATGGGCGCCATCTTCATCAGCTACACCGGCCGCGACGCTGTGGGGGATGCCTGGGCGGATCGGCTGTCGGCATGGTTTCGCGAGTGGAACTACGGCTTCTTCCGCGATAAAGATCACAGCGATGGCGTGAAGGCCGGCGCGCCATGGCGGGCGGCGTTGTATCGGGAGCTGGGGCTGGCGCAGGCGCTGGTGTGTCTGTGCAGCCAGCAGTACGAAAGCTCGCCCTGGTGCGTGGGAGAGCTGGCGATCGCCGTGGAGAAAGGCAAGACGGTGATTCCGATCCAGCTGTTGGAATCACAGGAAGAGCCCGCCGCGGCGGGGTGCAACAGCGAGCTCCTGCCGCTGTTGCTGGAGGATCGCCAGGTGATTCGGGTGGTGCAGGCCAGCAACCCCACTCTGCAGCAGCTGGAGGAGGTGAAGACCCGCCTGCACGCCAGCTTGGCGGAGACGTTGAACTGGCGGGCGCGGCAGCGATGGGATGCCAGCCAGGCGCCCTATCCGGGCCTGCTGGCGTTTCAGGAGACGCAGGCACCGGTGTTCTTTGGCCAGGACGGGGCGATCGAGAGGGTGTGTGAACGGTTGACGAGCCTGTCCCGGCGTGCGCCGGCGTTTCTGCTGCTGCTGGGGGCGTCGGGCTATGGCAAGTCGTCGCTGGTGCGGGCGGGGGTGGTGCCGCGCTTGCGGGCGGAGCGCGATCGGCCCTGGCTGGTGTTGACGCCGTTCAGCCCGGGCGGGGAGCCCTTTACGGCGCTGCAGAACAGCTTGGCGGAGCTGGGTGGGGTCGGCCCCGCGGCCGATCCGCTGCGGCAGCTGCAGAGGTTGCACAGCGCGCGGCAGCTGCCGGTGCTGTTGGTGATCGATCAGTTCGAGGAGCTCCTGCGCGATGGTGCGGGCGCAGACGGGCAGCCCAGCGAAGGGGAGCGGTTTCTCGCCTTCCTGGAAACCCTGCTTCGCGCACCGGCGGCGGGGTTGGTGGTGCTGGCGACGATGCGCACCGATTTTCTGGCGCCCCTGCAGGTCCGCCGGCCGGCGCTCACGGCGATGGCCGAGCAACACCCGCTGGAGCCGATCCGCCCGGAAGACTTCGGCCAGCTGATCAGCGGCCCGGCCGATCGTTCGTTGCTGACCCTGCAGCCGGGCCTCAAGGAGCGGCTGGTGAACGAGAGCGGGGGTCGCGATGCCCTGCCGCTGCTGGCGTTCACGCTGGAGAAGCTGTGGAGGGCCCGGCAGACGCGGGGTGCCGCCGTCGCGGGCACGCGGCCCGGTGAGGCGTGGGACCTGACGGTGGAGGACTACGACCAGCTGGGCGGCGTGGCGGGTGCCGTGAGTCACCAGGCGGCCCACTGCTGGAACCCCGCCAGCAGCGACCCGGCCGATACGGCGGCCCTGCGGGAGGCGTTTGTGGATCACCTCCTCAGCCTCAATGAAGAGGGCCTGGCGGCCAAGCGCGCCGCACGCCTGGCCGACCTCCCGGCGCGGAGCCGGCCGATTGTGGAGCGGTTGGTGAACGATCGCCTGCTGGTGTCCGACGACGGGGTGGTGGAGATCGCCCATGAGGCCCTGCTGCGCACCTGGCAGCCACTGAAGGGCTGGATTGCGGAGAGCCAGGAGGAACTGCTCCAGCGGCGGCGGGTGGCGAGGCTGGCCAACGACCTCGAAGCGGAAGCCGCGCCGCAACGCCGGCGGGTGTTGGAGTCGCTGGCGGCGCTGGCGGCGGCCGGCGGCAGCGAGAAGCGGGCGGTGCGGCAGGAGGCGGCCGACGCTCTGGCGGCGCTGCTGGCCGCTGGGTCCAAGCCCGAGGAGGAGCGCCAGGACGCGGCGCTGGTGCTGGCGTTGATCGGCGTCGAGGAGCCCCTGCGGCAATGCCTGGCTGACGCGGCGGCCCCGGTGGCGCTGCGGCGGCGGGCGGCGGAGAGCCTGGGGCTGCTGGCCAAGCGCAGCGGCGATCGGGATCAGCGCGATCGGATCGCGAACGAGCTGGAGGGCTGGCTGTGCAGCGAGGTGCTGGATCTGCGGATCGAGGTGGAGCTCGATCCGGCAACGCTGGATCCAGCGAAGGTTCAGGGATTGGTGGAGCAGACCCAGCGGCAGGTGGCTGAGCGAATGCACCAGATGGTGCAGGCAGGACAGTTGCCGCCAGAGATGGACCAAGACCAGCTGCAGGCGATTTTCCAGGAGAACGTGAACCGGATTGTCGTGGAGCAGTGGCAGCAACAGCTCTGGGCAGACGGCCAAGCTCCCGGCTGGAAGGAGCACGATGCCCGTTTGCCCCTGCTGCAGGGGGCATCACGGGGCCTGCAACTGGCCGCCTCGGCCGACCTTCCTCTGTTGGGCAGCGGCCCGGGCCGGCGGGTGCCGATGCTCACGCTCACCGCGCAAGAGGAAGACACTGCCCTGCGGATCCGCAGCGAGGTGGTGAAGCGTGAGGTGTGGAAGCTGCCGTTGCCGAGCGGCGAACAACTGGAGCTGGTGGTGGTGGAAGGCGGGACGTATGGGATCGGTTCGCCCGGGCAGGAGGTGGGCCGTGCCGTGTATTCCGAGCAGAGCATTCGGCAGAAATGCGAGGGAGTGGACGTGGAGGCGTTGCGGAAGGTGCGGCTGGCGAGCTACGCGATGGTGCGTCACCCGATCAGCCAGGCGCAGTGGCATGCCGTTGTGGAGCGCTTGGCACCGGACCTGCGCGGTCAGCTCGAGGCGTCTCCTCACACCTTCCGGGAGGAGGATGGCTGGGAACGCCATGGACAACCGGGCGCCCTGCCGGTGGACAGCGTCAGCTGGAACCAGTGCCAACAGTGGTTGCAGGCGCTCAATGGCTGGCTGGCCTCCCGATGGACGGAGTGGGCAGAAGAGAATCCAGGGCTGGGGTCACAAGCGCTGCAGCTGGCGCTGCCAAGCGAGAGCCAGTGGGAGGCGGCCTGCCGGGCGGCGGAGGCTTCCTCTGCTGAAGCGCTTGAGCCTCCGCCCTTTCACTTCGGCGCCACGCTGGATCCGAGCTGGGCTCGCTACGACGCCCGCTACACCTGCGGCAGGGGCCGGCGCGGTGAATACAAGAAACGTCCGGTGCCGATCGGCTTCTTTGGCCTGGTGAATCGCTGGGGGCTGGCGGAGATGCACGGGCAGCAGCTGGAGTGGTGCGCTGACCGATGGCATCGAGATCCGCTGGCCGGCTCGAATGGTGATGGGAGCCCCTTGGAAGACCCGGATCCAGAGCTGGAGGGCAATCAGGAGAAGGCCTACAGGCTGCTGCGCGGGGGCTCGTGGTTCGACAATCCGCACGTCGCCCGCGGCGCCTTCCGGAACGGCATCCACCCGGACAACGTCAGGCCCCTCGTTGGCGTCCGTCCCGGCTGCTTCTCCCCCCCAGGCTCCCTTCTTGGTCCTTGAGCCCTTGAGATCTTGGCCCTACCGCTTCGCGGAAGCCTTGCGGCTAGGGCTGTTGGCTTGGCCCTGGCTGTTGGTCTTGGGGCTCACGGCTGTTTCGTTGGAGGGCTATTCGGGGGTGGAGCCGCAGGCGCTTCGATTTTTGGCGGAATTTCGCATTTGGCGGATTTCTGCTTTGCCGTAACCCCCCATCGTCAGCACCCCCACGCCCACCCCGCCTACATCGCGCCTTCCCCCTCCTCCTCTTCGCCCTCTGCTTCCTCGTCACCTTCGTCGTCGTCCTCCGGTGCTGTGGCGGCCAGGTTCTCCAGGCTGGCGAACAGGCTGTCCACCACATCCCGGCTGCGCTCCAGCTCGTGGCTCGGCATGCGATGCGTGCTGGCGTCGTTCACCACCAGCTGCTCCTGTTTGCCGGTGCTCGTTTCGCTGGCGGTGACGGTGAGGATGCCATTGAGGTCAAAGCTGAACTGCACCTCCAGCGTGACCTCGCCGGCCGCTTTGCGCGGCAGGCCCTCCACCATGAACGACCCCAGCGGCACATTCTCCGTGGCGTTGATGTTCTCGCCCTGCGAGACTTCGATCTGCACGTGCTTCTGGTTGTCCACCGAGGTGCAATACAGCTTGGTGCGGCTTACGGGGATCACGGTGTTGCGCGGAATGATGGCGCTGAACACGTTCGGAA
>JBEIHT010000112.1:0-7400 GCA_040381155.1 Aphanothece sp.
CGGCCCGCCCAGCTCCCTAAGGTGTGTGAAGAAACGTTGCGAATCATGGACACCAGTCGCCTGCTCCTGGCCTTCCTCGCCTTTGGGGCCGCCTGCACCACCCTTTGGGCCTGGATGGTCGCCTCCGCCGGTACCAGTTCCCCGTCGGGGGAGTGATGATGGACGTTCATTCCGGCACGCACCGGTCGGCCGGATGACGCAGCCCGCCATGCCGCCGAGCCTCTCCGTCCTCTCGGATCTCTTCCCCCTCCTTTACGGCCTCTGCTTCCTAGCGCTGCTTTACCAGGCCTTCCGGGTCATGAGCCGGGGATTCCAGGCCGTTCCTCGCCCCGGAGCCACCGGATCTGCGCCCCGCCCCTCCCGCCAGGCGCCGGGGGATCGCACGGGGCGAATCACCGTCCACCCCGAGCTCCTGGACGCCGAAGGCCAGCTCACCCGTGAAGACCTGCTGACCGTGCGCTTCAGTGGGGACAACGAACAGCCCGCCATCCCGAGCGAAGGCCCCTGAGGGTCGCGCTCCGCCGCTGGTTGTCCGTGACCCTCCCTGTGACCCCGCAACCCCAGTCAGGCCGATGACCGATCCGAGAACCCGCATCGTCGCCGCGGTGCTGAACGGCCTGAAACTGCCGCCCCGCTTCCGGCTGCGCATGGTGAAGGAGGATCCCATACGGTTGGAGCTGAGCATCACCCCGGCCTACGGCAAGGATCCGATCCTGGTGGGCATCGTCGAATCCCAGGATCTGGTGGCCCGCCGCGATCGGGAGGGGCGCATCCCCCGCGACCTTCAGGGCACCTGGGACTGGACCGTGCGCCACGGCAAGGTGAGCACCGGCGGCTGGAATCCCTACCTCAAGGAAGCCCTGCAGACGATGTTTGAAACCGGTCTGCCGGCGATCGTCTACGAGGAAACCACCGGCGAGGCCTATCACCCGGTCGATGGCGTCCGCCACGTGCGCTGACCCTGGACCCCGCCCACGCCTCGCTGCCGATTGAGTCCCATCTGGCGGGGATCGTGGCGGCCCTCGCTCCTGGGGCCACGCTGCTGTTGCAGGCCCCGCCCGGGGCGGGCAAGACCAGCCGCGTGCCCCTGGCCCTGCTGGAAAGCCTGGCGGCCGGCGAGCGGATTCTGATGCTGGAACCGCGCCGCCTGGCGGCCCGGGCCGCGGCCCTGCGGCTGGCGGAGGGGCTGGGGGAGCGTGTGGGAGGCCGGGTGGGCTATTCGGTGCGGCTGGAAAGCCGCTGCTCCGCCGCCACCCGCCTGGAGGTGCTCACCGGCGGACTGTTCCTGCGGCGCCTGCAGGCGGATCCGGCGCTCGAAGGGGTGGCCTGCGTCATCTTCGATGAGTTCCATGAGCGGGCGGCGGAGGCGGATCTGGCCCTGGCCCTCACCCGCCAGGCCCGCGCCCTGCTGCGCCCCGATCTGCGGCTGCTGCTGATGTCGGCCACCCTCGACCTGGAGCCCCTGGCGGAGCGCCTGGACGGCGCCCGGGTGATCAGCAGCCAGGGCCGCAGCCATCCGGTGGAGGTGCGCCACCAGCCGCCGCGGTCCGAGGAGCCCCTGGAGCGCCAGGTGCTGCGCGCCCTGGAGCAGCACTGGCTGAACGAGCGCGGCCCCGGCGAAACGGTGCTGGTGTTCCTCCCGGGTCAGCGGGAGATCCTCAGCTGCCTGCGCCGGATCCAGGAGCAGGCCTGGGCCGCCGATCTGGAATGCTGCCCCCTGCATGGCCAGCTGCACCTGGCGGAGCAGCGGCGGGCGATCGAACCGGCCCGGGGCGCCGCCGGCAAGCTGGTGCTCACCACCTCCATCGCCGAGAGCTCCCTGACGATCGCGGGGGTGCGGCTGGTGATCGACAGCGGCCTGAGCCGGGTGAGTCGTTTTGATCCGGGTACCGGCATGGACGCCCTGATCACCGTGCCCGCCAGCCAGGCCAGTGCGGAGCAGCGGCGCGGCCGGGCTGGACGCACCGGGCCGGGCCGCTGCCTGCGCCTCTGGTCGCCGGCGGAGCAGCAGCGGCGTCCGGCCTTCCAGACTCCGGAGCTGCGGGAGGTGGATCCCCTCCCGATTGCCCTGCAGCTGGCGGTCTGGGGCAGCCCCCTGGGGGAGGATCTGCCCTGGCTGGAGCCGCCCCCGCCGCAGGCCCTGCGGGAGGCCCGCCAGCTGCTGGAGCTCCTGGGGGCCCTCGACGGCGCGGGTCTCACCCCCCACGGCCGGGAGATGGCCGCCGTGGGCCTGCATCCGCGGCTGGCCCACCTGTTGTTGCGGGGGCGCCAGCGGAGCTGGCTGGAGCCCGCCACCGCCCTGGCGGTGTTGATCAGCGAGCGGGATCCGCTCGAGCGTCGCCTGGTGGGCTGTGATCTGCTGCGGCGGATCGACTGGCTGCGCTCCGGCGCGGCCGGTGCCCGGGCGCCGCTGCGCCAGTTGCAGGCCCAGCTCCGCCGCCAGGTGGAGCCGCGCTCCCCGGATCGCCCTGGCAACGCCCCGGCGGCAGTCGCGGAGCCCGAGGGTTGGGTGGTGGCGCGCCTGCTGGCCTGGGCCTACCCGGAGCGGATCGCCCTCCGGCGGGGGCAGGGGCAGGGCCGCTTCCTGCTGCGCTCCGGCCGCGGCGCCTGGCTGCCGGCGGACGACCCCCTGGCGGGGGAGGAAGCGCTGGTGGTGGCCAGTCTCGATGGCCAGGGCAGCGAGGCCCGGGTGCTGCTGGCCGCCCCCCTGCCCCGGGGGCTGCTGGAGGAGCTGGCCGCCGAGCAGGGTCGGGTGGAGCGGCGGGCCTACTGGGATGGGGCCGCTGAGCGGGTGCGCTGCGAGCGGTTGCGCTGCCTCGGCGCCCTGGTGCTGGAGCGCCGTCCCTGGGATGGGGGTGACGGCGCAGGCCCGGACGAAGCCCTGGTGCGGGCGGCCCTGGTGGAGGGGCTCACCCGTCTGGGCCTGGACGCCCTGCCCTGGTGTCGCCGCTCGCGCCAGCTGCAGCAGCGCCTCTCCCTGGCCCACCGGCATCTGGGCCCGCCCTGGCCCGCCCGCGACCCCGCCAGCCTGGCCGCCGATCCCCTGGCCTGGCTGGGTCCCCAGCTGGAGGGCCTGCGCAACCGCCAGGATCTGCAGGGCCTCGACCTGATCGAGGCTCTCTGGGGCGGTCTCCCCTGGGATCAGCGCCGCCAGCTCGACATCTGGTTGCCGGAGGCCCTGACGGTGCCGTCCGGCCGGCTGGTGCCGATCGATTACGGCGCCGAGCAGCCGGTGCTGGCAGTGAAGCTGCAGGAGATGTTCGGGGCCACCAGCACGCCCACCCTGCTCGAGGGTCGACTGCCGCTCACGGTGCACCTGCTGGCCCCATCGGGGCGGCCGGCGGCGATCACCCGCGACCTGGCCGGGTTCTGGACGGGCGGCTACGCCGAGGTGCGGCGGGAGCTGCGGGGCCGCTATCCCAAGCACCCCTGGCCGGAGGATCCGCGCACGGCAGTGGCCACGGCGCGCACCAAGGCCCGGCTGCCCTAGGCCCGGCTGCCCTAGGCCCCTTGGGCAACCCTCAGGTTGCTGATCTCCGCGGCCAGCTCTCCGAGCAGGGGCCCGAAGCCGAAGTGGAGCAGTCCCTCCAGGATGCCCTCGCAGCCCTCGCCCAGGGCGCGGTAGATGCCGGACAGCCGCGGCAGGGCGGCCAGCAGACCCGGCTCGGCGTTGGCCACCATCACTCCGTTCAGGCCGGTCTCGAACATCGCCAGGTCGTTGAGGGAATCGCCGGCGGTGACCACCTGCTCGGCGCCGATCTCCAGCCACTCCAGCAGCCGCAGCAGGGTGCTGCCCTTGTTCACGCCGGCGGGAAGCACATCGAGGTAGCGATCGCCGGAGATCAGCCAGTCGACGCCATGGCCTGCCAGTGCCGCCAGGCGGGCGGGATCCAGGGCGCTGCGGTCGAGGATGTCGTAGGCCAGGCGCCGATCGGCGCTGATCGGCTGGGGGGAGAGGCCGGGCATCCCCGCCAGCAGCGGCAGCACCCGCTCGGGCCTGCCGCGCCAGAGCGCCTCGATCGGAGCCACCGCCAGGGGCAGCGGTTGCAGGCTGGTGCCACAGGCCACGGTGCAGCCCACATCGCCGATCACCAGGTGGGGCGGCCGCAGCCCCATCTCCCGCTCCACCTCCAGCAGACGGGCCACGGAGCGCAGATCCCGGCCGGTGCTGTACACGAGCAGCACCCGCTCCCGCTCCGCCTCCAGCCAGTCGTAGAGCAGCCGGCGCCAGCGCGGTGGACCATCCAGCAGGGTGCCATCGAGATCGCTCACCAGCACCAGGTGCGGCTGGCGGGGCAGGGCGCCGCTCAGTTGCGCCTGCAGGCGATGCCGCGAGTGGGGCGCTCTCGCCATCGGATCCAGCGCGGCTTGGCGCCGCATTCTGGCTCCCACGGCGGCGGCGCGGCCTAGGGTAAGCATTGGCCTGCCCTGCGGCGCCTTGGCTCCTCTCTCCCCCCCGTCACCGGCCCCGGCGCGCCGCTGGTTCCCCAGCAACCGGCGGGATGGCTCCCGTCTGCTCAGCACCGCCCTGGTGATCGGTGGGGCGGGCCTGGTCCGCTTCGACCACCCGATCGGCCGCACCGTCGCTCTGGTGGCGGGCCTGATCAGCCTGTTCTGGTGGCTGCAGTACCGCCGGCTGACGCACTGATCGCCTCTCCCCCGTGCGCTCCAGCCCTACGGCCACCGCCGCCCGCCTGAGTCCGGAGGGCATCCCCCGCTACAGCGTGCGGGAGCTCAACGAAGCGATCGGCGCCCTGCTGGAGCGGGGGTTCGCGCCCCGCTTCCTGCTGGAGGCCACCGTGAGCCGCCCGCAGCAGAAGAAAGGCCATCTCTGGCTCACCCTCAGCGATGGCGAGGCCTCCATCTCGGCGGTGGTCTGGGCGTCCACCCTGGCCCGGCTCAGCTTCATCCCGGAGGAGGGGGACGGCGTGGTGGTGGTGGGCAAGCTGAATTTCTGGGCCGCCCGCGCCACGCTCACGGTGCAGGTGCTCGACCTGCGTCCCGGTCTGACCGCGGTGCTGCGCCAGTTCGAGCGGGTGAAGGCCCTGCTGGAGCCTGAGGGTCTGTTCGCTCCGGAGCGCAAGCGGGCGCTGCCCCTGTTGCCGGGCCGTGTCGCCCTGCTCACCAGCGTCCCGAGTTCGGCCCTGGCCGACATGCTGCGCACGGCGCGGGAGCGCTGGCCCGCCACCGATCTGCTGGTGGTGCCGATCCCCGTGCAGGGGGCGGTGGAGGCGCGGATCGTCGCCGCCGTCGCGGCCCTCTCGGCCCGGGCCGCTGCCCTGGGCCTCGAGGCCCTGGTGCTGGCCCGCGGCGGCGGCAGCCGCGAGGATCTGGCGGTGTTCGACGGCGTGGAGCTGGCCCGCTGCCTGGCCGCCTGCCCGGTGCCGCTGATCTGCGGGCTGGGCCATGAAGACGACACCACCATCGCCGATCTGGTGGCGGACCACCGGGCCGCCACCCCCACCGCGGCCCTGGTGGCCCTGCTGCCGGATCGTCAGGCGGCTCTGGTGGAGCTGGGCCGCAGCCGCTCCCAGCTGCGCCGGCTGCTGGCCCTGCGCCTTCAGGCGGCCCGCCAGCAGCTGGGCCAGCAACGGGCCCTGCTCGCGGCCCTCCATCCGGCCCGACTGCTTGAGCAGCAGCGCCGCTGGCTCAGCCAGCAGCGGCGCCTGCTCCAGGCCCTCTCCCCCCAGCATCTGCTGGAGCGGGGCTTCAGCCTGATGCGCGACCGCCAGGGAAAGCTGGTGCGCTCCCTGGCCCAGCTGCGCGCCGGAGAGCCGATCGAGGTGCAGATCGTCGACGGCCGGCTGCGGGCGGTGGTGGAGCAGCTGCTTCCCGAGCCCACCTCCAGCTCCTGATTCCCCGCTTCGCCCATGGCCCGCCCCCCCCGCTCCGCCCCCCAGCCCCCGGCCGCCGCCGACCTCCCGGACGACGGTGGAGCCGCCGAGCTCAGCTACCGCCAGGCCCAGACCGCCCTGGAGCTCACCCTGGCCGAGCTGCAGACCCGCGATCTGGACGTGGAGGCGATGGCGTCCCTGTATCGGCGGGCCCAGGCCTACGCCGACCGCTGCGAGACCCTGCTCGCCCAGGTCGAGCAGGAGGTGATGCAATGGGATCCGGACCAACCCGACGAGCCCCCCCAGCCGTTCCAGCCATGAGTGAATCGCCCTCCGCCCCAGCCGCGTCCCCACGGCCCGCCGCGGCGCAGGCCCCCCTGGGCCCGCTCGCCTGGCTCTATCTCGCCCTGGCGGTGGCCGGCGGCGTGCTGCCCTGGCTGGCCAATCTTGATTTTCTGCGCCAGCACGGGCCCAGCTTCGATCTGACGTTGTTCGTGGGCCAGGCGAACGCCAACCCCGCCGCCCAGTCGCTTTCCCGCGACCTGGCTGTGGGGGCCACGGCGGTGACGATCTGGATGGTCAGCGAGAGCCGCCGGCTGCGGATGCGCGGCCTGGCCTGGGTGCTGCTGAGCTGCGTGACGATCGCCTTCGCCTTCGGCGCCCCCCTGTTTCTGCATCTGCGCGAGCGACGCCTGCGGGAGCTGGCGGCGGTGGCGCCAGACCAGCCCTGAGGGGCGGGTTCAGCGCGGGCTGGCAGAGTCCCCGGGACCGCTCTTGACGTCGGTGGCCTCCACGTTGATCGTGACGTTGCGGGGATCGATGTCACGCGAACCGAGGTCGGAATCCCCGCCTGCTCCGGGGTCCAGCAGGGTGCCGCAGGCGGGGCAGACCGGCTGGCCCAGGCTCACGGTGCCGCAGCTGGGGCAGGTGCGCAGCCGCCGCTTGAGCAGTTGCCAGCCGATCAAGGCCGCCCCGCCCGCCAGCAGGGGCAGCAGCAGCAGGGTGAGGGTGAGACCGCCGATCAGATCAAGCAGCAGGCGCCCGATCGGGGTGGGCGCGAGCAGGAGCAGGGCGAGCAGCAGCCAGAGCCAGGGGGAGGGGCGACCCATCAGCGCTGGAAGCGGCGGTCGTTCTCGAACCACCGCTCCAGGGCCGCCATTGCTTCGATACCCAACCAGGCCAGCACGAGGCTGGCCACCAACCACGCTGCCACCGCCACCAGCCCGATCAGCACCGGGGTCAGGGCCAGAATCGAGAGGCCCGCCAGCACCAGGGCCCCCACGGCTGCGCAGGTGACCACCAGGACCCCTGGAAAGGAACGGAGTGGGAGGGAGAGCTTGGCCATGGCGCCCATGGAGGAATCCCTCCCATCCTGACCCCGCATCGGCATGGTTCAGGGGCCCGGGAGTGTGGATCGCCACCCCTGGGAGCGCCGGGCCAGGCTCAGGCCCAGGCACTGGCTGTAATAGAGGATCACCCCCACCAGCCAGACCCAGAGGGTGAGCACCAGCACGCCGCCCACCACGCCATAGGCCTGGAAGCGCAGCCCCAGGGCCACCAGGGAAC
>JBEIHT010000113.1:0-7327 GCA_040381155.1 Aphanothece sp.
CCTCGGCGCTCACCACCCGGCCGGCATCTTCGAAGCCCTCGATCTGGTCGAAGTTGAGATAGCGGTAGAGCTCGGCGCCGTAGGGGTCGATCTTTGCGGCGGCGATGGCCAGGTACTCCTGTTTCGAGGGGATGCGGCCCAGCTGGGCGCAGACGGCGGCCAGTTCGGCGCTGCCCAGGTACACCTGGGCGCCGTTGCCGAGGCGGTTGTTGAAGTTGCGGGTGCTGGTGGAGAACACGGTGGTGTTGTCCTCCACCCGCGCCTGGTTGCCCATGCAGAGGGAGCAGCCGGGCATCTCCATGCGCGAGCCGGCGGCCTCGAAGATGGCGTAGTAGCCCTCCTGCTTGAGCGTCTCCTCGTCCATGCGGGTGGGCGGGCACACCCAGAGGCGGGCGGCATTTTCGCCCTGCCCCTGCAGCACATTGGCGGCGGCGCGGTAGTGGCCGATGTTGGTCATGCAGGAGCCGATGAACACCTCGTCGATCGGCTTGCCGGCCTCCTCGGAGAGCCGCTTGACGTTGTCGGGATCGTTGGGGCAGGCCAGGATCGGTTCGCTGATCGCATCGAGATCGATTTCGATCACGGCGGCGTACTCGGCGTCGGCGTCGGCCTCCAGCAGCACCGGATCGGCCAGCCAGGCCTCCATCGCCTTGATGCGCCGCGCCAGGGTGCGGGCATCGCCGTAGCCGCGGGCGATCATGTTTTTGAGCAGCGCCACATTGCTGCGCAGGTATTCGCTCACGGTTTCCACGCTCAGCTTGATCGTGCTGCCGGCGCAGGAGCGCTCGGCGGTGGCATCGGTGAGTTCAAAGGCCTGCTCGAGCTTGAGATCGGGTAAGCCTTCGATCTCCATGATGCGGCCGTTGAATACATTTTTCTTGCCCTCCTTGGCCACCGTGAGCAGGCCCTGCTGGATGGCCACGAAGGGGATGGCGTTCACCACATCCCGCAGGGTGACGCCGGGCTGCAGGGAGCCGCTGAATTTCACCAGCACCGATTCCGGCATGTCGAGCGGCATGGCGCCGATGGCGGCGGCGAAGGCCACCAGGCCGGAGCCGGCGGGGAAGGAGATGCCGAGCGGGAAGCGGGTGTGGCTGTCGCCGCCGGTGCCCACCGTGTCGGGAAGCAGCATGCGGTTGAGCCAGCTGTGGATGATGCCGTCGCCGGGGCGCAGGGCCACACCGCCGCGGGAGGCCATGAAATCGGGCAGCTCGGCGTGGGTCTTGAGATCCACCGGCTTGGGATAGGCGGCGGTGTGGCAGAAGCTCTGCATCACCAGATCGGCGGAGAAGCCGAGGCAGGCCAGCTCCTTCATCTCATCGCGGGTCATCGGCCCGGTGGTGTCCTGGCTGCCGACGGTGGTCATCAGCGGTTCGCAGCTGGTGCCGGGGCGCACGCCGGCCAGGCCGCAGGCCCGGCCCACCATCTTCTGGGCGAGAGTGAAGCCCTTGCCGGTGTCGGCGGGGGCCACGGGGCGGATGAACAGGTCGCTGGCGGGCAGGCCCAGCTGGGCGCGCACTTTATCGGTGAGGGAGCGGCCGATCAGCAGGGGGATGCGGCCCCCGGCGCGCACCTCATCGGCGATGGTGCTGGGCTTGAGATCGAAGCGGGCCACAATCTCGCCGGCGCCCGGTTCGCCGGCGGCCCGCTCCACCGTGCCGGCGTGGGGGCGGATGGTGATCACATCGCCGGTGTTCAGGGCGGTGACGTCGCATTCGATCGGCAGGGCGCCGGAATCCTCGGCGGTGTTGAAGAAGATCGGCGCGATCTTGCCGCCCAGAATCACACCGCCGCTGCGCTTGTTGGGCACGTGGGGGATGTCGGTGCCGGTGTGCCAGAGCACCGAATTGATGGCGGACTTGCGCGAGCTGCCGGTGCCCACCACATCGCCCACGTAGGCCACCGGGTGCCCCTTGGTCTTGAGGGCGGCGATCTGGGCCAGGCCGCCGGGCATGCGGGTTTCCAGCATCGCCTGGGCGTGCAGGGGGATGTCCGGGCGGGTGGTGGCGTGGGTGGCGGGCGAGAGGTCGTCGGTGTTGGTTTCGCCCTCCACCTTGAACACGGTGACGGTGATCTCAGCCGGCAGCTCGGGCCGGCCGGTGAACCATGTGCCGGCGGCCCAGCTCTCCACCACCTGCTGGGCCAGGGGGGTGCTGGCGGCCAGTTCGAGCACGTCGTGGAAGGCGTCGTAGACGAGCACCGTGCGGCTGAGGCCCTCGGCGGCGGCGGCGGCCACCACGGCATCGGGGCTGGCCAGCAGGCCGATCAGGGCGCCGACGTTGTAGCCGCCGATCATGGTGGCCAGCAGGTGGGTGGCCTCCAGGGGGCTCACCAGGGGGCTGCTGGCCTCACCGCGCGCGACGGCCGTGAGCCAGCTGGCCTTCACGTAGGCGGCCTCATCCACCCCCGGCGGGATCCGTTCGCTGAGCAGCTCCAGCAGGAACGCCTCCTCGCCGGCCGGCGGCGCCGCCAGCAGCTCGGTGAGGGCCTGGGCCTGGGGCGCGCTCAGGGGCAGGGGCGGCACCCCCAGGGCCTCGCGCTCGGCGGCGGCGGCCCGGTAGGCGGGCAGCAGCTCGGCGGTGGCGATGGGAGCGGCGGGCGTGGCGGTCATCGCGATTTGCACCGGTTGTCCACCATTGTCCGCGTCGGCTGCGACGCTTCTCGGTGGCAACGGCGACGGTTGCCCGGCCCGATGGCGGGCGGCTGGCGCGATGGCGCCGGTATCCAGAGGCCTGCAGGCCCTGACCGTGCCCGCCTCGTCAGCCCCCACCAGGGTGGGCGTCGCCCCGATTGACGCAGAGAACAGCAGGGTCGGCGTTGATCCGATCACGCCCTGCCGGTTCGCGGGAAGCAAACGGAGGAGGGCGATGCCGCCGCTGAAGCATCAACGGGGCCATGCCTCGATCAGTGGCATCAGAAGCGGCAGGATGGGGAGCGTGGATCGGATCAGGGCGCGACAGACTTGGGCGCCTGGGACCGACAGCGCTTCCTGAGTCTGCGGCTGCAGCGCAGGGCCGCGAGGGCTCCCAGGATCGGAACGGGCCCTGGCACCGCCGCCTTGTAGCTGATCACACCGCTGTTGCCAGCGTCTAGGCCGGTGACATTCGAGAAAAAGAAGCCATTGCCGTTTGATGGGAGATTGATTGGGCCAATCCCCGGATCACCAAGAGCAAGATCAAAGCCATAGCCGTCGTTGGCTCCCGGCTGGCCCCCATAGATTCCTGTGTAGTCGGGCCAGGCGCTTGGCGGTACGGATCGAAACAGCATGCCTGTATTGTTGGCAACGATATCCCCATTGGCAACGCTGAAGCCGGTGGTGGTGGGGAATGTATACCAGTAGTAATATTCTCGCTCACCCTGACCGGTCGGAGACTTGGTGACGAAAACGGTTGTGGGAATTTGAGTGGTTGTATTATCAACAAGACCAGTCAAATATCCCTCCACCCCCCGGAAGGAAAAGGTAAAATCAAGCGCCTGGGCATGGCCGGCGGTAAGCGCCCCCATCGCTAAGGCAACGCCAAGGGCTGGTTTGGCCAACGATGACCAGGGGGGTCTGCGGCAGGGACTGGATGTGCTGCCCTTGGCGCTGGAAGATGGGCTTGAGCTGAAGGTCGACATGGTGGGTCTCAAGTAAATGTGGAGCCGGCAGTGGCTTGACCGCCTGGAGGCATTCTTTTCTTTCCTGGGCCAAGGCGAAATCATCTGTCTTAACGCCGGCTTTCCAATCCTGGACTATCTGCTGTCAGCTTGCCGAAAGCCCGTCGTCAACCAGATGACAGATTAATCATTCCAGCCGCTCCTATGGGGCCTGCTTGACTCACGAACCCGTCTCTTGCCAGATGATTGCAAGACTGCCGGCCCTATGGTTGCTCCACGGCAAAATCCTGGGCGGGATGAGCAGGCGTGATAATGGCTATATTTAAGCGGGAATTATCTAGATCAATAACGCCTGCTTTGGCAGAGAGCGCCGGTGAGGCAAGGCAGTCGTTGTTCGGATAAGCTGCCGATCACGGTGGCCAGCAGATTGGCGACCTCAATCGGGCCCACCTGGGGGCTGTTGGCACTGTCCCAGGCGAAGGCTCTCAGCCAACCAGCTTTCACGTTGGCCGCTTCATCCATCCCGTCGGGATGGTTGCTCTCATGGCTCCTGATCGTGCAGTTCCCGCAGCAGCTCTGCTGTGGATTGCGGACCCTGCCGGCCCCGGCTGGTGGGCGTGGAAGTGGCCGAGGCGGGCGACCCAATCGCCGGATTCCGCCTCACCGCCGGTTTCCCGGATCAGCCGCGCCACGGGTCGCCCCCTGCGGGTGATCACCACCTCCTCCCCGGCTTCCACCGCATCGAGCAGGGCGAAGAGCCCCGCCTCGGCCTCCGCCAGATTGACGGTGCGCACGACCAGATGACTCCCTGAGTCAACTCTTAGATCTTGTCGCCAGGGTCAGACGGGTATGGGCAGGATTGCCTCGTCGCCGCCGCGCCAACACCCGCGCTGTCGCCAGCACGTCGTCGTCGAGGCTGAGGGTGGTGCGCATCTGATGCCGAACATCACGCAACAACATGCTGGCTGCATCGGCCTTAAAACCGGCGGTAGCCTTATTCCATGGCCGCCGCCCCTTCCCCAGCCACGGCTCCGCCGTTCACGCCGCCGGCGATCCCCTGGCTCGCCCCCCGGGCGCTCGAGTCGCTGGTGGATCTGGGCCCGGGGCTGGATCCCCAGCGCTGCGCGGCGGCCCTGGCGCGGCTGTGCGCTGAAGCTGACGTGCAGGCGGTGGTGGCTTTCGGTTCGCGGGCACGGGGGCAGGCGCAGGTGGATTCTGATCTGGATCTGGCGGTGATCGTGCGCCAGCCGCAGCTCACGGGGACCGAGAAGATGGCCTGCTGGCAGCGCTTCTCCCGGGCGCTCGGCCCCCTGGGGGTAGGGGTGGACCTGGTGGTGGCGGGCGCAGCAGATGCGGCGCGGCTGAGCGGCTCCCGCTGGCATGTGTTCGGCGATGTGGCCCGCGAGGGGCGGGTGCTGCATGTCGCCGGCTGAGGACGCAGCCCTGCTGCTGGCGATCGTGCGCCGCCATCTGCGCACCTTGCGCATCGGCCTGGATGCGGCCTACCCGGAGGAGGACTGGGGCTTCACCGCCCAGCAGGCGGCGGAAAAACTCCTCAAGGCCTGGATCGTGCTGGCGGATCGGCGGTCGCCGCGGCTCCACGAACTCTTGGACCTGCCGGCCGTGGCGGAGCAGCCGCTGGATCCGCGGCTGGCGGCGCTGCAGGTGTTCGCGGTGGAGGCGCGGTACGAGGAGGGGCCGTTTCCCCTGCCGGCTTCGCGGGCGGAACTCCTGGCGCTGCTGGAGGGGGAGTTGGGGCGGTGTGAGCGGGCGGTGGTGGCAGCGGGCTGAGCCTGCGGCAGACTCCCCCGAGCTTCCTGCTTGCCCAGCCGAGCCCATGGCCACCCGCAAGTCGGAGCTGTTGTTTCTCAAGTCCATCCGCGATCAACGCGCCGGCCAGCCCTATGCGGCGCTGCTGGACTGTCTCGCGGTAATGATCGCGATCTTCGAGGCACCCGAGCTCAACTGAGCTTCAGCCTTGGCGGTGCGATCTCAGCGTCCGTCCGTGCAGCCGAGGCCTTGGGGCTCACGGCTGTTTCGTTGGAGGGCTATTCGGGGGTGGCGCCGCAGGCGCCTCGATTTTTGGCGGAATTTCGCATTGGGCGGACTTCTGCTTTGCGGTAACCCCCCATCGTCAGCACCCCCGCGCCCACCACGCCTACACCGCGCCTTCCCCCTTCTCCTCTTCGCCCTCTGCTTCCTCGTCACCTTCTTCGTCGTCCTCCTCCGGCGCTGTGGCGACCAGGTTCTCCAGGCTGGCAAACAGGCTGTCCACCACATCCCGGCTGCGCTCCAGCTCGTGGCTCGGCAGGCGATGCGTGCTGGCGTCGTTCACCACCAGCTGCTCCTGTTTGCCGGTGCTGGTTTCGCTGGCGGTGACGGTGAGGATGCCATTGAGGTCAAAACTGAACTGCACCTCCAGCGTGACCTCACCGGCCGCTTTGCGCGGCAGGCCCTCCACCATGAACGACCCCAGCGGCACATTCTCTGTGGCATTGATGTTCTCCCCCTGCGAGACTTCGATCTGTACGTGCTTCTGGTTGTCCACCGAGGTGCAATACAGCTTCGTGCGGCTTACGGGGATCACGGTGTTGCGCGGAATGATGGCGCTGAACACGTTCGGAATCAGGCCCATCTCCGTTTCCATCGCCGTGGCCACGCCCAGGGAATGGGGCGTCACGTCCACCAGGAACGTCTCCACCGCCTCGCCGTTCAACACCGCCGCCTGCAACGCCGCCCCCAGCGCCACGCAGCGATCCGGCTCGAAGCTGTTCACCGCCACCTCCGGCAGGTGCGCCTCCACCAGCGCCTGCACCAGCGGGATGCGGGTGGAGCCGCCCACCAGGATCACCCGATCGAGCTCCCCGGCCTGCAGGCCCGCATCGGCCAGGGCCCGGTCGATCGCCGTCAGGGTGTCGCGCAGCAGCGGTTGGATCAGCGCTTCGAAATCCTCCCGTTGCAGTTCGGTGTCGAGGTGCAGCGGTGTGTCGCCCTGGCTGAGCAGGTACGCCTCCCGCACCTTCACCCGGCTCTGCTCGCTCAGCTGGATCTTCGCCCGCTCCGCCGCCTGCAGCAGCCGCGCCTCCACCGCCTCCTCCGCCGGCAGCGGCAGCCCGTGCTCCTGCTCAAACCGTTCCGCCAGCAGCCGCTGCAGCCGCCGGTCGAAGTCATCTCCCCCCAGGCGGTTGTCGCCGTGGCTGGCCAGCACCTCCGTCACCGGACCCGTGATCTCCACGATCGACACATCAAACGTGCCGCCCCCCAGGTCGTACACCAGCAGCCGCTGGCTGTCGTCGTCAGGGCGGTCGTACACCAGCGCCGCCGCGGTGGGTTCGTTCAGGATCTGCAGCACCTCCAACCCCGCGATCTCGCCCGCCTCCTTCGTGGCCTGCCGCTGGGCATCGGTGAAGTAGGCCGGCACCGTGATCACCGCCTGCGTCACCGCCTCCCCCAGGGCCGCCTCCGCCCGCTGCTTCAACGCCCGCAGGATCAACGCCGAGATCTCCTGGGGCCGGTGCTGCCGCTCCCCCAGCCCCACCGTGCCGTCGCTGCCCATCTGCCGCTTGATCGAGCGCACCGTGCGCTCCGGCGCCGCCGCGTACTGGCGGCGGGCCGCCGCTCCCACCAGCAACTCCCCACCGGCGCCGATCCCCACCACTGAAGGCAGCAGCAGCTCGCCGCTCTCATCGGGGATCACCCACGGCTGGCCGCTCTCCAGCGCCGCCACGAG
>JBEIHT010000114.1:0-7123 GCA_040381155.1 Aphanothece sp.
CGCCGCCGCGTACTGGCGGCGGGCCGCCGCTCCCACCAGCAACTCCCCACCGGCGCCGATCCCCACCACTGAAGGCAGCAGCAGCTCGCCGCTCTCATCGGGGATCACCCACGGCTGGCCGCTCTCCAGCGCCGCCACGAGCGAATTGGTGGTGCCCAGATCAATGCCGACACCAGGGGCCATGGCGAGCGGGGGGAGAAAGGGGACAGGGGGGATGGAGGGGGAGGGGCGGCGCCGCTTGGCCTCAGGGGCCGGCCACCAGCACCTGGGCTTCGCGCAGGAGCTTCTGCTGCCACACATAGCCCCGCACCGCCTCTTCCAGCACCCACCCCGCGGGGGTGCCGGCCGCGGCCGGCCGCTGACCCAGGGCCTGCATCCGCTCCGGATCAAACGGCTGCCCCACACTCTCGAACGGCTCCAGCCCATGGGCCTGCAACACCTCCAGCAGCTGGGCCCGGATCAGGCCGATCCCCTCGCCCGCGCTGCGGGCCAACGCCCCGCTGCCCTCCGCCGGAGTGGGCCGGGCCTGGCGGCGGCCCCACCGGAGCCACAGCTTCCACCAGGCGCGTCGCGGCGGCTTCCCCACCGTGCCGGTTTGGCCTTGCACCACCTGCTTCCAGTGGCTCTCAGCCCGGTCGAGCGCATCGAGCACCGGCAGCAGATCCCGCACCAGGGCCTCCTGCTGCTGGCGCAGGGCGGCCTGGAGCTGGGCCCGTTCGCGGGGGGAGGTCATCGGCGGCAAAGAAGAGGGGAGGTCAGAGGGTGAGGCGCAGCAAGGTGGCCAGGTCGATCCGGCAGGTGCGGCGCAGCCGTGCCTCCAGCGCTGCCAGCACCTCGCCATCCAGCTCGGCGCGCAGCGGGCCGGGCTGGAGCGGATCGCCGCGATTGGCGCCTGCCGCCCGCAAGCTGTCGTAGGCGGCCCGGATTCGCTGGAACTCCTCCGGATGGCTGTGGGCCGGAAACCGCCGCAGCTGGCGGTGATAGGCGGCCTTGAGCGCCGCGGCGTCGGCGTCCGACGGGAGGTCGAGCAGCGCGTAGGGATCGGCCATCGCTCAGAGGTCCATGAAGGTGCGGCGGCGGCGGGCCGCTCGCGGTGGCGGCTCCTCCGCCTCCCAGTCGAAACCGCTGAAGTCGAAGTCTTCCGGGTTCATCCGGGCGAAGGCCTGGCGGGCTTGCGCCGCGAAATCCGGCAGCATCTTCTCCAGGTCGGCGTCGCTCAACGTGCCCGCGCCGCTCTCCTTCGCCATCCGCCGGAAGATCGCCTTCAGATCCAGCTTGGCGAAAACCTCCTGCCACTCGGGGTCGTCCTCCTGGCTTTCGCCGCCGCGGCGGGCCTGCTGCCGCGCCAGGCTCTCCGCCAGCCACGCCTCCTCGCGGCGACAGGCGGCCAGGGCTTCCCGGTCCTGCTGGCGGCGCGCCTGCTCGAACGCCTGCTCACTCAGGCGGTTGTACGCCACCGAGAAGTTCCGCTCCATCGTCGCCAGGGCGAGGGTGAGCAGGGGATTCTGGGGATCCCGCCGCTGCAGCTCCTGCACCAGTGCCTGCCAGGGGCGGGTGGGGGCCAGCAGCCGCAGCTCCAGCAGGGCCAGCGGCAGCAACCGCTCCGGCCGCGGGCAGCTCCGCAGCAGCCGGCGGGCCTCCCCCTCCGGCGATTCGCCGCGCTTGAGCCCCAGGCCGTGCAGCCAAAGCAGGACCCGCAGGGCCCGATCCGCCACCGCGCTGTCGCTGGCGGCGGCCTGCCCCTCCAGCTGCAGGAGGCGAAGGGTGATCTCGCCCGCCAGCGCCTTGCCGCTGCGCCGGCAGAAGCGCAGGATCGCCGCCACGATCGCCGCCCGCGCCTCCACCTGCTCCAGCGGCGGCAGGCCCGCCAGCAGGGCATCCCACCGCTCGCTGGCCGCCGCCACCTGCAGGGTCACCTTGCGGTGGTTGGTGGTGGTGTTGCCGGCTTGGCCAGGGCCCGGCCGGAGGTCTGTGTGGTCGACGAAGATCCGCAGGGCCGCAACGCCGCCGCCTCCGTTCGCGGGCTCCAGGCTGAGGGCGCTCGACAGGCCCAGGGCGATCGGTTGGCTGAGCGCCTCCAGCCAGGTCGGGTGGCCATCGTCCGGTTCCGCTTCGGGCGGGGCGATGGCCCCGAAGCTCGCCCCGTATTGCCGGTGCAGCCGGCGCCGCTCCTCCTCCAGCCCTTCGCTGGCCAGGGTTTCCTCCAGCACTTCGTACACCGACAGGCTTCGGCAGCCTCCCTCCAGGGCCTGCCAGAGCAGGGGGATCGCCGTGCTTGTGGCCCCGTTCAGCTGCGCCAACATCCCCCGTCGGCCGGTCACCTCCGCCAGCTCCGGCGCCAGCTGGTGGGCCTGCTCCACGCTGCGGCGGGCCTGCTGATGCTTCCCCAGCCGCATCTGCGCATCCGCCTGCCAGCAGTGCAGCCGCGCCAGGGTGGTGGCAAGCCGCGGTTCGGCCCAGTCGGCCGGTGCGTCGTTCGCGCTACGCCGCACCCAGCTCAGCAGCGTTCCGGCCAGCCGTTCCGCCTCCCGCAGGTTGTCGTCGTCGCTTTCGATCAGCAGGGGGTAAAGACGCAGGGCGAGGTCGGGATCGAAGCTGGGCCGATCCACGATCGGCCGCCAGCAGCGGATCGCCTCCAGCAGCGACTCCCGCTCCAGCGCCTGCTGCCCCGCCAGCAGCAGCAACGGCCGCCGCAGGGCTGCCAGCTCCGGCAGCACCGCCTGCAGCTTCCGCTCCCGGGACAACAACAGCTCGGCGGCCGGCAGCAGCTTGTTGCGGCGCAGCTGATGGAGCAGCTCCAGGGCCAGCACCAGCTCCGGAGGGGGCGGATGGTGGTGTCGGCCCGTGAGCAGGGCGGCGGGGTGCTGGTCGCTGCGGGCCGCCAGATCGAGGGCGAGGGCGGTGCAGGCCGGATGGTCGGTGTCCTGCAGCGCCACGGCGGCGGCCTTGGCGTCTCCCGCCTCCAGCTGCGCCCAGGCTCGCCAAACGGCGCCGTGGTCGCCGGGGCTGGCGGGCGCGGCCATCTGCTCGAACTGGCGCCGCGCATGGGCGGGGTTGCCCTCCAGCAGGCTGAGCACGCCCGCGGCCCAGTGGATCTGCTGGCTCTGGAAGCGCCGCGGTTGCTCCCGGATCAAGGTGCGGACCTGCGCCTCCTGCCCCTGGAGCAGCAGCAGTTTGAGGTAAGCCCCGGTGAACTCCGGTGCCAGCTGGCCGGCGACGAACGCCTCCTCCAGCAGCGCCAGCGCCCGCTCCGGCTGCTCCGCCTCCAGCCGCAGCCGGGCCAGCCACACCAGCGCCTCGCCGCCGGGGGCCAGGGCGACGGCGCGATGGAGGGCCGCTTCGGCCCGCTGCGGCTGCCGTTGCTCCATCGCCAGGCGGCCCTCCAGGCACCACAGCTGGGCTTCGCTCGGGCTCAGCGACCAGTCGGGATGGCCGCGCAGGGCCTGCTCCCGAACCCGCAGGGCCTGGCTGTACTGGCGGCGGGCCACCAGGTCGCTGATCTTGCGCTGCAACGCGTCGGGATTGCCGCCCGGATCAGGGGCCTGCGCTGCAGGACGACGGCGGGCCATCGGTGGGGGAGGCTCCGGCCATTCAAGCCGAAATCCTGCCCACTTACTTCCGCGTGTTCTTCCAGCCAAGGGCTGCTGCTTGGGGCATGCCTCGCCAGCCGCGATCCGGTTTCCGAGAGGGCGATGTGGCTCTGTCGGGATTGAGCCGCTTGTTGCGATCCCGCCAGGAGGAGAGTTGGCCGGAGCACTTCAACCGCAAGGCATGGATCCATCGATGCGCATCGTGCTCGCCCCGGATTCCTTCAAGGGCGCCCTCAGCGCTCCGGAGGTGTGTGAGGCCCTTGCCGAGGGTCTGCGTCGTGTGCTGCCCGCCGCGGAGATTCGCGCCTTCCCGCTCGCCGATGGCGGCGAGGGATTCAGCGACGCGCTGATCGCGGCCCGCGGCGGGCGCTGGCAGGAGGTGACCGTCACCGGCCCCCTGCCGGCGGAGCGGCCGAAGCTGACCGCCCGCCTGGGTTGGCTCGATGCCGCCACCGCTGTGCTGGAGATGGCCAGCGCCTCCGGTTTGCCCCTGGTGAGCGCGCCGCGCCGCAACCCCTTGCACACCACCAGCCATGGCACCGGCCAGCTGATCGCCGCCGCCCTCGACGGCGGCGCCACCCGCCTGATCGTGGGCCTCGGCGGCTCCGCCACCAACGACCTGGGTGCCGGCATGGCCCAGGCCCTGGGGGTGCGGTTCCGCGGCGCCGATGGTCGCGTGATCGAAGAACCCCTCAGCGGCGGTGGCCTGGGCGAGATCCACAGCCTCGATCTGGAGGGCCTGCACCCGGGGTTAGCCCATTGCCGCCTGGAGCTGGCCTGCGATGTGGACAACCCCCTGCTCGGGCCCCGTGGCGCCAGCGCTGTGTTCGGCCCCCAGAAGGGTGCCGATGGGCTGATGGTGGCCCAGCTGGAGGCCGGGATGGCCCACCTGATCGAGCTGGTGGAGGCCCGCACCGGCCGGCGCGTGCGCGAGATCCCCGGCGCCGGGGCCGCCGGTG
This sequence comes from Aphanothece sp., assembly GCA_040381155.1. Taxonomy (GTDB): domain Bacteria; phylum Cyanobacteriota; class Cyanobacteriia; order PCC-6307; family Cyanobiaceae; genus Cyanobium. The sequence goes on from JBEIHT010000114.1 coordinate 4,550, forward strand.
GCATGGCCGCGATGCTCCTGGCCCTCGGCGAAGCCAGCCTGCGACCGGGCATCGAGCTGGTGCTGGAGGCCACCGGCTTCGCCGCCGCCCTGGCGGGTGCCGATCTGGTGATCACCGGTGAGGGCCGCCTCAATGGCCAGAGCGTCCACGGCAAAACCGTGAGCGGCGTGGCCCGCGCCGCCGCCGCCGCCGCCGCCGGGGTGCCGGTGCTGGCGATCGGCGGCACCATCGGCCCCGGCGCCGAGGCCCTCTACGGCCTTGGGGTGGCGGGACTTGTGACGCTGGTGCCCGGGCCCATGCCCCTTGAGGAGGCGATGGCGCGCGCCGCCGAGCTGCTGGCGGATGCGGCCGAGCGGACGCTGCGCCTGCTGCTGGCGGTGCGGGCGGGGGATCAGGCCGCCAGCAGCTCGGGCTCGCGGTAGGGCACGAAGCTGGCCTTGCGGGCGCCGCAGATCGGGCACACCCAGTCGGCCGGGATCGCCTCGAAGGGGGTGCCGGCGGCGATGCCCGAATCCGGATCGCCCACGGCCGGGTCGTAGATCATCGAGCACACCTTGCAGATCCACTTGCCGGCCACCGGCGTGGGCGCTTCGCCGGCCTTGCCCTTGCCCTGCAGCGCCTCCAGGGCCACGGTGTAGCGCTCGGCGTGGTGCTGCTCGATCGGCGCCAGGAAGCCGAAGTTGCTGGCGGCCCGCCGGAAGATCGCCGCGTGCTCCTTGGATTCGGCGATCTGCTCCTCAAATCCGGCCGCGGCGTCCCCGTCCCGGTCGGCGCGGGCCTGGGCGGCGAAGTCCGGGTACATGGTGGTGTACTCGTAGGTTTCGCCCTCGATCGCCAGCTCCAGGCAGCGGGCCAGCTTGGCGGCCTTCTCCGCCGGGCTGAGGGCGGCCGGGTTGTCGATCACCAGCTCGGGGTGGAGCAGCCGGAAGTGGGCGAAGGCGTGCTCCGTTTCCTGGTTGGCGGTGTCGCGGAACAGGCCCGCGAGCTCGTTGTTGCCCAGCTGCTTCGCCACCTGGGCGAAGAAGAGGTATTTGCGGTTGGCCATGCTCTCACCGCCGAAGGCGGCTTCGAGGTTGGCCGGGGTGCCGGGCTGGGCGGAGGTCATGGCGGCGGGGCGTGCTGCAGTCATTCTCCCCCGGGGCGGGATCCCGAAGCCTGGAAGCTGGGCAGTGCTTCGAAGGCGGCGAACTGGGTTTCCAGCTTCCATTGCTCCCGGGCCCGTGGGTTGGCCTTCAGGAAGCTGGCGCATCCCGCGGAGGGGGCGGCGGCGCCGGGTCTGTCCGCCCGACAGCCGGCCTGGGGGCGCTGGTAGTGCGCCGACTCCCAGAGGCTCTGGCCGGGAAGGAAGCTGTATTCCAGGCTGTTGCGCGCCAGCTGTTTGAGGTCGGGATAGGTTTGCTGGTAGCGGCGCAGCGCCAGTAGATATTCGTTGCTGAGATCAATGCGGGAAATGCCTTCGTCGTCGGAGGCCAGGGTGAGCGGCACGCCGGCGCGTTTGTACTCCAGAAAGGGATGGTCTTGGTTGGCCACGTTGAGAATCACTTCGTTGCTGGTGAGGCAGATTTCCACCAGCACGCCCTTGCGCCGCATCGTCTCCAGCAGCTGGAAGGGTTCGTTTTCATCCATCACGGCCACGCCATGGCCGATGCGGTTGGCCTGGGCCAGTTCCACGGCCTGGCGAATGTGAAAGCGCAGCCGATCCGGCGGTACCAGGCCCAGGGTGAGTTCGCCGGCGTGCAGGGCCACCTTCACCTGGGGATCCAGGCCCTTGAGATACTGCAGCATCCGCATCTGCAGCGTGTAGTCCCGCAGGGCGATTGGGTTGTCTTCGGGGGCCACCAGATTGATGCCCACCACCTGATCACTGGCCTTGGCCAGCTCAAAGGCGTAGACAAACTGGGCGAACACTTCCTGCGGGGGGCGGGTGCGGGTGGTCTGCTGCAGGTAGCGCACCGTCACCTCGCAGCCCGGTTGCGCCTGAGCCGTGCCACAGCCCAGCGTGTTGGCCACTTCCCGGTTCATGGCGCTGAGACTCTGGTTGCCCTGTTTCACCAGATCCAGCAGCCCCAGATTGAGCAGCTGCTGGCGCATCAGGGCAAAATCCCCCGTCATCGCCACCTGTTGGCCCAGTTTGCGCACCTCGCTGCCCTTGAGGGTGAGCATCAATTCGAGATAGAAAATATGCTGGGAGGCGGCCCGATTGGCCACCTCCGCCACCATGTCGTCCTGGCGGGAGAGGGAGGAGGAAATCAGCTCGAAGCCGGCAAAGGCCTGGAAAAACTGATCGTGGCCTGAACGGCCGGCAAAGGGCAGATTGCGGGTGGACCATAAATTGACAAACTTGTCATAGATGGCCGTTTTCTTCACCAGTTCCGCAGCGGGGAAGAAGGTGCTTGCCTTCCCGCAGTCGTCCGGTTTGACCAGGGTGGGCAGCGCCGGATCCACGCAATAGCCATCGCGGGCTGCCCAGTCGAGGTAATGCTCCGCATACACGGCGCCGCTGAGGTGTGAATGGATATCGCCCCCCTTCGGCAACCGCAGCACAAACGCCCGCAGCGCCGTTGGCCGATCCCG
>JBEIHT010000115.1:0-7100 GCA_040381155.1 Aphanothece sp.
ACCTTCCGCATCCAGGTGCCCTTCCGCGACGGCCAACAGCTCTATCCCATCGAGGCCGTGGCCGCCGACGGCGAGCAGCGTCGCAACATCACCCTGGAATTTCAGCGCACCACCCCCGAAGCCAACGTCAACACCGCCGAGGAAGCCGTTCCCGAGTGGTTCTGATCGCGCCGTGCCTCGTGGAGCTCAGCTCCGCGAGGCGAGCCAGCGCTCCATGCCCCGCAGGCCTCGCATCGTCCCCTGGCTGACCAGGGGAATCCCGCTCCGCTCCTCCTCGTCGATCGGCTCCAGCTGCTTCAGCTGCTGGTTGATCACCGCGTCGTCCGCGTCCGAGGGATCCAGCCCGGCGGCACGCCGTTTCTCTACCCTGCGGTGCGCTTCCTCCAGTGAGCTCGCGCACTCCAGAACGGCGAAGTGGGCGTGACAACGGCTCGCCAGGGCCCAGAAGCGCTGCCGCTGCTCCCGTTTCAGGAAGGTGGCATCCACCACCACATTGAGGCCAGCCGCCAGCGCTGCGGCGGCACAACGGGTGAGCCGCTCCTGGTAAAGCCATTGGCTCACCGCCGGGCTGTACAGATCTCCGCTCTCGAGCAGGGGGTCCGCACCGTCCGGGTCCTGCAGATCCCCCCACAGGCCGAAGCGCCGCTTGCGCTCCACATCGGAGCGCAGGTGCACCCAGCCGGGCCCGCTGGCCAGGCGCCGGGCCCAGTGACTCTTGCCGCTGCCCGAGATGCCGTGGGTGATCACCAGCGCAGGCCGCCGCGGTTGGGTGATGGCCAGGGCCCAGCCCAGATAGGCGTCCAGCGAAGCGCGCAGCTCCTCCGCCTCCTGCATCCGCAGGTCCTCCTGACTGAGGCGCAGCACGGTGACCTTGGCGCGCACCAGAGCCCGATACACCCGATACCACGACCACAGCTCCAGCCCCGGGTAATCGCCACTGCGCTCGAGCCACTGGCCGAGCAGGCGATCGGCGGGCCGCTCCAGGCCGCGCTGCTGCAGATCCATCGCGGCGAAGGCCAGGTCGCTGAACACATCGATCCAGCGCAGTTCCGGGCTGAACTCCAGGCAGTCGAAGACCTCGATCCTGCCGCCGACATAAACCATGTTGCGCAGATGCAGATCGCCGTGGCATTCACGCACCCGCCCCTCGGCCTTGCGGCGCAGGAACAGGGGCTCGAGCCGGCTGGCCTCGGCCTTCGTCCAGCGGCGCAAGGCCGCCACGGTCTCGGGCGTCACCCGGTGCTGCTCCAGCACCTTGAGATTGGCGAAGGCTGGTGCCTGCACCGTCTGGGGATTGCCCCAGGCCTCGGAGGCCTCCGCCACGGCAGCCCGGGCATGGAAGGCCGCCAGCCGCTCCGCCAGGCTGTCAAAGGCGGCGGGACTCACTTCGCCCCGCTCGATGGCGGCGGGCAGCAGCGCCGCCTGGGGAAAACGGCGCATCTTCAGCGCCATCTCGATCACCGGGCCCTCGCCGTGGAAGCTGGCCGTTTCGACCGGACCGTGGATCGGCACGACCTCCAGGTAGAGGTTGGGGGCCAGCCTGCGGTTCAGTCGCAGTTCCTCAGCGCAGAACCAGGCCCGGCGTGTTGGCGAACTGAAATCGACAAATCCCAGATTGACAGGCTTCTTGATCTTGTAGGCATGGTCCCCAACCAGCAGAACCCAGGAGATGTGGGTCTCCACCACTTCAATCGCCAGCTCTGGCGGGTCGTGGGCCTCAGGCCGCAGCAAGGCGGAGATCAAGGCATCCATGCAGGCGGGCGGAAGATGACAGGGTGGCGCACGATCACCGGGATGGGGGCCGGCACTCCGCCGCCGTCCCGGCAGAGATCGGCCTGACCTGCCCCTCGCTCCAGACCTGGCGGGCGGTGTCGATCAGGCCGCTGTAGAGCTCGTTGAACAGCCGGCTCAGGGAGGGATTGCAGACAGCTTTCCCGGTGATCCCCTCGGCGGGGAGGGCGGCCTCCAGGATGTCCAACAGCAGGGCCACCTCGGCATTCTCCAGATCGAGAAGGTGATGGCTGCCGCGGTGGTCGAGTTTCATGGCAGATCGGATGGGCATCGGATCGGAATCTGACCATAGGCTCATCGCGGAACCGCTTCCGCCCCGCGCCTGGCCGGGTCAAAACGTTCCACAAACCGCCCGATCGCCAGGGAACGTCCATAGGAGCGCCAGCCGCGCGCCGTGCCGTGCCAGCACCAGGCCCGCACCTGCAGATCGCCAGCCCCGCGCCGACAGACGATCCGGTAGCGATGACTCCAGCGATGGCCCCCCAGCGGCAGCGCGCCCCAGGGGCGGGCCAGGGGGAGGGCATCCCGTTCCTGGCGCAGGAAGGCCGTCAGCAGGGCCGCAGGCGGGCAGGGCGCACCGGCCGCCTCCTGGGCTCGCCGCAGCCGCTGCGCCATGGCGGCGGGCTCGGCCGACCCCGCCAGCTGCAGGTGCAGTGCCCCCCAGCCCGGGATGCCGAGAAAGCTCACCACAGAGGGGGATGCCATCGCCTTGATCTGCTCTGTCTCTCCAGTGCCACCACCCCGGCACCGCCCGTCGGCCGCTGCCAGGATCAGGGCACCCTTTCATGCCCCCGCCGCCGCGATGAACAGCCCCGGCAAGTCCCGACCACCCTGGCTGAACTGGTTGATCCTGGCGGCCTTCCTCTGGTCCTCCTGGCAACTGGCGGGGCTCTGGGCGGTGCGGCTCCACGGCTGAACGCCCGGGCGGCGGGTGTTCACAGCAGCGGTGGCCCAGGGGCGGAGCCGGAGTCCCGCGGGCCCGGCCTGGCGGCCGCCGGCAGCAGCGCCCGCCAGAGGCGCACCAGGCCTCCCGCCAGCAGCAGCAGGGCCAGGAGCGCCATCAGCACCACCAACAGGACAGCCCCGAGCTGGAGCAGCCCCACGGCCAGACGGTTCAGCCCCGCGATCAGATTGGCGATCGCCTGGCTGACCAGCAACAGGGCGTCGAGGCGATCAGGGATGCGCACCAGGCCCACGAGGATGCTGATGCCCAGGCCCCCGAGCAGCAGGCCCTTGCCCGCCAGAAACCAGCGTTGCTGCTGGCGGCGCCGCCGGCCACGGGAGCGCCGCAGGATCGGCCCCATCCCGGCGCCGGATCCAGGGGGGCGGGGCAGCTGCAACGGCTGGGGGGTGCGGGGCATCGGCAGCCTCAAGGGTCGAGCTGAAAACCGGCCCCCCGCATCCAGCGCTCGAACTCGATCAGCACCAGTTCGTTTGGGCAATCGATCAGCGAGACGGTGTCCACCGTGCAGTCCCCCTGGCCGCCGTGGTGGAGGGTGATGTGGAAACGATCACCACTGAGGCCACACACCTCCGGATCGCTGCGCACCACCACATCGAGCGCGGCCCCGAGTCGGGCCACCCGGCGGCGAAGATCCGACCAGCTCATCGACATCGGCAGCGGGGCGACGAGACGCTGCCCACAGTGCCCGCGGCCGGCCCTGCCGTCAACCGCGCGGCGCCGCCACGGGAGGCGAGCCCGGGGCGGGGGCCGGGGCGGGCGGCGGCGGCAGCAGCCAGGCGGCAGCGGCGCTCAACCCCAGGGCCAGGGCACCCCCCACCACCCCGGAGAGGCGCCGCGGCAGCGGGGTGCGCCCCTGCACCTCCCGGGCCCGCAGCGGGCGGCATGGATCCTCGGGCAGGCTCACCTGCAGCCGCGGATCCAGTCTGAGGCGGTCGAGGACCCGGACCAGATCCGCCAGTTCGGCATCGTCGAGGCCGAGGGACAGGGGCTCCACTCCGGCCTGGCTGCTGCGCAAGTGCAGCACGTGGCGGCCGTCCTCGCCCTGGCTGATGCTGGCGGGCTCCTCCGCCGCGCCGACCCGACGGGGCACCCCGCTGATCAGGTAGCGGGCATAGGCGAGCACCACCCGCAGGATCGCCTCCAGATGCTCCCGCCGCCCCTCCAGCTCCTCGGGGCGCCCCACCCAGGCCAGGCTCCAGCCCGTGAGGATGCCGATGGCATCGCCGCTGTGGCCGGCGGAGAGGTCGGGCAGACCCTCCAACGTCAGCCGACAGCTCTGCTGATCGAACTGGAGGGTTTGCTTCAGGGAGGCCGTCTGGAACATGGGGCTTAACCGTCCGCGTCCAGCAGGCTGGCCCGCAGGCGCTCGAAGCCGCCGGCACCGGCGGCCAGCGCCAGGCTGAGGATCAGCTGGCGCCGCAGGGGAGCGCCCGCGATCGGGTCGAGCAGGCGCTGCACCCCGCTGCGACGGGGGTTCATCCGCTCCCGCACCAGCTCCCCCAGGCGGGCGGCGAAGAGGTCCCAGCGCTCCTGCAGCAGGGCCTCGGGCTCACTGCTGGCGAGAAGTTGGTGGAGCATCGGATAGAGCCGCTCGGCCATCACCCCCAGGATGCGGATCAGGGCGTCGGTTTCGGCCGGAGCGAGGCTGCCGCGCCGGAAGCTGCGGCGCAGCGGGTTGTGGCAGCGGCGCTTCCACAGCTCCACCCGGTTCGGGAAGAGCTCGTTGAACCCCAGCTGGGCGCTGATCCACACCATCGCCTCGCCGCCGTTGAAATCGAGGGCCTCCACGCAGAGCAACAGCAGATCGAGCCGCTCCACCCCCCGACGGGACAGGGGACGCTCCAGGGCCACGGCCGCGGACACGGCGGCAGACCCGGCAGCGAGCGGCGTTGGGGATTCAGCTGGAGCGAGCGTGACCATGGCTGCGATACTGCCAGCAACGGTGGCCATCCGTCGACCGCCGACGCTCCACCCTGACCTGCAAGGAGGCGGGCACAACCATGAGTGCGACTGCGAATGCGAGTGCCGATGCGCTGCGTGGGCTGGTGCGGGAAATCCCAGATTTCCCCAAACCGGGCATCCTGTTTCGCGACATCAGCCCGCTGCTGCGGGACCCGCAGGCCTGGCAGGAGGTGGTGCGCCGGCTCGGGCAGATCTGCGATCGTCTCCAGCCGGAGCTGATCGTCGGCATCGAAAGCCGGGGCTTCATCGTCGGCGTCGCCCTCGCCACCGCCCGGGAGATCGGCTTCGTCAAGGCCCGCAAGCCGGGCAAGCTGCCGCCGCCAGTGCTGGGGGTGGAGTACGAGCTGGAATACGGCAGCGATCGGCTGGAGATGATCAGCCAGGGCTACGACCACCGCCCGCGGGTGCTGATCGTGGATGATCTGCTCGCCACCGGTGGCACCGCCTCGGCCTGCTGTGATCTGGTGCGGCAGGTGGGTGGGGAACCCTGTGGCTTCGCCTTTGTGATCGAACTGACCGACCTGGGGGGACGGGCCCGCCTGCCTGAAGGGGTGCCGGTGGAGTCGCTGCTCAGCTACTGAGCATCGGCTCTGGGAGTCGCGTCGGCTCAGAGAATCTGATCCTGCCAGCCCAGCACCTGGTCGAGCTGCTCCAGGCTGATCAGGCCAAACCGCCAGAGCACCACGGCCAGGGGGGCCTGCTCAAGCTGGGCCTGCTTCAGCCCGAGGGCCAGGGCGCTGTCGCTCAGCCCGATCTGGTTGCGCAGGAAACGCTGCAGGGCCTCCGCCGGGGCGGGCTGGGGGGAGCTGCTGATCACCATGGCCGCCTGATCCTGCGCTGGGAAGTCAGTCTGCCCCGGCCGGCAGGGGACGGCAAGGGCCATGGGTCATCACCCCCAGGGCCAGACGGCGCACCGGCTCGCTTCCCGCCAGCAGGGTCAGCGCCAGGCGGCGCAGGGGCAGCAGCAGCGGTTGGCGATTCGAGAACAGACGCACCAGCAGGTCGGTGGCCAGCAGGGTGAGCAGCAGATCGGGCCAGCGGCGGCGCCCGTAGGCGGCCCCCAGGCGGGAGGGCCGCAGGCGCCCCTGGGCCACCCGCAGCGCCAGACGGTGCAACACCTCCACATCGCGCCAGCAGAGGTTCAGGCCCTGCCCCCCCACGGGATGGCAGCGGTGGGCGCTCTCGCCGATCAGCACGGCCCGGCCGCGATGCAGGCGTGGAGCCAGCTCCAGGGCCACGGGAAACGCCCGGGGCGGCTCCAGCAGGGCATCGGGCTGGAGTTCGTCCGGCAGGGCCGCGGCCAGTTGGTCGAGGAACTCGGCGCCGGAGAGGTCCTGGAGCCGCCGGCAGCGGCCGGCGGGGGCACTCCAGACCAGCTGGGCGCGCTGGGGCCCGAGCGGCAGCACGGCGAAGGGCCCCTCGGGCCGCAGCAGCTCCCACGCCTCATCGGCCCGCCCGCCGCGCAGCTCCACCTGGGCGGTGAGGCACGACTGGCGGTAAGGCCAGCGCCACTGGCCGATGCCCAGGCTGGCACGGGTGGGGGAGCTCGGACCATCGGCGGCGACCAGCAGGTCGACGGCGTTCTCCCCACCCGCCGCGGCGATGGCGCCGCCACCTTCAGGGCCCAGCGCCAGGCGCAGCCATGGCTCCTGCTCCAGGCGCCCCAGCAGCGCCTCCATCAGGGGGGTGTGCAGGCCGATCCAGCCGATCGCCCCGCCGCTGGCGTCCGCCAGCTGGGCACCCAGATCAGCACTGGCGAAGCTGGCGTCGGCCCCGCTGCCCAGATCTCGCAAGCGCAGGCTGGTGAACGGCACCAGGGCCGGCGCCACCAGCTCCCAGAGCCCCAGGCGCCGCAGCAGGCGGCGACTGGAGTGGGTGAGGGCGTAGGCGCGGTTGCGGGCGAGCAGGGCGCCCCGATCGAGGGGATCGACCAGGCTCACCCGCCAGCCGGCCTGGAGCAGGGCCAGGGCGGCCAGCGCACCTGTGGGGCCGGCGCCGTGGACGCGCGCGAACAGCGGCTCGGTCATGGGGAGGGGCAGACACGACGGCGGCACCGCCAACAAAAAACCGCAGCAGGGCCTGCTGCGGCGGAGGAATCAGGGAGGGCTGGAACCAGGGGGCTCAGCCGATGCCAAGCAGGCCGCGGGTGAAGGCCTCACCGCCCAGGGCGAACTCGGTGGCGAGCAGGGCGATGAAGCCGAGCATGGCCATGCGGCCGTTGAGCTTCTCGGCGCGCTCGTGGAAGCCCCAGCCGGCTTCGGTGCTCACCACTTCCATGCGTGGCTCGCTGGCGAAGGCGTTGAGGCGGCCGCCGTCTTCGGTGGTCACCTGGGCGCCGCGGATGGTGGGGGCCTGGGTCATGGCTGGTTCCTTTTCGGTGTTG
>JBEIHT010000116.1:0-7074 GCA_040381155.1 Aphanothece sp.
CTCGGGCCCTGCACCCAGCGCATCATCGCCCGGCGGCCGGATCTGATCGAGCTGATCCTGCCTATTCTTTCTGAACGCTTTCAAGGTCTTTCCAACCAGCAGATCATGGCCACCCTCGGCATCTCCAAAGACTTCTGGCGTCACACCCGCGCCTTCCAGGACATCCTGGAGGAAGGGCGACAGGAGGGCGTTGCGCTTGGCCGCCAGGAGGGGGTCGCGCTTGGGCGGCAGGAGGGCCTGGAGGAAGGCCGCCGCCGCGAGGCCAGCGCTCTGGCCCTACGGCAGCTGGAACGCCGCTGCGGGGCCCTCGCCAGCAGCGCCCGCTCCCGCATCGAAGCCATGAGCCGACCGCAGCTGGAGGATCTGGCCCTCGCCCTGCTCGATTTCCGGAGCGGCGAGGATCTCCAGGCCTGGCTGGAGGCGCTTGAGCCCACTCAACGCCGCGCATCCAGCAGCGGACATCCATAGGCCTCGAACGCCGCATCGGCGCTGAGCAGCGTGAGCGATTCGGCGATGGATTGGGCCACCAACAGCCGGTCAAAGGGATCGCGGTGATGGAGGGGAAGCTGCTCAAGGGTGAGGAGATGGGGCAGCGCCAGGTCCAGCCATTCGAAGCCGGCTTCTTCGGCCCAGGCGATGGCCTGGCTGGCGGAGAGCGGCATATCGCTGCGGGTCAGGGCGTGCTTGATCGCAATCTCCCAGATCGACACATGGCTGACCAACACCGCGCTGGCCTGTCTGCGAATCAGGGTGCGGCTGCGGGGGCCGAGCCGACGGTCGTCGCTGATCGCCCAGAGAAAGGCATGGGTATCCAGCAGCAGGCGCATCAGCCCTGCTCGAAAAGGTCGGCGATCTGGGAATTGGCCGCATCGATGGAGTCCGACAGGCTGAAGCGGCCGCGGGCAACCCCCAGGCGCCGCGGCCGCGGCGGAGCCTGAAGACCCGTGAGCCGGGCCACCGGCCGGCCATTGCGGGCGATCACCACTTCGGTGGCGGCACCGGTTTCGATCGCCTCCACCAGGCGGGACAGATGGGTTTTCGCCTCCAGCATGTTCACCACGGCACTGATGCCGGAGCCACTGGCCAGGGGATCGGACATGGGGCGCACCGCAACCAACTCTTAGTCAGACCAGACTAAAGCAGACGCCGCTCAGGGACGAACCCGCTCCACCTGCAGGCCAGCCTTGCGCAGCAGCTCCACCACGCTGTTGGCGCCGCTGAGGTGACCGGCGCCCACGGCGACGAACACCACGCCGGGACGGGCCAGCCGCTGCTTCAGGCGCTGGGCCCAGCGCGCGTTGCGGTCGCCCAGCAGCAGGCGGGCGGTGGCCGGCGTGTCCTTCAGGCTCTCGTTCATCAACCGCCCGGCGTCCTCGGCCTCGCCGCGCACCCAGTACTCCAGCAGCCTGCGCAGCACCGCCAGGCCCTGGTCGGGACGATCGATGAGCTCGCGCAGGCCCGCCAACTGCTCCGCCTCCGGCGTGGCATCGAGGAGCGAGAACTGCTCTTCCGGGGTTTCGAAGGCCGTGATCGTCTTGCCGGTGCGGCGGGCCGCCTGGGTGAGCACGGCCTCCGCGCCGCTCTGCGGATCCAGCCCCGCCCTGGCGTACAGCACCGAGGCGGCCGTGATCGCGATGAACCAGGGCTCCAGGGGTTCCAGCGGGGCGGCGGGCAGGCCGATCCGCTCCAGCGCCGCCACGTAGGCCGCGTGATCCTTGGCGCTGAGCCGCTGGGCCATGGTGCGGCCGCCGGGATCCACGGCGAGCCTCAGGATCAGCGGCGCCAGCGCGGCCGGATCGTCCTGCGGCGGCAACTCCAGCGTCAGTTCGCCCGAGGCCTGAAATGCCCGGGCCACCGCCCCATCGAACCAGGTCAGGTCTTTCGGGAGCAGGTGAACGGTTCCGAACAGGTAGAGGGTGGTGTCGGCGTCGCGCACCACCCACAGGGCCGGGTTGGCGTTCCGCGCCGCCCCCCGGGCAGGGGCGAGAACGGGGGCCACCAGCAGGCACAGCCCCAACAGCGCGCTGACGAGGCGGCGGCGAACTCGGCGTTGGGCAGGGAAGCTGGAGCGGCCGGGCATGGCGGAGGCAGGAGCGGCAGGCGAAGGCGAGGAGGTGCGCCCTGACGCCCCCCATCCTCCGCCGGCAAGACTGGGCAGCGCTCAGCCACGCACAGCAAGCCCCGATGACCACCTTTCTGATCACCGGCACCAACCGGGGCATCGGCCTGGAATACTGCCGCCAGCTCCAGGCGCGGGGCGACCAGGTGATCGCAGCCTGCCGGCAGCCCTCGCCGGAGCTGGAGGCGCTGGGGGTGCGGATCGAGAGCGGGGTGGAGCTCAGCGACGAGGCCGCCATCGCCGGGCTGGTGGAGCGGTTGGGGGGGCTGCCGCTCGATGGCCTGATCCTCAACGCCGGCATCCTGGAGGCCACATCCCTGGCGGCCCTGGATCCGGACAGCCTGCGGCGCCAGTTCGAGGTGAATGCCCTGGCTCCACTGCGGCTGGTGCGGGCCCTGCTGGATCACCTGACGACTGGCGCCAAGGTGGCGCTGATGACCAGCCGCATGGGTTCGATCGACGACAACAGCTCCGGCGGCTCCTACGGCTACCGAATGTCGAAGGCGGCGCTGAACATGGCGGGCAAATCCCTGGCGATCGACCTGAAACCCCGCGGCATCGCCGTCGCCCTCCTGCACCCGGGCCTGGTGCGCACCCGGATGGTGAACTTCAACCCGCAGGCGATCCCGCCGGAAGAGGCGGTGCGGGGTCTGCTGGCCCGCATCGATGCCCTCACGTTGGCCACCTCCGGCAGCTTCTGGCATGCCAACGGCGAACTGTTGCCGTGGTGAACCTGGCGACGGCCGCTGGCGCCATCAACGGCCAAAGCCGCTCTGATAGGCCTCGCTGAACGCCTGCCAATCCCGCTTCACCTGGATGGAATAGCCCCTGGCGTAGTCGAGCAGGGCTTGGCGCCAGGCGGACGTGTGGCCGAAGGCGATCCACTCATCCAGGCCGGCGGCCCCCTGCCAGCTGGCGCTGCGCAGGTGGCTCCAGGCCACCAGGCGGCCCATGGAGGCCAGCACGAGCTCCAGGCGTGACAGCTTGCCGTTCCATTCCTTCAGCTGGAGGCTGTCGCTGCTGGGCATCAGTTCGCGCAGCACATACGACTGGCCGTTGTGGGCCACGGCGGTGGCGAAGGCAGGCGCGACGGCCTGAGCACGACTCTGCGCCGCCACCACCCGCTCCGCCTCATTCGACCAGGGGGGCTGGGGATGGGGGAGATAGGGCGTGAGGCTGGAGCCGGGTTGCACCTTCAGATCCAGCAGGAAGTGCCCATCGGTTTTGCCGCGACCATCGACGAGAATGGTGTAACGCTCCAGGCCCAGACTGCCGACGCCAGCGATCCGGCGAGCCACGTCATGCACGTGAAAAAAGTCGGCCTGTTCATGCACCTTCTCCACCTGGGCGAGGATGGTCCGCACCTTCGCCTGGCTCGCCTCGTCGGCGACGAGGGCGTGCTCGCCATCCAGGCGCAGGTGCTTGCCACCGGGCTCGGTGCGCGACTCGATCAGCTTCTCGCGGGAGCGGGATTTCAGACCCTTCAGCAGGTCGCGGATCATGCCCTGGGCCGTGGCGCGTTCGAGCCAGCGGGCCTTGCCCAGGCAGAGCTCCGCGCTGTAGGCATTCAGGTAGATCTGACTCAGGGCTTCGGCCTGCTGGTCGTCGAGCTTGAAGCCCTGGCGTGCCGTCCACAGGCTGGCCAGGATGCGCGCCCCATCCCAGGCGGCGGGAGCCAGGGCGGCTTCATCAAAATCATTGATGTCGAAGTACACCAGCCGGTTATCGCCCTTGTAGCTGCCGAAGTTCTCCAGGTGCAGATCACCGCAGATCCAGGCGGCGGGGCTGGCATCCAACGGGGTGCCCTGGGGCCAGTCCTCATAGAAAAGATGGCAGGTTCCCCGGAAGAAGGCGAAGGGATCCTTCGCCATCGCCGCATACTTCATCGCCAGGCGTTGGGGGTCGCGACCCCGGTTGAAGGCCTGCAGGCGTTCGGGGATGCTGGACATGGCGATGACTGCGCGGTGTTTCTTTGCGAGTGAATTCAGAACTTGAATTCAGGGATTGAACCCAGGGAGCGACGTGGGGATGGGCTGGCCAATTTGTTCATTGCTTTTCATCCTCAGCTTCATCACCAGCTTCCTCCCCAGCCACCCTGCTTCCAGGGAAAGCCTATGCAAGAGACCTGCCGGTGAGAACGACTCTTTGCAGAGATTCAAACAGCCGGCCTGGGGCCAAGGCGGGCTGACGGCTGGGGAGGAAAGGCGAGGCCAATCGTTCCTGAACAACCCATCTTTTCCTGGAGACGGTGGGCCGCTGGCCCTGCACCTGAATCACGGCAGCCCAGCCGGAACCAGAGGGTCGCGTCCCGGGGTTCCGCCCCTCCCGCTCCCCCCTTCCACCCTGGACTCCCCCCTCCGTCCTCTGCGACTCCTGCTGCGCCAGTGGCTGCGCTGCCAGCCGGAGGACAGCCTCGTGCGTCAGCAGGACCTGGTCGGCCTGACCGGCGAGGTGCGTCTCGGCTGCAGCCGCAGCCAGCGCGGGCTGGTGCGTCTGCGGGTGCGGGGCTGCCTGATCGAGGCCCGCGCCTACGGCAGCGACGCACGCCCCCTGCTGCGGGGGGATCGGGTGCTGGTGCTGCACCACCAGGACGACCACCTCTGGGTCACACGCCTGGAGAGTCGGCACCGCAACACCGAGCCCTGAGTCCATCCCCTCACCGCTTACCCCATGAGCCTCCCCCTACCCCTGCCCCTGCCACCGCCCCTGACCCTGCCCACGGTCCGCGGGGCGCCGCCCCCATCCAGCGCGCCCCCGAACCCGCCGTTCGCCATCGCCTCCCTGGAGATCCCGCTCCTCGCGGCCCTCGGCCTGGGGCTGCTGATCGGCGCCCGCCGCCACATCGCCCCCAACTGCCGACCCGACCAGATCCTGGTGATTGCCGGCCGGGGCCGGCGCCGCCGGGACGGCCAGCGCGTCGGCTATCGGGTGGTGCACGGCGGCCGGGCCCTGATGGTGCCCTGGTTGGAGCAGCGCCGCTGGATGGATGTGCGCACCCGCCCCGTGCCGATTCAGGTGCAGAAGGCTTACGCCCTGGGAGGCACGCCGATCGATGTGGAGGCGATCGCCACCGTGAAGATCAGCACCGATCGCGACTGCGTCGGCAATGCGATCGAACGCTTCCTCGGCCATGAGCCCAACGCCGTGCAGCAGGTGGCGGCCCGCACCCTCGAAGGCCATCTGCGGCTGATGGTGGCGGGTCTGACGCCCGAGCAGGTGAACCAGGACCGCCTGCGCTTCGCCGACCGCGTGCTGGAGGTGACCCGGCCGGACATGACCAAGCTCGGGTTGCAGGTGGACACCTTCAAGATTCTGCGGGTGAGCGACGGCGTCGATTACCTCGACTCCCTCGGCCGTGCGCGCCTGGCGGAGGTGCTGCGCGATGCGGCCAATGCGGAGGCCGAGGGCTTCGGTGACGCCGAACAGCGGGAGGCGCAGGCCGAGGAGCGCTCGCAGGTGGCCGCCACCACGGCCCGCACGGTGGTGGAGGAGCGCGACAACGAACTGCGCACCATCCGGGCCCGGCTCGATGAACAGATCCGCACCGCCGAGGAGCGGGTGGAGGCGGTGGCGGCGGAGGCCCGCGCCCGCGCCGAGAAGGCGCTGCAGACCCTGCGGGCGGAACTGGAGCGCCAGCGGCTGGAGGCCGATGTGGTGCTGCCCGCCCGGGCCCGGGAACAGGCGGAGGACTGGCGGCGCCGCGGCGCCGCCGCCCCCACCCTCGAGGACGCCCGCGCCAGCGCGGCGGTCAACGACCAGCTGGCGGCGCTCTGGCGGGAGGCCGGCGATCAGGCCGGCTCGATCTTCGTGCTCCAGCAGCTGGAAACCGTGCTGCAGGAAGCCGCCACCCTCGCCGGCCAGCTGCAGCTGGGTCGGATCACGGCCCTCGAAACCGGCAACCCCGCCGACCTGGCCAACCTGGCCGCCCTCCATCCGGCCGTCATGCGCACCTTCCTCGAACAGGTGCGCGACACCCTCGGCATCGATGTGCTGCAAGCCCTCAACCCCCATCGCACCCCCCAGCCATGACACCCCTTCTCACCCTGCTTCTGCTCGCCGGCGGCGGCTGGCTCGCCCTGCGCAGCGGTCTGCACAGCCTGCTGGCGGTCTGCCAGCCCAACCAGGCGCTGGTGATCTACGGCGTGCCCGGACCGCGCGGCTACCGCCTGCTCAAGGGGGGCAGCAGCCTGCTGATGCCCCTGGTGGAGGAGGTCCGCAGCCTCGATCTCAGCAACCTCAACATCGCGATCACGGTCGAGAAAGCCCTCACCGCCACCGGCATCCGCATCAGCATCGACGCGGTGGCGAACGTGAAGATCGCCAGCCATGAACCGGTGGTGCATGCCGCCGTCGAGCGCCTGCTCGACCGCAGTGTCAAGGAGGTGAGTGAGCTGGCGCGGGTGACGCTGGAGAGCAACCTGCGCGGGGTGCTGGCCACCCTGACCCCCGAGCAGGTGAATGGCGACACCGAAGCCTTTGCCCGCGCCCTGATGGAGGAGGC
Source organism: Aphanothece sp. (assembly GCA_040381155.1). Lineage (GTDB taxonomy): Bacteria > Cyanobacteriota > Cyanobacteriia > PCC-6307 > Cyanobiaceae > Cyanobium. The sequence continues at coordinate 6,621 of JBEIHT010000116.1, forward strand.
GAACGACGACTTCAGCCAGCTCGGCCTCGAACTGGACAGCCTCCAGATCACCTCCATCCGCGACAGCGTGAAGTACCTCGACGCCCTGGGGCGCCCGCAGCAGGTCGCCCTGCTGCGCCAGTCGCGCATCGCCGAGGCGGAAGCCCGCGCCGAGGCGCGCATCGAGGCGGTGGAGCAGGAGAAGACCACCCGGCTGGTGCAGCTGAAGCGGGACGAGGCGATCGCCCGTGCCGAAGCCCACCGCCGCATCCAGGAGGCCGGCACGCGCCAGGAGGCCCTGGTGGCCGAGGCGGAGGCCCAGACGGCGGGCGAACTCTCCCGCGTCGAGGCGGAGCTGCCGCTGCAGCAGGCCCGGATCCAGAGCGTCGCCCTGCAGTTGCAGGCCGATGTGGTGGCCCCCGCGGAGGCGGCGTACCAGGAGGCGCTGGCGACGGCCCGCGCCGACGCCGCCGGC
>JBEIHT010000117.1:0-7014 GCA_040381155.1 Aphanothece sp.
CCAGGGCGGCGCGGGCCAGGGGCAGCCGCTCCGGATCCAGCAGGTGCAGGTGCAGGCTGCAGAAGCGGAAGCGGCCGCTGGCCAGCGCCGCCTCGATCAGGGCCGTGGAGCCATGGCTGGAGACGCCCACCTGGCCCACCAGCCCCTCCCCCAGGGCCCAGGCCAGCAGCTCGGCGCCCTCCCCCGCCAGGGCCCACTGCCGGTGCGCCTCGGTGTTCAGCCCGTGCACCGCCAGGTTGTCGAGCCGTGCCACCCCCAGCCGCGCCAGGCAGGCCCGCAGCTGCTCCCGGCCGCTGGCCAGTCGACCCCTGGCAACAGCTTCGAGGTGAGCACCAGGGCGGAGCGGGCCGCCGGATCGGCCCGCTCCAGCGCCGCCAGCGCCTCGCCCAGAAACGCCTCCGCCGGCCCGTAGGCCGGCGCGGTCTCGATGTGGTTGATGCCCGCCGCCAGGGCCGCCTCCAGCACGGCCGCCAGGGCCGCCGGGCTCTGCAGGGCCCGCATCGTGCCGAGGGTGAACAGCGACACCGGCCGGCCGGCGCCGAAGGGCCGGCGCACCGCGGTGGGTGGGGCAGCCGGGCCGCTGGTACCCTCAGGCGAGGCCGGGCCTCCGCCCCCCTCAGGCGGGGCCGGGGCCATCGTCGCCGCTGTCGCCGGGTTCCGGTTCGTCGGACTCCGGTTCGCCGGGTTCCGGTTCGTCGGGTTCCGGCTGCGCCTTCTGCAGGTTGCGGATCAGCTCCGCGGGGCTGGTGCGATCGAGGAAACGCCGGAAATCCTCCTTCTCCTCCTCGTCCGCCTCGGCATCCACCGGGATCGAGGCATCGCCCACCACCTCCTCCAGCATCCAGATGCTGCTGTCGGTGCGCAGGGCCAGGGCGATCGCATCGCTGGGGCGGGCATCGAGCTCGCTGCTGCCGCCATCGGCGTGGCTGAGCTTGAGCACCGCCCGGAAGGTGTTGTCCTCGATCGCGTGCACGATCACCCGCTCCAGGCTGAGGCCGCCGGCCTGCATCAGGCTCACCATCAGGTCGTGGCTGAGGGGGCGGGGCGGCTTCTCGCCATTCAGGCCCATCAGGATGTTCTGGGCCTGGGCCTGGTCGATCCAGATCGGCACCTGGCGGCGACCCGAGGGATCCCGCAGCAGCACGATCGGGCTGCGGCTGGCCGCATCGAGGGCGATGCCGGCGACGCGCATTTCCACCATCGTTGCGACTCCTCCAGGCGGCTGCCCGTGGTTCGATTATGGCCAGAGCGAAGCACCCGGGAGCGCGGTCAGGAATGTTCACCGGACTGGTGCGGACCATCGGGCGGCTGCGGCGCTGCCCTGGCGGGGTGCGGATCCAGGCCGATCCCGCCGCCCTCGGGCCACCGGCCCTGGGGGACAGCATCGCCGTGGACGGCGTCTGCCTGACGGTGGCGGCCCTGCACGGCGATGGCTTCCGCGCCGACGTGAGCGAGGAGACCCTGGGGCGCTCCACCCTGGCGGAACGGGCCGATGCCGGCGCCGCCGTGAACCTGGAACCGGCCCTGCGGCTCGCCGACCGGCTCGGCGGCCACCTGGTCAGCGGCCACGTCGATGGCGAGGGGATCGTCACGGCGATCGAGCGCCTGGAGGGCTCCTGGCGGCTGGAGCTGGCCTGGAGCGATCCGGCCTGGGGGCGCTACATCTGCGAGAAGGCCAGCGTGGCGGTGGATGGCGCCAGCCTCACCGTGGCCGGCTGCGACGCGGGGGGCGGGCGCTTCTGGATCGCCGTGATCCCCCACACCTGGGCCTCCACCACCCTGGCGCACAGGCGGGTGGGCGATCGGGTGAACCTGGAGGCCGACCTGCTGGCCAAGTACACGGAGCGGCTGCTGCTCGCCCGTGGCGCCCTGCCCACCCTGGCGCCCCCGGGACCGGCGGCCCCCAATCTGGAGGCCAGCTGGCTGGCGGAGCACGGCTGGGGGTGAGGGGTCAGTCGTCCTTGCCCTCCAGGGGCAGCAGCCAGATGGAGCCGGTCTCCCGGTGCAGTTCGATGCGGAACTCCTGGCCCGGCTCCAGGCCCATGCGGCGGGTGTAGGCCTGGCCGATCAACAGGTTGCCGTTGCCATGCACCCGGGTGCGGAACTCCGCCTGGCGTCCCTTGCTCAGGCTGGAGGCGCCGCCGGCCGAGGGCACGCTGTAGCCCTTGGCGGCCACCAGGGCACGGTAAAAGCTCTTCTTCAGCACCCGACCGCTGGGGCCCACATAGCCGCAGGCGCGGGCGATCTGGTCCTCGGGACGATTGCTGAGGGAGCGGGCCTTATCGAGCAGCGCCTTGCCCTGGAGCATGCCGTCAACATTGGCGGAGGCAGGCTCCGCCGCCGCGGAGAGCTCGCGATCAGGTGAGGAACGTTCGCTCAACTTCGCGGTGGTCGCCGTTGGAAAGGCCGCCATGGATGCTGACATGGATCTTTCCCGAATTGTGGCGAAGGCCTTGCAGTTTCGGCAAGCATCGGCTGATTCAGAGCAGATAAAGAATTCCGTACAGCACCACCCAGATGCCATCCACGAAATGCCAGTAGAGCTCCGCCGCTTCAAAGCCAAAGGGCTCACCCGCCAGGATGCGTCCGCCCGGACGGGCCTGCAGCCAGACGATCAGGATGCAGATCACCCCCAGAGTGACATGCAGCCCGTGGAAGCCGGTGAGGGCGTAGAAGGTGCTGGCGAACAGGTTGTCGGTGAGACCGAAGGGCAGATTGAAGTACTCCACCATCTGCCCCGCCAGGAAGGCGGCCCCCAGCAGCCCCGTCACCAGCAACCACGTGCGGCAGAGCGGACCGTTGCCCGCCCGCAGCTGGCCGCCGGCCCGATGGAAGGTGTAGCTGCTCAGCAGCAGCAGGGCCGTGTTGATGGTGGGCAGCAGCAGCTCCAGCTCGTAGTTGGAGCCCGGCGGCAGCGGGTTCACGGCCCGGAAGGTGAGGTAGGCGGCGAAGAAGCCCGCGAAGGTCATGCCATCGGCCACCAGGAAGGTGGCCAGGCCGAACAGGCGGTAATCGCCGTGCCCGTGGTCGTGGTCGTGGGAGGTGCCGTGCGCGGAGGCGGCGGCAGCGGGTTCAGGGGCGGTGGTGGTGAGGGCGGCGTCGCCGGAGCCGGGAGCGAGGCTGGTCATCGGAAGGATCGGCGGGGGGTCAACGGCGGCTGGAGGTCCACAGCTCCTCACCGGTGGCGTCCTCCACCGGCAGGGCGCCGGGAGGGGTGCCGTAGCCGTAGGGCTCATGCACCAGCGGGGCTTCGCCATGCCAGTTCTCCACCGGCGGCGGGGAGCTGGTCAGCCATTCGGGGGTGAGGGCCCGCCAGGGGTTGTCCCCCGCCAGCGGTCCGCGGAAAGCGCTCCACACCACATTCACAAGGAAGGGCAGGGTGCTGATGCCCATCAGCAGGGCCCCCACACTGCTCACCTGGTTCCAGACGGTGAAGCTGGGGTCGTACTCCGCCACCCGGCGGGGCATGCCGTTGAGGCCCAGCCAGTGCTGGGGGGCGAAGCAGAGGTTGAAGCCGATGAAGGTGAGCAGGAAGTGCAGACGGCCCAGGTCTTCGTTGAGCATGCGACCGGTGAACTTGGGGTACCAGTGGTAGATGGCACTGAAGATCACGAACACCGTGCCTCCGTAGACGATGTAGTGGAAATGACCGACCACAAAGTAGGTGTCGTGCACGTGGATGTCAAAGGGCACCTGGGCCAGGGCCACACCGGTGATGCCCCCGAAGACGAAGTTGAAAATGAAGCCACACGAGAACAGCATGGCACTGTTCAGGGAGATGCGTCCGCCCCAGAGGGTGGCGAGCCAGTTGAAGAACTTGATGCCGGTGGGAACGGCGATGAAGGAGGTGGCGATCGTGAAGAACAGGCGCATCCAGGGGGGGTGCCACTAGTGAACATGTGGTGGGCCCAAACGATCAGGCCCAGGAAGACAATCGCCATGATCGAATACACCATCGTGGTGTAACCAAATAGCGGTTTGCGGGCATGAACCGGCAGAATCTCGCTCACCAGGCCGAAGGCGGGCAGCACCATGATGTACACGGCCGGGTGGGAGTAGAACCAGAAGAGGTGCTGATACACCACCACATTGCCGCCCAGGCTGGGATTGAAGAAGCCCGTATGGGCGATGATGTCAAAGCTCAGCAGGATCAGGGTGCCCGCCAGCACCGGCGTGGAGAGCACCACCAGAATGCTCGTGCCGAGCATGGCCCAGCAATACATCGGCAGCATCATCATCTTCAGGCCGGGGCGACGCAGCTTGAGGATGGTGGCGATGAAATTGATGCCCCCGAAGATCGAGCTCCCCCCCAGCAGCAGCACGCTCAGGATCCAGACGATCTGGCCGGCGGCCGGGGTTGTGATGCTCAGGGGCGGATAGGCGGTCCAGCCGGATTGGGCGGCACCGGTGATGAAGTAGCTGCCGATCAGCAGGATGCCGGCCGGAGGAATCAACCAGAAGGCCACCGCGTTGAGGCGGGGGAAGGCCATGTCGCGGGCGCCCACGTAGAAGGGCACCAGGTAGTTGCCGAACGCTCCGTTCACCACCGGTACGATCCAGAGGAAGATCATCACCGTGCCGTGCAGGGTGAGCACCTGGTTGTAAGTTTCCCGACTCACGAAATCACTGATCGGGCTGGCCAGCTCGGTGCGGATCACCCCCGCCAGAGCGCCGCCGATCAGGTAGAAGATGAAGCCAGCAATCATGTATTGCAGACCGATCACCTTGTGATCGAGGCTGAAGCTGAAGTAGCGCAGCCAACCCTGGGGTTGCAGGCCTTCCGGCTGGGGCTGGAAATCGCTCGCGGAGGCGATGGTCATGGTCAGGGACGGAGAGGGGCGGCGAAGCAGGTGGCGAAGTTGGAAACGGCCTGAGGAGCTCAGCCCGTGGGGGTGCCGGTGGAAGCGGCGGCGACCGTGGCCGGACTGTTCTTGCTCAGCCAGGCGTTGAAGTCGTCGCTTTCATGCACCACCACGGTGGAGCGCATGCCCCCGTGGTACGGGCCACAGAGCTCGGCGCAGACGATCGGGTAGCTGCCCGGCCGGGTGGCGGTGAAGGTGAGCACCGTTGGCTGGCCTGGGATCACATCCTGCTTGAGCCGGAACTGGGGCACCCAGAAGGCGTGGATCACATCGTTGGCCTTCATGCGCAGCTCCACCGGGCGGCCGGCGGGAATGTGCAGCTCACCGCTGGTGATGTCGCCCTGGGGGTAGTGGAAGATGAAGGCGAACTGCATGGCGGTGAGGTCGACCGGCAGGGCATTGGCCTCGGCTCCGGTGGCCCCGATGCCGCCCCAGACGCGCGGCTCAGAACCCTCGCCGGCGATGGCGGGACTCTGTACCGAAGCGGAGATCACGGTCCCATCGGCCATGGCGGCCATCCCGCCCATGCCCCCCAGGCCCCCCTCGTCCTGATGGCCGGCGTGCATGGCGCTGTGGTCGTTCAGGGGCACCATGCCGCCCATGCGTTCGTAGATGTCGTAGCTGTAGATGCCAACAAACAGCACCACGATCGCCGGAATTGCCGTCCAGAGAATCTCCAGCGGCAGATTGCCCTCGATCGCCGCCCCGTCGCCCCGCTGTCCCGGGCGGCGGCGGAAACGGATCAGACTGAACACCAGCAGGCCGACGATGCCAAGGAAGAGGATCGTGCCAATGATGAAGAGAACCTTGAAGAGGTCGTCATAGATCGGCGCGTTGCTGCTGGCATCCACCGGCAGCAGGTTGATGTTGTCGCCGACCCACAGACCGGCAAGCACCAGGAGCATGCCCGCCAGCAGGGTGATCAACGCGGAGGGAATCTGCACGGGGAGACGGACTGAAGGGGAAGAGGGTGGGGACCAGGGGCTTGGCGCGGGCTAGAACTTGGCGCGCCAGCAGGCGCTGCGACTCGGTTTCACAGCGTATTTGCTTCTTGCCGAAGACGCGAAACCATTTGTAGCAGGGGGAGCCATTGCCGCGAAATTTCACACTTCGTCCTTTTTTCGGCCTGGGATGTGCGGGATCGCTCATCTTTGAAATCCCGCTACCTTGAAACCCCGCATCTCCCGCTTCATGCAGGTGGCTTCACGGCTGTTGACAGCTGCGTCGAGCACGTCTGCCCCCCCCACGGATACCGGCGCGGGTCGGTTCAGCCCCGCTCGGCTGACGCTGCTGATCGAGCTGCTCACGGCCCATCTCGTGGTGGCCCTCGTGGCCCTGGTGGCGGTGGGCGGCGCCACCCGGGTGATGGAGGCGGGGCTGGCCTGCCCGGACTGGCCCCTCTGCTACGGGCTGCTGCTCCCCGGTCGGCAGATGAACATGCAGGTGTTCCTGGAATGGTTCCACCGGCTGGATGCCTTCCTGGTGGGCCTTGCCCTGCTGGTCCTGGCGGCGCTGAGCCTGATCCGTCGCCGCGACCTGCCGGGCTGGCTGCCGATCAACACTTGTGCCGCCCTGCTGCTGGTGGCCGGCCAGGGGGCCCTCGGCGCCCTGACGGTGCTCCAGCTCCTCTCCTCCTCCGTGGTCACGGCCCACCTCACCACGGCCCTGCTGCTGGTGGCCCTGATCAGCGCCAGCGACCAGCGGCTGCGCCTCTGGCGCCTTGCCGCCTCCCAGCCCGCCGTGGCCACCCCGCTTCCCTGGCCCTGGCTGGCCCTGGTGGGGGGGGGCGCCACCCTGGTGCTGGCCCAGTCGGTGCTGGGGGGGCTGATGGCCAGCCGCTGGGCCGCCGACCTCTGCCTGAGCAGCGGCGAAGGCTGCCTCTGGCTGCTCCGCCACCGTCTCGCCGCCGCCCCGGCCGCCCTGGCGGTGCTGGCGCTCCTCCCCGCCAGCGTTCTGCTTCTGCCCTCGCCACCCCGGCCCGGGCTGCGGCTGCTTGCCGGCCTGGCGGCCTTGCTGGTGGCCCTGCAGGTGGCCCTCGGGGTCGCCACCCTGCGCCTCCAGCTCAGCCAGCCCGCCGTCACCGTCGCCCACCAGCTCACGGCCGCCCTGTTGATCGCCTGCCTCGCGGCCCTCTGGGGCCGCAGCCTGCCGG
>JBEIHT010000118.1:0-6991 GCA_040381155.1 Aphanothece sp.
AGCAACGGACGCCTGATCCATTGTGTTGACTCAGATGCCAATTCCCTCCGTTATGCCAGCACTCTTCTCGCCGGCTGTGCACCCGGTGACCTTCAGTTCACCTCCGAGAATGCCTATCGGTTCGTCAACTCTACGCGGACGCCCGAGAAGTATGGCCAGCTCAGCACCATCTATAGCGCCGGACTGTTTGATTACATCCCTTGCGACAAGCTTGCCCCCCTCATTCGCGGACTGTATGACTGTCTGGTTCCGGGAGGGTTGCTGATTGCTCCCTTCAAAAACCGACACTGTTACGAAACCTTTGATTACCATTGGGTTGTTCAATGGCATTACTTCTATCAGCGCAGTGAGGCCGATTTTCGTGCTGTGTTCGCCCAGGCGGGCATCTCCCCTGAGGCCATCGCCGTGCAGCGTGATGATTCCGGTGTGCTGCTCTTCTTCACCATTCGCCGCTGAGCCGCCCGCGCGTTAGACCGTACCCAGCCCGCCGCGCCGGAGGCCATGACTCCCCAAGCCTTGCCGCCGATCGCCGGCCGCGAAGCCGAGATCGAGGCGTTGATGCGGCACGCCCCGCCTGTGGCCCAGCCCCTCACCACCCTTGATCTGGCTCAGATCCGCTCCGCCTTCGCCTGTGCCCTGCACATGCACCAGCCCACCATCCCCGCCGGCGCCCAGGGCGAGCTGATCTCCCATCTGCAGTACATGGTCGAGCATCCCGGCGAGGGCGATAACCACAACGCCGAACCCTTCGCCCACTGCTACCGGCGTCTCGCCGACCTCCTGCCCCAGCTGATCGCGGAGGGGGCCAACCCGCGGGTGATGCTCGATTACTCCGGCAACCTGCTCTGGGGCTTCGAGCAGATGGGGCGTCACGACATTCTCGAGGCGCTGCAGCGCCTGGCCACCGATCCGGCCCTGGTGCCCCATGTGGAGTGGCTCGGCACCTTCTGGAGCCACGCCGTGGCCCCCTCCACCCCGATCCCCGACCTCAGGCTGCAGATCCTGGCCTGGCAGCACCATTTCGCCGCTCTTTTCGGCGATGACGCCCTGCGGCGGGTGAAGGGCTTCTCACCGCCGGAGATGGCCCTGCCCAACCATCCCGATACCCTCTACGAATTCGTCAAAGCCCTGCGGGAGTGCGGCTACCGCTGGCTGCTGGTGCAGGAGCACAGCGTTGAAAACCTTGATGGCACGGCGCTGCGCCACGAGCAAAAGTATCTGCCCCAGCGGCTGCTGGCCCGCAGCTCCAGCGGTGCGGAGGTGTCCATCACCGCCCTGATCAAGACGCAGGGCTCCGACACCAAGTTGGTGGGCCAGATGCAGCCCTGTTACGAAGCCTTGGGGATGGAGCGGTTGCCGCTGGCGGGCCAGCTGATTCCACCGCTGGTGGCCCAGATCGCCGATGGCGAGAACGGCGGCGTGATGATGAATGAATTCCCGGCCGCCTTTGTGCAGGCCCATCAGCGCCTGGCCCGTGAGGGGGGCGGCACCGTGGCGATCAACGGCACGGAATACCTGGAGCTGCTGGAGGCTGCCGGCGTGACGGCCACGGATTTGCCACCGATCCAGGCGGTGGGGCAGCAGCAACTTTGGCGGGAGGTGGGCGACGCCCCCAGCCCGCCGGCGGTGGCGGCGGCCATCACCCGTCTGCAAGGCGCAGATGGCGGCTTTTCGATGGCCGGCGCCTCCTGGACCAACAACCTCAGCTGGGTGGAAGGCTACGCCAACGTGCTCGAACCGATGCAGCAGCTCAGCGCCGCCTTCCACCAGCGCTTCGACCCCCTGCTGGCCGAGGATCCCGCCACCAGCCAGGGCATGCCCTATCAGGAGGCCTTGCTGCAGCTGCTGCTGCTGGAAACCAGCTGCTTCCGCTACTGGGGCCAGGGCGTGTGGACCGACTACGCCAGGGAGATTCACCGGCGCGGCGCGGCGGCGATCGCCCAGGCGAGCTGATCCTCTCGAACGCTCTGGCCCGGCTCTGCCGTGGGCGGCAACGCTGCGGGGGAGGATGGAGGCTGGCGATGGGGGTCAGACCTTGCACGACCCGCAGCAGAGCAGCCCAAGGGGCGCCTCCCAGCCCCAGTTCCGCGCCCGTGCGGAGCGGATCCAGGCCGGTAAATCCCTGCGCCGCAGCCTGCCGCGCGAGCAGCAGGGCCACTGGCCGACGCCAGGCGAGCCGCGCGATCCGATCGCGCTCCTGGAGGCCTCGAACCAGGACCGGCTGCCGGAGCTGATTCCGATCCGCTACGGGCGGATGCTGCGCAGCCCCTTCACCTTCCTGCGCGGCGCCGCCGCCCTGATGGCCCACGATCTCGCCGCCATGCCCACAACCGGCGTGATGGTGCAGGCCTGCGGCGACTGCCACCTGCTCAATTTCGGCCTGTTCGCCACGCCGGAGCGCCATCTGGTGTTTGATCTCAACGATTTCGATGAAACCCATCCCGCCCCCTGGGAGTGGGATCTCAAGCGGTTGGTGAGCAGCATCGTGGTGGGCGGCCGCGATTTTCAGCTCAGCGACGCCGACTGTCGCGACAGCGTGCTGGCCTGCAGCCGCGCCTATCGCGAGCACCTGCGCGCGTATTCGCGCCTCAGCCCGTTGGAGGTTTGGTACAACCGGCTCGACATGGAGAGCCTGATCGCCATGGCTCCGGATGAGCGGGCGAAGCAGCGACGCCGTGAGCTGGCGGAGAAAGCGCGCAGCCGGGTGATCGACCACCTCTTCCCCCGCATCACCACCAGCGTGGGCGGCCGGCCGCGCCTTCTGGATCAACCGCCGGTGCTCTTCCATCCAACCGTGGAGGATTTCGAGCAGATCGTGCGGGAAGGCCTGGAGGATTACCGCCTCACCCTCTCGGAGGAGCGGCGCGTGCTGTTCGATCGCTACCGCTTCGAGGATGCGGCCGTGAAGGTGGTGGGCATCGGCAGCGTTGGCACCCGCTGCCTGATCGGCCTGTTCTTCTCCGAGGAAAACCACCCGCTGATCCTGCAGTTCAAGGAGGTGCGCCGTTCGGTGCTCGAACCCTTTACCACCGCCAGCGCCTACGACAACCAGGGCCAGCGGGTGGTGATGGGCCAGCGCCTGATGCAGTCCTCCAGCGACATCTTCCTCGGCTGGGTGCGCGGCCGCGGTGGCCGCGACTTCTACGTGCGCCAGCTGCGCGACATGAAGATGTCGGTGCCGCTTGAAGGCTTCACAGCCGGCCAGCTGCGCCGCTACGCCGAATTCTGCGGCTGGTCGCTGGCCCGCGCCCACGCCAAATCCGGCGACGGCACCACGATCAGCGGCTACCTGGGCAAGGGCGAGGCCTTCGATCAGGCCATGGTGCAGTTTGCCCTGGCCTACGCCGATCAGACGGCATGGGATCATGCCGCCCTGGTGGAGGCGGTGCGCTGCGGGCGGGTGGAGGTTTTGGTGGAAGAGGAGCTCTGAGGAATGCCTTGGAAGATGATCAGGGATTGGAGGGGCGCCACCAGCCCTGGCGAGTAGCGGTAGCGGCTGCAGAGGTGGATACCGGGTCTGATCACCACCGTCCAAGAGGAACACAAGTCGCGGAAAGCAGATGCGGCTGCCAAAAGTTAAAGTTGTGCCTGGGGGTGGTTCTCGGAAGGCTGTGGAGAAACCAGCGTCGTGGTTCTCGGAGATCATCCACTAAGCTTTGGCCCCACAGAACCAAGCATCACGATGTACCTAACAAAGGTTGAAATCGAATATACTGGACCAATCGACTGCCTGTCAGTAAACCCAGCCAAGTTCAATCCATTGCGCTTCGATGCCGCCCCAGGGCGATCAGCGTCACCCCGGTGACGTACATCCAGAGGCTGTAGAGCGCCGCTGGCACCGCCATCTCTGGATCGCCCAGCAGTCCGGCGGTGATGGCGATCGCCAGGGTGCCGTTCTGGATTCCCACCTCGATCGCCAGGCAGATCCGCTGCGCTCTCGGCAGGCCGCCGAGTCGCCCCAGCATCATCCCCGCCAGGCTGCCCAAGCCATTCAGCAGGATCACCGCCACCCCCGCCCGCAGCAGGAACGAGGGCAGCCGGCTGCCCTCCCGGACCAGCAGCAGGGCGATGATCAGGCCCAGCAGGGCGGTGGCCACACGCCCCATCGGTTTCTCCAGGGCCTGGGCACGGGCCGGCGCGCGCTGCCGGATCGCCATGCCGATGGCGGTGGGCACCAGGGTGATCAGCACGATCTGCAGCATGGTGGTGCCGATCGGCAGGCGGATCTCCGCGCCGCCCCCAAGGAACGCCGCCAGGGCCAGGTTCGTGAACACCGGGATCGTGAACACCGTGATCAGGCTGCTCAGCGCGGTGAGCGTCACCGACAGGGCCACATCACCGCGGGCCAGGTAGGTGATCAGGTTTGAGGAGGGCCCGCCGGGGCAGAGCGCCACCACGATCAGGCCCACCGCAATCGGCGGCTGCATCGGCACCACCCGCGTGAGCAGCAGCGCGATCAGGGGCAGCACCACCACCTGGCCGAGGCTGCCCAGGGCCACCGCCTTCGGCGCCCGTACGATCCTGCGGAAGTCGTCCGGCACCAGGCTCAGCCCCATCCCCAGCATCACCAGCCCCAGGGCCAGGGGCAGCAACACCGTGGTGAACAGACTGCTTTGCACTGGGTCTGTCGGCGATCCCCTTTCAGTATGGGCAGGATCCGTAGCCTGGCCGCCACCACTGCCCCAGGCCCAACCCATGCCCGCCGCCCCCACGCCCCCGCTGGATGCCGACAAGCTCCAGGCCCTGTTCACCAAGCCCTACGGCGTACCCGGCCCCACGCCGGCGGAATGGAGAGCCCTCTACGCCGACGATGTGCGCTTCGAGGACCCCACCCAGAGCCGCCAGGGGGTGGAGGCCTACATCCTGGCCCAGCAGGGCCTGGAGCAGCGCTGCGATGACATCTTTCTGGAACCCGGCGCCGTGGCGCTGAATGGCGAGCAGGCATTCATCGAATGGCGCATGGGCCTGAAGATCAAGGGGATTGAATTCATCTATCCCGGTGTCACCCGTCTGCGCTTCGGCGCCGATGGCCGCATCGTGGAACATCGCGACTACTTCGATTTCGTGGGTCCCACCTTTGCGCCGGTGCCCGTGGTGGGCGGCTTCGTGCGCTGGCTTTACGGCCGCTTCGTCGCCTGAGGTCCGGGCCCGGATCAGCCGCCCACCGGCCCATTCCAGCGCAGCAGGGCCCGCGTCTGCCGCTCCTGGCCGAGCACCGAAACGGTGCCGGCGCCCAGCACCAGCAGGGCGCCGCCCGTCACCCCCAGCCCCAGCCAGCAACCGGCCAGGCTGCGCAGGATGTGGCCATGGGCGAACAGGGCCAGGCGCCGCTCCTGCCCCAGCTGGGCCAGGCAGAGCTGGATCAGGCGCTCACAGCGCACCGCCACCTCAGCGGCGCTTTCACCGCCGGGGCAGGGGTGCGTCCACACCGTCCAGTCCGGCACGGTGCGGCGGATTTCGGCGGTGGTGATGCCCTCGTAGTCGCCGTAATCCCACTCCCGCAGGTCGTCGCAGATCTCGGCGCGCTCCCCCAGGCCGGCCAGGTCGCAGGTGCGGCGGGCCCGCTGGCGCGGGCTCACCAGCACGGCGTCGAAGGCCTGGGCGGCCAGCACGGGCGCCAGGCGGCGGGCCTCCGCTTCCCCCTCCGGCAGCAGGGGCAGGTCGGTGCGGCCGGTGTGGCGCCCGTCGCGGGCCCACTGGGTGGCGCCGTGGCGCAGCAGCCAGATCTCCGGGGAGCGGACGGGGCCGGGTGCCGCGCTCACACCGCCTGGGTTTCGGCCACCGGCAGGGGTGTTTTCTGCGGATGCAGCGGCGTGCGCTGGCCGCCGGCCACCAGACGGTTGAGGGCGTTCACAAAGGCCTGGGCGGCGGCCACCACGATGTCGGTGTCGGCGGCGTGGCCGGAATAGAGCACGCCGGCGGCCCGCAGGCGGATCGTCACCTCCCCCATCGCGTCGATGCCCTCGGTGACGGACTTGACGCTGAACTCCACCAGTTCGTTCGGCACGCCGGCCAGTTCGTTGAGGGCCTGGCACACCGCATCCACCGGGCCGGTGCCGATGCGGGCGACACTGCGCTCCGCGCCCCCCGCAGCCTCCAGGGTGACGGTGGCGGTTGGCAGCAGGCCGGTGCCGCAGCTCACCTGCACCCGCCGCAGCAGGAAGGCCGCCTGGTCGGCCTGTTGCACCTGCTCGGAGACGATCGCCTCCAGATCCCGGTCGCTGATCTCCCGCTTGCGGTCGGCCAGTTCCTTGAAGCGCGCGAAGGCGTCGTTGAGGTCTTCCCCCTCCAGCTGGTATCCAAGCTCCTCGAGGCGGGCGCGGAAGGCGCTGCGGCCGCTCAGCTTGCCCAGGGAGATGCGGTTGTCGGCCAGGCCCACGGTGCGGGCATCGATGATCTCGTAGGTGAGGCGGTTCTTGAGCACCCCGTCCTGGTGGATGCCCGATTCGTGGGCGAAGGCGTTGGCCCCCACGATCGCCTTGTTGGGCTGCACCGCCATGCCGGTGAGGTTGCTGACCAGCCTTGAGGTTTTGGTGATCTCCTCGGTGCGCACCGCGGTGAGCGGCTCCGGGCTCTCCGCCGGCCGGCCGAGGAAGGGGTTGAAGTAGCTGCGGCGCACGTGCAGCGCCATCACCAGCTCCTCCAGCGAGGCGTTGCCGGCCCGCTCGCCGATGCCGTTGATCGTGCACTCCAGCTGGCGGGCGCCATTTTTCACGGCCTCCAGGAAGTTGGCCACCGCCAGGCCCAGGTCGTTGTGGCCGTGCACCGAGATCACGGCCTGGTCAATGTTGGGCACGCTGGCGTTGATGCCGGCGATCAAGGCGCCGAATTCGGCGGGGGTGGCATAGCCCACCGTGTCCGGAATGTTGATCGTGGTGGCGCCGGCCTCGATCGCCGCTTCGATCACCTGGTGCATGAACTCCGGATCGCTGCGGCCCGCGTCCTCGCAGGAGAACTCCACGTCGTCGACGAGGGAGCGGGCGTAGGCCAC
>JBEIHT010000119.1:0-6829 GCA_040381155.1 Aphanothece sp.
AGCACCAGGACCAGTGAGTCCTCGAGGGCGTCGGCCCGGGAGGCATCGGATCGAGAGAGATCGGTGAGGCGCTTGGCCTGCTGCTGCCGGTAGGTGGCCTGGCCGCGGAGGTGCTCGATCACCCAGCAGGTGGCGTCGGCCTTGGCGGCGAGGGCCTGCTTGTTGCCCTCTTCTGCCAGCAGGGCAGCCTCCAGCTCAGAGAGGGCCTGGGCGCGGCTGTCGTCGTCATCGGTTTCGAGCTGTTCGTCCAGCAAGCCGATGGCGGTGGTGAGCTCCTGGGCCTCGATGCCCAGCTGCCAGAGGGAGCCTGATCGCTGGAGGGTGCAGGCCGGGCCTGAAGCGATGGCCTCTGGAGCGGACATAGCCACGGGGGTGGGGGTGAGGACAGCCATGGAAAAAAAACGATTAGATAGGGATGGAGGCAGTGGCGGTGCCGCTGGCGTCAAGGGAGAGCGGGGACCTGGCTGATCTGGGCCACGGCGATCGGAACTGGGGAACTGGAAGCCATGCGCCGGGCCTGCTGCACCAGCGAGGCGGTGCCGGCACCACCGGGGAAGGCCACCACCAGCACGGCAACCGGGGCCTCAGCGGACGTGATGGCCACGGCCCAGCTGATCGCCAGCTCGAGCAGCTCGCGATTACGGATCGGCCCGGCAGCACGGCCATAGCGCCGCCAATCGGCAGGCAGCACCTCGGTGGGCCAGCCCAACTGGCGCGCGGCCCGGCCGATAGCCTGATCCGCGCCGCGTGCCCCGCCGTGAAGAAGCCCATGCACGACCTGACCGCTGGTGCGGGCCAGCAAGGCGGCTGCGATCTGCTGAGGGGACCAGAACAGATCGCGCCCCCCACCGGCGACCAGCACACGACCAGCGCGGGCAGACCTCAGCGGGGTGATCACGGCCGGAGCCACCAATGGCCTAACCGAATAAGAGCCCAATGCGGCGGCCTGTACTACCACTAAAGGGTGTGAATTCATGACCTAAAGAGCAAACAAACGGAGCAGGTTGTCTCGGGATTTCGTTGCCAGAGGCGATGGACTCGGGGCCTTTGGTGCAGCCCTTATTCTACCAGTACAGAAGCACTAGCGAGCCGGGGGAGCCGTTCTATTGCAATGCTTCTCAGAGAATTGCCGCCATTGATCTGGTTAGGGCAAAGGGACAACCTCTGGCCACCAACTTGCGGCATCTGAATGGATCGGCCGCGCAGCCGCGCGCGGCAGAATCAGGGCTTCTCCTCATCCAGCCGGTGCCTTCCATGCGCCTGGCCACCGCAGCCGCGGGAACATCGCTTCGCTCTTCATCCCCCCATGGCATCCCCCGCGGAGGGCGGCGGCGGCGACCGACGCAGGCCACGGCGCAGCCGTGGCACGCTGAGGAAGCCGCTGCCGGCCGCAGCGCCTTGCGGAGTGTCGAGCCCCCTCAAGCGACCGTTGCAAGCAATCCGGTGCCTATTCACTAGGGCCCCCTAGGACCGTCACCCGGGCTGAATGAGCTTCAGATTCCTGGCTTTACCGGCCCCATGCGTTTAACAAGGTCGGGAAGATTGATCCGGCTTGTCGTCCCCCGAGAACCCAGCGCATCCCCCACAAGCCCGGGAAAGTGGTGGTGTAACTGGTGGTGTATTTGCCGAGCCTCCTCACTTAGAAGCCAGTGCTGGCCAGCTTTTCTAAAGGCGGTTCAGAGGACACCCCCTCCGTTTCAGTCACAGCCTCAAAAAGGCGCCCTCACCTACCGGGGTGCGATCGACCCCACCACTACATGCCGCTGGACATCAGCAGCCTCCCCGCCCTGCCGGCCTGACCAAGGGGGGGCATTGCCCCCCTTTTTTTTGAGCTCCGCTGCAACGTCCACTCCCGCTTTTTGCCGTGATCCAGCCCACTGATCTGCTTGTCGTCCAGCGCGATGGCACCACCTGCCGGGCCTCTGCCGCAGACCTCCAGGAGCTCCTGGGCCGGCCGGCCCGCTCCGCCACTGCTGGCCGCCTCTGGGACCTGAACACCACCCCCGCCGATAACGACTGGCGGGCCGTCTGTTGGGCAGCGGAACTCAACCTCTTTGTGGCCGTCTCGATTGACGGCAGCCAGCGGGTGATGACCTCCAGCGACGGCATCCGCTGGACCTCCCGCAGCACGCCCAGTGACAACAACACCTGGATCGGCATCTGCTGGAGCCCGGAGTTGCGGTTGCTGGTGGCTGTCGCCTCCGGAGTCGGCAGCAACCTGGTGATGACCTCGCCCGATGGGATCAGCTGGACTGCCCGGAGCGTGCCGGTGAGCAACAGCTGGGTGGCGCTCTGCTGGAGCCCGCAGCGGCTGCTGTTTGTGGCGGTGGCCTTTGGCGGCACCAGCAGCCGGGTGATGACCTCACCCGATGGCATCAACTGGACCGCCAGGCAGACCCCCGCCAGCCACATCTGGCGGGGTGTGTGCTGGGCCGCTGCACTGGGCCTGTTCGTGGCGGTGGCAACCACCAGCAACGGCACCAACCAGGCGGTGATGACCTCACCGGATGGAATCACCTGGACGCTGCGCACCACCCCGGCCGACAACACCTGGCGCGCGATCTGCTGGGCACCGGAGCTGCAGCTGCTGGTGGCCGTCGGCCAGAGCGGCATCGGCACCCGGGTGATGACCTCTCCCGATGGCCTCAACTGGACCTTGCGCCCAACCCCAGCCGACCTGGAGTGGCGAGCGGTGTGCTGGGCGCCTGAGCTGCGCCAGCTGGTGGCGGTGGCCGGCACCAGCAGTGGCCAGCAGGTGATGACCTCCCCCGACGGCCTCAGCTGGACCCTGCGCCCCAGTGCCGCCGACCGCCAGTGGAGCGGGATCTGCTGGGCCGCCCAGCTGGGCCGGCTGGTGGCCGTGGCCCAGAACGGCAGCGGCAGCAGGGTGATGAGCAGCTGCTGAGCGGCTATCCGCTTCTCAGCGCCGCCGCCCAGGGGCCATGGGCCGGAAAGTGATCACGACCGATCAATCGACCATGGCGCAGAGGGGGAGGCCAAAGAGCGACAATGAACGCCAGCTCTGAACTGACCCGATGGCCCACCATGAGCGGCAGCCCGTCCGCTGGATGGGCCCTCTCCGACGTGATCTTGCTTGAGGGTGAGGGCGTCATAGTTAGGGCCTCTTTGTGTGGGCCATGCGGCGCCGATCTCTGGCATGCCAGCTGATTGCAGTGGCTTTACTCGCTGCGCCTGCAGGAGCCGCCACGGTGGTGTCCGTGGGGGATGGGGACACCATGCGGGTGAGGGATGGGGGCCGCCTGCTGACCATCCGGATGGCTTGCATCGACGCCCCAGAGATGGCCCACAAGCCCTATGGCGCCAGGGCCAGGGAAGCCCTTCAGCAGCTCGCCCCCGTGGGTTCAGAGGTGAGGCTGGAGGTTCAAACCACAGACCGCTATGGCCGTTCTGTGGCTGAGGTGTTTCGAGGGGGAGAAAACCTGAACCTGGCCCTGGTACGCCTGGGGGCCGCCTTTGCCTTTCGGAAGTATCTGGGCCAGTCCAACTCCTTGAGGTATCTCTCGGCCGAGAGTGAAGCCGAGTTCCGACGAGTTGGAGTGTGGGCCACCCCTGGGGGCATCACCCGGCCGTGGGACTGGCGAGCCGAGAGCAGGGGGAACACACCGGCACCCTCACCACGTCCGCCCAAGGGGACAGCTTCGGGGGGCTATGGGGTGATGACAGGAGGAGGGGGAAGCAGTGGTGGATCTGGTGGCGGAGGGGGCCGCTACTACTGCAAGAACCTGAGCAAACAGGAGGCCCAGAGGCTCCTGAGTCAGGGTCACACCTATCTGGACAGAGACGGCGATGGTGAAGCCTGTGAGGGGAAACGATGAGCCTGTCCGGCACTGGGAACACTTGAGGCACTCGCCCCAAACCGAGGATGGAAGAGCAGAAGGCACACGGGGACCAGGAGCCAAACCTGGCCTTCAGTGACGACGACCGGATCGACTTTGAACAACTGCGCCGGGATCTAACTCCAGCGCAACGGCTCAGGCTGGAGGAGATCCAACGGGAAATGAACGAGCTAAGGAAAGGGGCTACCAGGGTGGAACCCGGCAGCCCCCATGAACATCCCAAGCCGTAGAAGGTGGCCAGCGCCTCTGAGGAGATCACTTCCCGCCTTACAGCCCGTGCCTTTACTGCTGTTGCGCATCCCGAGCAAGGGCCAGCCCTGCGGGAGGTGCTGGCGGAATTGCTGGCCGTGATGGATGCAGCGGCAGGTGAGAGGGGGTGTTAGGGGCCCCACCCGCGTGCCTCCGGCCCCGGGAGCTCAGAGCACCCGCACCTCGGCCTGGGGACCGAGCACTCGCTGCTGATTGGCAGCCAGGATCAGGGCCTGCTCTCGGGGCACGTAGTGCGGCTTGGCGCTGATGTGCCCCTCGCGATCGAGGAACAGCACCCGCAGCAGCTGGCCGACGGCATCGAGGAGATGCACCGAGATGATGCGGATCGGGCAGGAGCTGCTGAGGGGAGTGGCGGCCATGGCTGGGCTGGCGAACGACACCGCCGTTGAGCCCCGGCGCCGCCAGCGCCGCGCAAGGGTCGCGGAGCGACTCGCGTCAGCCCTTGCGCGGTGCGCAAGCCGGGGCAGGCCGGGTGGCGTAATCGCCAGAGCCCAGGGCATCTCCCTATCTCGCCTGCCGGAGGATCAGCTCCACAGGAGGAAGCGGCTGGTGGAGGATGGCCCGATAGGCAGCGGCCGCCAGGTGCCCGAGCCCACCGACTACGGCAGTCTTCAAGCGGCAGTGTCCCTGGACAAGGAGCGCGGCCTGGCCCTCCTGGCCGGGCGGCTACTGCTGGCGCTGCTCGAGCTGGCGGTGCCCGTGAAAGTTCAGGTGTTGCAGACCCTGCGCAGCGAGGGTCGCAACATCAGGGCCTATCAACGGGAGGAACCCGATGATCTGCACCAGGCCCGCCAGGAGCTGGAGGCACTGCTGACGCAGATCCAGCCGGAGCCCTACAAGTTCTATGAGCGCTGGGAGGTGCTGCTGAGCAGTGACCGCGGCACGAGGCGCACCGGTGGCTTGATCAACGATCTCTGGCGCGTTCTGCCCGAGCATGTACGGCTCAAGCCGGAGGGGGCAGGCGAACTGCGCCGGTTCACCGGATTGCTGCAGGAATCCCGAGGCCTGTGCATCAAGCTCCAGCAGGATCGGCACCATGCCTCCCACTCCAAGGCCGATACGGCCTTTCATTCGCTGTCATGGCATGCGGCTGTTCTGCGTCTGTCGGAAATGCCGATGGAACTGCAGGCCAGCGCGCAGATGATCCTGGCCACCGCCGCCACCATCCCTGCCCCTGTCCAGGCCGGCCTGTTGCAGGCGCTGCAGGTGCTGGAAACCATCGAGACACAACCGCTGCTGGCTCATGTGGAGCGGGCTTTTGTGCAGCTGGCCGGAGAACGCACGAGCCTGGGTGAGCGATGGCTCGCGGTTCATCCCCCAGCTCCTGAGACAGGGTCTGCGTTGCAGGCCAAGGATCTTGCCCAGCTCAGGGAGGAGCTGGCGATCCTTCACGACCACTTCGCGGCGTTGAGCGGCTCGATCGGACCGGTGCTCAATCACCTGAGTAACGACATTGAGCGCATGGGCGCTCAGCTGCAGGAGCTGCTGGTGCTGCAGGCCCATACCCAGCTGGCCCTGCGGCAGTCAACGTCTGAGGCTCCCCTGGATGAGACGGCCGCGCTGGAGAGTGTGCGCGCCGCCTATCGCCAGCTCCAGGATCTTCGCCTGGCGATCGTGCAGGAGATGGGCCAACGGGAGCCAGCCTTTCGCTTCTATCACTGCATCGTCTACCGGGAGCTGATCGTTCAGGCGCTGCGGCAACGGGTTGTGCGGGTCGAGCAGCTCGTGGCCCTCTCACGCCAGACGATCTTGCAGAAGACGCTGCGCAGCGGCGGCGACAGCGACTTGTCCGCGAGGATGGTCGACGAACAGGCGGAACGGTTCGGTGGGAAGATCCAGGCCATCCTGGATCGGATTGTCTATCCCTTAGCCCCTATCGATCCGCGTGATCTGGTGGGCCAGGAGAGCTGAGGGGTTGCTCAATCGGCACAAGGACTGGTGGCTGCCTGTGGATCAGACGATCAAAGTGATTCCACACGGCCGCCGCACGGCTCGTCCCTGGTGAAGACCCTCCATCGGGGAAATGAAGTCCGAGCTCGCAGTTGTCGTACTGGGCGCTGTCGCTGAGGTTGGCGCTGGTGACGAGCAGCTCCGCGTCGGCGACGCAGCATTTCACGTGGAACACGGCGGGGCGATCGCGGCCCAGGGTCAGGGACCGTGGGTCGAAATAGCCGCTGGGCTGGGGGCGGCGCGGATCCCAGAGCTGGCTCCAGGTTTTCTGAACGAAGGCCTGGCGGAGCTGATCCGCCACCACGCGGCTGCCCTTCGGGCGGGGGATGTTGACCACCATGCGGGCTTGCAGCCCGGGAGAGGCCTCCAGCCGTTGCTGGATTCGCTCCAACAGCTCCGTGATGAATCCGCCGCGCCAGATGTTGAAGGTGGTGATCAGCAGCCGCTGCTCGAAGCGCTCCACCATCTCGCGGATCAACACGGCCTGATCGCGGGTGATGTCGCCGGCTCCCCCGTGGGGACCGGACCACACCAGCTCCGCCGTGCCACCGCTCTGCCCCTGGCGCTGCGTTAGCAGGAGGCTGATGGTGAGCGCAAGGCTGGCGTTGCTACCGCCAAGCTGGCTCCAGTCCTGCAGCCAGGAGACCAGGGCCGCTCGCAGTTCGAGGCGATCGCTGGCGATCTGGTGCTGGCTGAGGGCCGCGTCCCCAGGTGGCCCGGGAAGTGCTCGCAGACAGGCCGCCAGGCGCTGG
>JBEIHT010000120.1:0-6630 GCA_040381155.1 Aphanothece sp.
GCCAGCGGCATCCTGCTCAAGCGGGATCCGGGGGTGCCGCTGGTGTACACCGGCTTCGCCATCGCCCTGCTCGGCGGCGGCCTCAGCCTGGTGGCCACGCGCCAGCTGTGGGCGGTGGCTGAAGCCGAGCAGGGCCGCCTGCATGTGGCCGGCCTCTGCAACCGCAATCTCACCGCCTTCGCCAGCGAGCTGCCGGCCCTGCTCGCCGCGCTGGAGCGCCCCGCGGAGGGGGAGGCTCAGCAGGGCTGACGGCTGCCGTGGCTGACGCGCACCACGGTGTGCACGTTGCCGCGGCGGTTGAAGTCGGCCTCCAGCTGCATCCACACCGGCTCGCAGGCGGCGACGAAGTCATCGAGGATGCGATTGGCCACCTCCTCATGGGAGATGCTGCGGTCGCGATAGCTGTTGATGTAGAGCTTCAGCGCCTTGAGCTCCAGCAGCCGTGGCCCGGGCTGATACAGAAGCCGCAACACCGCGAAATCCGGATAGCCGGAGAAGGGGCAGAGGCAGGTGAATTCCGGCAGTTCGATGGCGATTTCGTAGGCCCGCCCCTGGCGGGGATTGTCGAAGCAGAGCAGCTCGGCCTGGTCGATCGCCCGCTCGCCGATGTGGGGGGCGCGGGTGCGTTCCGGGGCGCTGGTCATGGCGGCGCGCAGACGGATGGCAGGGGAATCCGACCGTACAGGAGGCCGCGGGCGGCGTAGCAACGGCCACCACAGCGGCCGCCCGGCTCGGGCCTAATGGGGCGGGTTGCCTCCCGGGGACATCCGAGTGAGAGACTTCCCCCACGACCGTCTGACCGCCTGGCCGCCGCCATGAAAAAGATCGAAGCCATCATCCGCCCGTTCAAGCTGGAGGACGTCAAGATCGCCCTGGTCAACGCCGGCATCGTCGGCATGACCGTGAGCGAGGTGCGGGGCTTCGGGCGCCAGAAGGGCCAGGTGGAGCGTTACCGCGGCTCGGAATTCACGGTGGAATTCCTGCAGAAGCTCAAACTCGAGATCGTCGTCGATGACGACCGGGTGGAAACGGTGGTGAGCGCCATCCAGGACGCCGCCCGCACTGGCGAGATCGGCGACGGCAAGATCTTCATCAGCGATATCGATGCCGTGCTGCGCATCCGCACCGGCGACCGCGATTCCGACGCCATCTGATCCCTGCGGCTGCGCCCGCGCAGCGGACCTCACGGCGCCGCCAGGGTGGCGGTCACCAGGGTGGTGAGCTGCTCGGGTGAGGGCGGCCCGCCGCCTCCCCCGAGCCAGAGCAGGTATTCGTGGTTGCCGGCGGGCCCGGTGATCGGCGAGGCCAGCACGGCGCTGGCGGGCCAGTCGAGGGCGGCGGCGGCGCTGATCACTCCGGCCAGGGCGTCCCGGTGGGCGGCCGGATCGCGCACCACACCCTCCTTGCCCACCCGGCCGCGACCCACCTCGAACTGGGGCTTCACCAGCAGGATCGCCTCGGCGGCGGGCGCCACCAGGGCTTTCAGGGCCTCCAGCACCCGGGTGAGGGAGATGAAGGAGAGGTCGGCCACCGCCAGGGTGGGAAGGGGATCGTCGGGCCCGTAGAGCTGCTCCGGGGTGAGGTGGCGCAGGTTGGTGCGCTCCCGCAGCACCAGGCGCGGATCGGTGCGCAGGCTCCAGGCGGTCTGGCCATAGCCCACATCGATGCCGTAGATGCGGGCGGCGCCGTGCTGGAGCAGGCAATCGCTGAAGCCGCCGGTGGAGATGCCCGCGTCCAGGCACACCCGGCCCGCCACCTGGATTGGCAGAGCCTCCAGGGCCCGCACCAGCT
This sequence comes from Aphanothece sp., assembly GCA_040381155.1. Lineage (GTDB taxonomy): Bacteria > Cyanobacteriota > Cyanobacteriia > PCC-6307 > Cyanobiaceae > Cyanobium. The sequence goes on from JBEIHT010000120.1 coordinate 1,792, forward strand.
TCTCGCCCCCCCGGGAGACGAAACGCGGCGGCGACTCCACCTCCAGGGGCAGATCGGGCGCCACCTCCATCCCCGGCTTGTCGAGCACGCTGCTGCCGCTGCGCACCCGGCCGGAGCGGATCAGCTGCTGCGCCTGCTGGCGGCTGACCGCCAGGGAGCGCTGCACCAGTTCGAGGTCGAGACGCTGCTTGCGGGCCATGGCAAGGGGTGCTTGCGTCATGCAACCACAACCCAAAGCGGAATTAATCCGGATCGCTGGCCCCAATCCCATCAGGAGCAGCGGAGAATGGCGCTCCGCTGTGAAACGGCCCGATGCCGGCCCCCGGCCCCCGCACCACCGCCGCTTCCCCCTCCCGGCCACGCCGCCTGGGCCGCGTGCCCGAGCTGCCCGCCAATGTGCTGGAGCTCCTCCGTCCCGGCAGCTTCGTGCGTCTGCGCAACCAGCCGGCCGACCTGCCCCCCTTCCAGCTGATTCTCTGCCGCGGCGGCCGCTGCTGGGTGCGCCAGCAGACCTGGGGGTCGGCGGTGCAGTGGGAGGTGGCCCACCGCCTGCTCACCACCGCTCCCTGACGCCGAGCCTTCCCAGCCGATAGATAGGTTGGGGCCTGCCCGCACCGCCGCCCTTGATCGAGCGCTACACCCTGCCGGAGATGGGCCGGATCTGGAGCGAGGAGGCCAAGTTCCAGAGCTGGCTTGATGTGGAGATCGCCGCCTGCGAGGCCAATGCCGAGCTCGGCCGGGTGCCGGCCGAGGCGATGGCCCAGATCCGCGAGCGCTCCCGCTTCGAGGTGCCGCGCATCCTGGAGATCGAGGCGGAGGTGCGCCACGACGTGATTGCCTTCCTCACCAATGTCAATGAGCACGTGGGCGACGCGGGGCGTTACATCCACGTGGGCATGACCAGCTCCGATGTGCTCGACACCGGCCTGGCCCTGCAGCTGCGCGCCTCGGTGCGGGAGCTGCGCCGCGAGCTCGACGCCCTGGCGGACGCCCTGCGCGCCCTGGCGCGGGAGCACAAGGGCACGGTCATGATTGGCCGCTCCCACGCCATCCACGGTGAGCCGATCACCTTCGGCTTCAAGCTGGCGGGCTGGCTGGCGGAAACGGAGCGCAACCGGCAGCGGCTGGAGCGGCTGGACACGCTGGTGAGCGTGGGCCAGATCAGCGGCGCCATGGGCACCTATGCCAACACCGATCCGCAGGTGGAGGCGATCGCCTGCGCCAGGCTGGGTCTGGAGCCCGACACCGCCAGCACCCAGGTGATCTCCCGCGATCGCCACGCCGACTACGTGCAGACCCTGGCCCTGGTGGGGGCCTCCCTGGAGCGGTTCAGCACCGAGATCCGCAACCTGCAGCGCACCGATGTGCTGGAGGTGGAGGAGAACTTCGCCAAGGGCCAGAAGGGCAGCTCGGCGATGCCGCACAAGCGCAATCCGATCCGCAGCGAGCGCATCTCCGGCCTGGCGCGGGTGCTGCGCAGCTACACGGTCGCCGCCCTGGAGAACATGGCCCTCTGGCACGAACGGGACATCAGCCACAGCTCCGTCGAGCGGATGATGCTGCCCGACTGCTCGGTGACGCTGCACTTCATGCTGCGCGAGATGACCGAGGTGGTGAAGGGTCTGGGGGTCTACCCGCAGAACATGGCGCGCAACCTGAACGTGTATGGCGGCGTGGTCTTCAGCCAGCGGGTGCTGCTGGCCCTGGTGGAGAGCGGCATGAGCCGGGAGGAGGCCTACCGGGTGGTGCAGCGCCACGCCCACAGCGCCTGGAACCGCGAGGGTGGCGACTTCCGGGCGAACCTGGAAGCCGATCCGGAGGTGGGCGCCCGGCTCTCGCCGGGGCAACTGGAGGCCTGCTTCGCCACCGATCTGCACCAGGCCCAGCTGGAGGTGATCTGGGGGAGGCTGGGGATTTGATCTGGTTTGCCCAGGCCGATCTCGTCTACGCGGTGGTCAGCAGCACCGGCTTGCTGCTGATCGTCTGGTTGGTGCTGCGGCCCCGCTGAACCGATGGGCCACTCCCCCTCCCTGGGTGTGATCGGGGCGGGCGTCGCCGGCTGCGCCCTGGCGGCGGCCCTGCGGCGGGGGGGCTGGCGGGGCTGGATCGGGCTGTGGGAGGCGGGCCGGGGCCCGGGGGGGCGGGCCGCCACCCGCCGCTCCCGCCACGATGCCAACCTGGCCATCGACCACGGCGCCCCCCTGTTCAACATCGGCGCCGGCCCCGCCCCCGCCCTGCTGGCGCCGCTGCGGAACGGCGGCTGGATCGAGCCCTGGAGCGGGCCCAGCGCCGACCTCGCGGGCGACGGCCAGCTGCATCAGCCGAGCCGGGATCCCCTGCTCGCGGGGGAGCTGTGGCACGGCTGCGGCGGCATGGACCGGCTGGCCCACGGGCTGCTGGAGCTGGCGGAGCAGCAGGGGCCGGTGGAGCGCCACTGGGGCCACCGGGTGCGGCGGCTGGAGCGGCGGGCGGGGGGGGGCTGGCGGCTGTTCAACGACGAGGGCGAGGAGCTGGCGGAGGTGGACTGGCTGGCGCTGAGCGGCAGCCTGCTGGCCCACCCCCGCGTTCAGGAGCTGCTGGGCTGGCCGGAGGTGCCCCTGCAGCAGGTGGCCGCCGCGACGGACGATCCGCTCCTGCGGGCGGCGGTGGCGGCGATCGGCGCCAGCCGCTGGCGGGCGCGCCTCAATCTGCTGCTGGTGGGCGGCACAGAGCGGGCCGGCCTGTGGCGGCAGCTGCCCTTCCGGCTGCTGGCCTGCGGGCCGGAGGCGCAGGAGCGCTGGGGGCTGCGGCGGTTGGTGGTGCAGCCGCTGATGGACGGGCGCTGCGCGCTGGTGGCCCATTCCAGCGAGGCCTTCGCCGAGCGGCGGCTGCCGGGGCTGGGCTCCGCCGCGAGCGAGACGGCCGTGCGCCTGGAGCTGGCGGACAACCTGGCGGGCCTGCTCGCCCCCTGGATTCCGCCGGTGCAAGGCGCCGCCGCGATCGCGGCGGCGGACCCGCAACTGATGCGCTGGGGAGCCGCCTTTCCGGAGCCCCCCGGGCTGGATCCGGCCCTGGCCCTCTGCCCGGCGAGCCATCTTGGCTTCTGCGGCGACTACCTGGCCGGTGAAGGCTTCGGCCGGGTGGAGGGGGCGCTGAGGAGCGCGGAGGCCCTGGCGCAGAGCCTTCTGGAGTTCGGCGCGGCCAGCTGAGCCGCTCAGGAGGCGGCGCCTGGCGCTGCCGGGCCAGCAAAAATCCCCCACTTCTGCTGGAAGCGGGGGATTCAGGAGGCTCTGGATCAGCCCAGGCCGATCTGGGAAAGGATGCCCTGGCCGGTGAGCAGCTCGGTGGCGAGACCGATCACGAAGCCGAGCATGGCGAGCCGGCCATTCCAGGTTTCGGCGAAGGCAACGAAACCGAAGCGGGACTCTGGAGCAGCCATGGGTGGTGTTGCGAATTCTTTCGAATTGTAACCATAGGTAACGACCCAGTGGGGTTCGGGATGCCGTACATCGGGCTGGCTCTTGACGAAGCGTTCCACTTTGCGACGGATCCCCCCGTTCGTCCCGATCGCGACGACGTCGCCCTCGACCAGGGGTTACGACAGGGGGAAGGGGTCTGCGGATCCCGCCCTCCGTGCGGTAGCCACCGCTTCCCGCCATGGCCACTCCCCACCCGAATCCGCTGGGCCGCGAGCAGCGCCGGGCCCTGGTGAGCGAGGCCATCCACTACTTCGCCGACCACTACGGCGAGCCGATCCAGATCGCCGGGGTGGCCTCGCAGCTGGGGGTGAGCGAGGGCTGCCTGGCCCTCTGCTTCGACCACTGCCAGGGCCGCACCCCCTGGCAGACCCTCCAGCAGCTGCGCCTCAACCGCCTCTACGAGGCGATCGCCAATCGCCCGGCCGAGCCGCTGGAGCAGCTGGTGCATCGCTGCGGGCTGCTGCCGGTGACGGAGGCCAACCGGGCCTTCCAGCAGGCCTTCGGCATCGACCTGGGCTCCTTCCGCCGCACCAGCCACCGCGCATCCGAAGACCGCCGCTTCCGCCGCAGCCATCCGAACGGGGCGGATCTGGTGCTGAAGCCCTGAGACCTCAGCCCGTGGCCCGCTCCAGCGCCGGTGGCGGCGGCAGCAGGTCTTCGATCTCGCAGACCGGGAAGCGGTTGATCGCCCGCAGGGCCTGGCGGGCATGGCTGCGCAGGCGTTCGCTGATCGCCTCGGCATAGGGCACCTGGGCCAGCAGATCCAGGGTGCGGCGCAGCACCCGCACCACATCGCCCTCATCGAGGGAGGTGTTGGCGATCACCTCGGACCAGCTGGCCCCCTTCGCCCAGGCATGCACCAGGCCGGTGAGCTCCGGCTCCCACCAGACGGGCACCACCACCTGGGCGCGCTCCTGCTGGCGCTGCAGTTCGCGGCGCAGGGCGCGCAGGTCATGGAGGGCCTCCTCGGCGGCGGCGGGCGGCGGCCAGCCGCACCAGAGGTCGGGGCGGTTCACCTCGGTGGAGATCGCCTCGAGCACGGCCGCCAGGTCGGCGGGCTCGAGCTCATCGAGGTGGCCGCTCATCAGGGCGAGGCCGAGCCAGAGCTCGTTGTCGCCGCGCAGGGCGGCCACGGTGCGGCCCACCTCGGTGGGCTCCAGGCCGTCGGCGCCGGCGAGGGCACCGAAGAAGCGCAGGATCTCGATCAGCTTCAGGAAGGTGTCCCAGTGACGGTTGGAGCGGAAGTGCAGCAGGCGCCGCCGCTCCTCGATCTCCGCCTGCAGCTCGCCGCGGCGGCGGTGGTGCTTGGCCAGCAGGCGGCGCTCGCCGAGGCCGTGGGCGGGGTGGAGTTCCAGCTCCTCCTCCAGCTGCTGCACCAGGC
>JBEIHT010000121.1:0-6612 GCA_040381155.1 Aphanothece sp.
CCTGCTCACCGCCCTCTCGGTGGCCCGCAAGCTGCAGGCCGCGCAGGTGGGCACCGTCTCGGTGCTCTGAGGCGGCTACGCCGCTCTCGGCGGGTCCCTGTGGGGTCCCGCTTTTCCCGTGGACGTTCGCCATCGGCATCGGGCTGTCGCTGCGCTCGCGCTGCCTTGGCGGAGAGGGGGTCGGGGAACCGGATCGGGTTGGGCGATGGATGCCCCCGGTGGGGGCGTGGGACCGTCGCCCTTCCCGGTTTCCCCATGGCTTCCCCTCTCTCCATCGGCATCGAGCTCCAGCCGGCGGGGGTTGATCGCCGCTGGGTGCGGCTCTGGCTGCTCGATCGCTCTGGCGCCCCCTCAGCGCGCTGCCGGCTGGTGGTGCGCAGCGCGGCCCTGCGGCGGGCGCGGGAGCTGCAGGTGGCCTCTGGTGCGGGGGAGGTGTGGTGGGTGTGAGCGCCCAGTAAAAGCCCACCAGGCAACCCAGGTCTGGGGCCGTGGGGCAGTGGACCGGGGTTGTGCGGATCGTGCGGCCGTTGGCTCGGGGCAGGCCTTGCCAGCGGGGATCGCCGATCACCGGAGCGGGTCTGGACCCTTCTTGCACTCCCGCTGGAATCCCTTCCAACGGCTCTGACGGTGAAGGGTGCTGGGGGGAGGAGACAGCAGGGGCGAACGCCGTTGTTGGTGTTGACGTTGGCCGGGTGGTTGCTGTTCCGGTTGGCGGCGCGGCAGTTGTGCGGTTCGTTGAACCAGGAGCCGCCGCGCAGCAGCTGGGCGACCCGCCCTCAAGGCTCAGCCTAGGGGTGATGTCGGGACCAGGTCCGCGCAGAAGCCGTGGGGCAAAAACAGGCGGCGGCGGAGCCGAACCGTGTGGCCATGGGCCAGGTGGGCGTTCCAGCTCAGGGCGGAGGCGTGGGCCTGGGCATGGCGGAGACGACGGTGCGCCAGCCCCTGGGCGCAACGGCGCAGACCGCGGCGAATGCGCAGCAGGCTGTGGTTGCGCAAGCGGATACGCCCGCCGATGACATAAAAGCCCACGAAACTGGCGCCGCTGGCGGTGCGGTGGATGTGGGTTTTGTTCGGATGCAGGCGCAACCGCAGACCGGCGAGACGGGTGCGCAGCACCACCAGGGCCTGACGCAACGGCTCCGGCTGATCGGCGAACAGGGCCAGATCATCCACATAGCGCAGGTGGGCCCTGACGCCGGCAAGTGCCTGCAGCTGGTGATCGAGGGCATCGAGGTGGAGATTCGCCAGAAACTGGCTGGTGAGGTTGCCGATCGGCAGGCCTCTGGGTCGCTCCAGGGGCGCCAGCAGGGTGTCGTCAGGAGAGGCATCGATGGCGGGGCCACCACTGGCGCCGTTCGCCAGGATCACGGCCAGCAGCCAGAGGGTGTGAGGGCAGGCGATCCGGCGCTCCAGTTGGGCGATCAGCGCGAGGTGATCGATGGACGGGAAGTAGAGGCGAATATCGGCCTGCAGGATCCAGCGGTGTTCACGGCAGGCCCGGGCAAAGCGGCGCAGAGCGCGATGGCTGCCGTAGCCAGGGCGGTTGGCGTAGCTGGTGGGGAGGAAGTGCCGCTCCAGGGGCGGGGCGATCACCGCGATCAGGGCGTGATGCACCACTCGATCCCGGAAGGGTGCGGCGCTCACCAGGCGTGGTTTGGGCTCACGCACCAGGAACTGCCGGTAGGAACCTGGGGCGTAGGAGAAGCTGCGCAGCTCGTGCTGCAGCTGGAACAGTTCAGCCTCTAGGTTGGCGGCAAAGGCGAGCACATCGGGGCGGTAGCGCTTGCCCTTGCTCGCCTTGCGGAAGGAGGCGAGCAGGGTGGGGAAGCTGGTGATGCGGGGATAGAGATCCCGCAGCGGCGGTGGGGGCTTGGCCATCCGGACGAGGCTCAGGCCGGAGCGCTTGCCTGGCCCTGGCGCCGCTGCTGGCTGATCCAGCCGCCGAGCTGACGACCCACCTCCTCGACCAGACGGGCCACATGCTCGTAGCGGCGATCATCGATCAACTGGAAGTTGTGCAGCAGGCGGATCTGCAGGCGCAGCAGATCCAGGCGGGCATTGAGTGGTTCAAGGCGCTCCAGCTTGGCGGTGGCGTAGCGCGCGGCGACCAGGCCCTCCAGCAGGTCGTAGAGGCCACTCACCAGGCGATCGCCGAGGGCAAAGCGGTGATCGCGGGGCAGGCGGTTGAGCAAGGGCACGAACCACTGGATCAGATCCATGGTGGCCTGGATGATCGGCAGTTCGCCGCGGCTGGGAACACTCATTGCGGCAGACGATCCAACATGGGAGGGACGCAAAAAATTCGATGCGCCTGCGGCGCCAGACCCTCCAGCCAAACAGCCCGGCAACACGAAACCCAACAGCCAGGGCAAAACCAAACAGCCCCAGGGCAAAGGGCCCGAGGGCTCAAGAACCAAGAAGGGAGCCTGGGGGGAGGAGACAGCAGGGGCGAACGCCGTAGAGGGTGCTGACGAGGGCCGGGGGGAAGCTGTTCCGGCTGGCGGCGCGGCAGTTGAGCGGATCGTTGAACCAGGAGCCGCCGCGCAGCAGCTTCCAGTCCTTCTGGGCCGTTCCCAGGGCCTCCAGGGCCGGATCCACCCCCTCCCAGGGCAGGCCAGCGCTGGGCCAGCCCTCGCCCTTTGGATCAGGGTGCCACTGATCGCCGCACCACTCGAACAGCTGCCCGTGCAGCTCCGCCAGGCCCCAGCGGTTCACCAGGCCAAAGAAGCCCACCGGCACAGGCCGCTGGCGGTAGGCACCCTGGCGACCTGGGCCATAGGTGTAGCCGCCGTCGTAGTTCGCCCAGCTGGCATCAAGGATGTCGCCGAAATGGAAGGGCGTCGCCGCGCCAGCACGGCAGGCCGCCTCCCACTGGCCCTCGCCGGGCAGCGCCAGTTGGGGGGCATCCCCCTGCCCCCCCAGCAGGCCCCACTGCTCCAGAAGCCAGCGGTTCAGGCGCTCCAGCCATTCCTGGCAATCGTTCCAGCTCACGCTGTCCACCGGCAGGCCGCCGGGCTGGGCAAAGCGTTCCCACAGGTCGTTCGGTTTGTAGGTCCCCGGGGTGGGATTCAGGTCTCGTTCCAGCGCCGGCAACATCGCCACCGCTTGCCACTGTGCGTGGGTGATCAGATGGCGCACCAAGGCAAACCGCTCCAGCCGCACGGTGCGTTCCGCTTCCACGTTCACGCCCTTGCAGCCATCGCGCTGGGTTTCGTACCAGCTGCGGCCTTCCTCCGTTTCCGGTGAGCCAATGCCGGCTTCCCCGCCTTCCACCACCACCAGCTCCAGCTGCTCGCCGCCCGGCAACGGCAGACGCCACACCGGCGGGGTCACCACCTCCGTGCGGATCCGCAGGGCCTCCCCTTCCTGCAGGGCGGTGAGCGTGAGCATGGGCACCTCGCGCCCTGGGCCATCGCCCAGCAGGGGCAGCTCCGCCGACGCCGCCAGTTGCAACGCCCGGGAAGCGCCCTGCAGGGGAGGCAGGCGCCGGTCCTGTTCCGCCCAGCCTTCCTCGCCCTCCACCAGCAGATCGAGGCTGTCGGCCCGCAGCTGCTTCTCCAGGAGTTGCATCAGCTCCTCCCGCAGCGGCGCCTGGCTGGCCTCCCGCAGGCCCGCCACCACCAGCCCCAGCGCCTCCAGCGCCGTGCGGCGCAGCGCGATGGCGGCGGGAATCTCCTCCCCGCCCGGCAGGGGCGTGTCCACCACCTCGGCCAGGGCCCGAGCGGCGTCCGCACCCCCCTCCACCGCCAGGGCGATGGCGGCGGCCTGGCGCACCTCCTGATCCTGGTCCTCGCTCTGGAGCACCCGCCCAAGGGCCTCGATCACCTTCCCCTCGCGGGAACGGCGCCGGCAGAGTTCCTCAATCGCCTGCAGGCGCACCGCCAGGTCGGGCTCGGCCAGATCGTCGATCAGCCGCCGCAGGCGCCGCCGCTCCCGCTCCCGGGCGATCCGCGCTGGATCGATCGCCGCCCGCTCCGCCAGCCGTGCCACCACCGCCGGCGGCACCTCCAGCCCCAGCACCGCCGGATCCGGCGCATGCACAGCGCAGTCGTACAGCGCCCGCAGGAAGCCATGGGCCAGGGCCGCCGCCTCACTGCCCGCAGCCGGCAGGGTGTGCTCCAGGAAACGATCCCAAGCGCCATCGCCCTCGCGGCCCAGCTGGCGCAACCAGCCCAGGGCCGCCAGGTAATCGGCCAGGGGATCGAGCACGAGCCGAAAAGACTCTCCATCGCTGATGCGCTCCACCAGCAACAGCCGCTCCACCAGATAGCGCAGCAACTCCACCCCGCCGCTGCGCCGGCGGCTCTCCGCCTCGTCCTCCCTTCCCTCCGATTCGGCGCAGGCCAGAGCCAGCGCGCTCTGGGCCTGTTCACGCCACACCGCTCGGGGCCGGAACAGCTCACCCACGCTGGCCTGGGCCAGATGCTGCAAGGCACGCACCACCAGCTCCGGCGGCTGGCGATCTGCCTCCGGGATGGCGCCATTGATCTGGCGCACGTAGGAGAGCATGAGCGCTGGCACCGACGCCGGCAGCAGCGAACCACCGGCGCCGCGCCGCTCGGACAGCACCACATCGATGTAGAGCTTGGCCAGCAGCACGGTGATCGCCCGCTGCTCATCCACAAGCCCAGCGGTGATCTCACGCAGGCGGCTCACGGCCCGCTCCAGCAGGTCGTCATCCCAGTCTTCCGCCCCCGCCTCGCGCACCTTCTGCAGGTAGGCGTTGAAGAAGGGCCAAAGCTTATGAGCCTCTAAGCGTTGTGGCTGCAGCCTCAACACCACCTTCCCCCCGAAGCTCTCCTGGCGCCGCGAGGTCACAATCGCCCAGGCGGAGGGGAACTCGTCGCCAGTGGGATCCAGCCGCCGCCGGCTCTCATCCCCCAGCTCGGAGAAGTGATCGAGGATCACCAGCAGCCGGCGCCGCTCCAGCATCACCCGCACCATCGCCAGGGAGGGAGGCGGCGAACCGCGCTCCGGCCCCAGCGATTCGCTCAGGGCCAGCAGTGAGCTGCGCACCCGGCTGAGCAGCGATTCCTCCCCCTGCAGATCCGCCTCCACCAACACCGGCACCACGGGGCGGGCGCTGAGCTGTCCCGCCAGCGCCCAGCTGGCGATCTGCACCGCCAGGCTCGTCTTGCCCACGCCGCCCTCGCCGTGGATCAGCAGCAGGCCGCCCACGGCCCCCTCCAGCTGGCGGAGCCCCTCGGCCGTGAGTTCGGGCACCAGCTTCTGGCCCACCTGCACCGGCAGGCCCAGGTGGTGGCGCCGCTGCTCCACGGTGGAAAGGGAGGAGAAGCGCTTCTGAATCCTCTGCTCATGCTCCCTCAACCAGGCATCCAGCACCCGGTCGCGGTACTTGAGGGCCTGGAACAGCCGCGACCCCAGCCGCAGCACATTGCCAGAACCGATCGGAATCTCCAGACCGTCATCCGAGAGACGCAGCAGCCAGCGCGGCCGCTTCCACAGCACCAGCCGATCAGTGAGCAGCAGGGCCACCAGCAGGCCCCCGGCCGCCGTGGCGAGCGGTTGGCTCTGCACCAGCGCGCCCAATGGGAACGCCCGCGGCGGCCGTGGCGTGGCCCGGGAGGCGCTCTTGGCGGCAAGGGGTGCGCCGCTGGCCCTGGAGGCGGCCGCCGCGACGGGATCGGGACGCAGGCTCGCGCCGCTGATCACGGCCAGGGCAAGGGCGCCGATCAGCACTCCGGCCCGCAAGCCGCCATCACCTGGCGCGGGCCTGGTTGCCACGAAGCGAGCTCACTGCTGGGTTCCAGCATTCTTGTGGGAAAACCTGAGGCGGGCAACCTGATCTCAGGGCGAGAAGGCCTGTGCGGTGCGCACTGCGCCTGTTGTCCGAATCCCAACGCAGATCCACGGCGATCTCCATCTCCCGCAGGGCCGTCGGAAGTCGCGGGCGGGAACGCTCCCCGATGCACCTGCTGCTCTCGCGGATGTGGCGCTCGCCGGCTCAGCCCCCCTCCTCCCCCGCCAGCCAGAGCAGCGCCGAGCGCACCACCTCTGCATGGCACGGCAGGGGGGCGCACCAGCACAAGAGCTCCAGCTCGCCGGAGCGGGCCTGGGCCAGCAGGCGCCTGAGTTCGCGCTCCTGCGCTGAGCCCGGTGCCTGCAGCTGCGCCCAGAGCCAGCGGCGGTACCGGGCGATCACCTGCTCGCGGTTGCCATCGCGGCCGAGGGCATAGGGATTGCCCAGCGGACTGGGCCGGCCGACATACACCTGGCCGGGCAGGAGGCTGCCGAGGCCGCGGCGGGCGCGGGAGCTGCAGATAGCCCAGGGCGCGGGGGCGGTGTGGTGGGTGTGAGCGCCCAGCAAAAGCCCACCAGGCAACCCAGGCCTGGGGCCGTGGGGCAGTGGACCGGGTTTGTGCGGATCGTGCGGCGGGGCCGTCGATCACCGGAGCGGGTCTGGACCCTTGGGTCTGTGACCCATCTGGTGCTCCCGCTGGAATCCCTTCACGGGACCTCCTCACCACCCCCGCCACCGGTCCTACGGCCGCCGCGACCGGCGATCGCTGGGCTCCAGCTCAGGCATTTCCCTTCCGTTTCCCTCCGCCGTCACCAGGTACACCCGCTGCAGCTCCTCCGGGCAGATCAGGC